>JBBQJD010000116.1:0-11309 GCA_038325595.1 Bacteroidales bacterium | reverse complement strand
AGTTTATATTATTGAGTAGTATTGCACCGGCTTTAATGTCATAGTCAGACACTGTTGTTACTGATTGTGAGGTATTTGTGCAATAGGCATCTGAGTGGGTATATGTAATAGTATGAGTTCCAATACCGGCGGTTGAAGGTGTAAATGTAATGCCGGAGATCCCTGGCCCTGAAAAAGTTCCCCCAAGAGGATTTCCAATCAGCACTGAACCCGGGTCACTACGATCGTATGTTGCATTAAGGCCTGAAAATGAGATTATTGGCTTATCGTGAACAGTGGTTTGTAAAATCTTCTGATTCGAACAGGTTGTAGATGGGTCAGTATAAGTATATATGATACTTTGAATTCCGGCCCCTGCTAATGATGGTGTAAAGATGTTGCCTGAAATACCCGGACCGCTGAAGGTTCCACCGGCGGGAATTCCTGTAAGATTTGAGGGAGAACCGTCAATACAATAATCTGAATTTAAGCCTGAGAAATCAACTGTTGGTAATGGATAAATATCGATGGTTAATACAGAAGAATCTTTTGAACCACAACTGTTGATCTCTACAACTTTAATAAAACCCGTTTCTCCTCCCGGAAGATCCCATGTTACATCAATATTATTGGATCCACCTGTGATGGAGGTTGGAGATCCGTAACCGACAGTCCAGTTATAAGTTGACCCCGCATGATCATCTACAGAATAGTTCACAGTTGTGCCGGCGCATACCTCTGTCAATGAGGGAGATATTGGAGATATTGCCGGAGGTGGACATGGATTGCAAGATATAGTTGCTTCCCACCCTGGCCTGGTAAAAATAAGGTTTGATGAAAAATTGAAGGTAAGGCATGTTCCCGATGAATATATCGTGAATGCGGACAGATTACCGGAATAAGTTCCAATAATGGGTGATCCTGTATCCGGCCCGTCATACACAATTAAGTTATCACCGGCCCTGATATCCAGAAGAGTAAAGTCAAATTGGATAGGATCTCCATTGTCAGAGCAAAAAGTAACCGTATAATTTTCATTGTTGGTATAGTTGCCAGATCCCCCACTATCATAAAAAGTACCGGCACAGGTATTTACGGTTTGTCCATTATAGTTATTAATTTCATAGGACTGCGAAAATAAACTTAATCCGGTAAGGGGAATTATTAAAAACATCAGAAGGAACCTCCTGATGTTTATATATCTTTTAGAATATGTAACGTTTCCCCGGATAATAATTTTAGAGTATTGTATGATTTCAACCAATGGCCGTGATATTTGATTTTATTAATGACTTGTTTATAACTTAATTGGTTGCATTTACTAAAAATTGGTTCTCATGAAAATTAATTTTGAGTCATCGTAAATATATTAAATTTTTAATACACATCTCAATTAGCCTGGAATTTCGGTTACATATTAAATTTAGGAAAAGACAAATCCCTTTCCCAGAACATAACCTTATTATACCGGTTAATATAGATTGTCTAATATTTGAATCAGGATACTGGTAAGTAACCGGTAGAATTAGCCATAAATAGTGAGTAGTCTGGAAACAACCTAATTTGAAAGGATGAAATATCTGATTAGATTTGCATTTCAGTCAATTTTATTACATTTACACGAGTCTTTGATTTGTAATTTTTGCTGAAATCATAAATGAATCCTATACGGCATAAACCTCCAGGGCCCTGGCCGCTTACAGTTCTCTTCGTTGTCATATCAGTATGCGTGATTATCGCCGGGATAATTTATTATAATGATCAGACGAAAAAACTTCTCTCTGAAAAGCAATTTGAACTTTCAGTGATTACCGACCTGAAAATCAGGCAAATAACACAGTGGAGGATGGAACGATTGGGAGATGCAGCATTTCTTGGCGAAAACGTTCTGCTTGTAAACAAATTCTCCGAATTTCTAAAAAATCCTTATGATAAGACTTCAAGGACAAATATTAAGCAAAGCCTGAAATCACTTACCGATAATTTTGATTACAGGAATGTTCTTTTACTTGATCCTTCAGGGCATGTGAAATTATCATACCCGAACCGGGATACCTTAATCGGTGATCATCTTCAGCCTTTGTTGCCCGGTGTATTGAAAAACCGAAAAGCCATACTGACTGATCTGCACAAAACAAGTTTAGTAAGTTTTGTCCATCTCGATCTTATCGTGCCACTGATAGACCGTCCTGTCAATGATACACTGGTTGTAGGCTTTCTTGCCATGAGGGTTGATCCCGAGAAATTTCTCAATCCCCTTATACGATCATTGACTACGGCAAGTAAAACAGCAGAGACATTCTTAATAAGAAAGGAAAATGATGAGATAGTATACCTTAATGAACTAAGACATCTTAATAATACCGGAATATTTACAAGGAAGTCTCTTTCGGAAAGCAACCTCCCTTCCGTTATGGCTGTGCAGGGTATCAGCGGGACAATAAACGCAACAGATTACAGGAACATTCCTGTAGTAGCAGCTATGAGAAAGATTCCCGGTACTCCGTGGTATATGGTTGCGAAGATCGACAGGGAGGAAATTCTATCTTCACTAAAAATGCAGATGAACATGATAATTGTAATAATTGTCCTGTTTATTCTTTCAACTGCTGCTATTATCGGAATTTTCGGATGGGCACAAAGGGTGCGGTATTACAGGGAGAAATATGAATTTGAACAGGACAGGCTTGCCCTGGTGAAACATTTTGATTATATTTTAAAATTCGCAAATGATATTATTTTTCTCCTGGATGACGGTCTGAATTTCGTTGAAGCGAATGATGCTGCACTTGCAGCATATATGTATACCCGTGAGGAATTTCTTGGGATGAATATGAAGGATATCAGAGCTGAGGAGAATACATCGGAAATTCTTGAAAGGATTACGGATATTAACAAACAAGGATCGCTGACGTTTGAATCCACACATAAACGAAAGGACAATACTATTTTTCCTGTTGAAATGAGTACCCGCGTCGTAAATATTGAAGGATCAAAATATTATCAGGCCATTGGTCGTGATATAACAAAAAGGAAGCTTATTGAAGACACGTTGCGTGAAAGTGAGATGAAATTCAGGAAGATCTTTGAGGAAAGCCCCTTTCCCATGGTAATGACGGCCAAGGATTTTGGTATAGTCAGTGCAAATTCATCCTTTTCCAGGATAATGGGTTATGACCAGGAAGAACTCACTTCCATGACCTTTAAAAATTTTACACATCCCGATAATATAATGACTGATGAGATATCAATGCTGAGGATGGTTGCAGGAGAGATTCCTATATATAAAACTGAAAAGAAGTACATAAGGAAAGACGGAACTATAATCTGGGGTTCAACGACTGTAAATATAATAAGGAATACAAGGGAAGAAGTCCAGTTTTTTCTTGCCATGGTAGAGGATATTACCAGTCAGAAGGAAGTAAAGATGCAGCTTGAAAAATCATATTCCCTGATAAAGGCCACTCTTGAATCAACTGCTGATGGTTTGCTTGTTGTTGATCTTTCAGGCAGAATTGTTCAGTATAACAGGCGGTTTCTTGAGATGTGGGGCATACCTGTGGAAGTTATTTCTTCAGGAAAAGATCAGGATGCTCTGGCCTGGGTTGTGGATCAGATGATGAATCCGGCAGATTTTCTTGATAATATTAAAACCCTTTATTCCGCACCGGAAGCAACTCATTCAGACATTCTTGAATTCAGAGACGGCCGGTACTTCGAAAGATATTCCCAGCCACAAATGATAAATGGGGAGAGTGTGGGGCGTGTATGGAGTTTCAGGGACATCACCCAAAGAAAAATTGCAGAACGTGAGATTATCAATGCAAAAGAGAAAGCAGAGGAAAGCGACAGGCTCAAAACAGCTTTCCTGCAAAATGTATCTCATGAGATAAGAACTCCCATGAATGCGATTATAGGTTTCTCAACTTTACTGAATGAACCAGACCTGGCTCAGCAGGAAAGGTTACAATATACAGATATTCTTTTCCAGAGCGGTACACAGCTTCTTTCAATAATAAATGATATAGTTGACATAGCAAATATTGAAGCAGGACAAACAAGGTTGAAACTGAAAGACGTAAACATAAATGTCACTTTACGGAGTCTGAATGAACAATACAGGATAAAGTCAAGGGAACCAGGTGTGTCAATAAATCTATCTGTCCCGCTTGAAGACAGCAAGTCGGAAATTATAACAGATATCACGAAACTTATTCAGATTATTTCCAACCTTCTGAATAATGCCATTAAGTTTACAGTGAAAGGGAGCATTGACTTCGGTTATGAACTTAAGGGCGATTTCCTTGAATTTTATGTGAGCGATACAGGAATAGGTATCTCAGAAGAGCATCATGAAAAGATTTTCAACAGGTTTTACCAGGTTGATGGCGCAATTTCAAGGCATTTCGGAGGAACAGGACTTGGACTGTCAATCTGCAAGGCATACGCCGAACTGCTTGGGGGAAGGATATGGCTCGATTCATGCCCCGGAAAAGGATCATCATTCAGGTTTACAGTACCTTACAAGATCGTAATCTGATTCGCATTAAGAAATGATAAAAGCAGGAAAAACATTTACCTTCATTTTTCTCGCCATTATATTCATGGCTGCAACAGTTTGTGCGCAAAATACAGCGAAAGATATTTTCAATAATCCGCCCCAGAGTGCAAAACCCCGTGGTTATTGGATATGGGGACATGGGATTTACGATTACAGCAGGATAACTGAAGAACTGGATGCTTTTAAAGATATGGGACTTGGAGGCGTCGATATTTTCGATATGGGTATTGCTGATCCATATGATAAAATTCCTGCAGGACCAGCTTTTTTCAGCAATGAAATGCTTGATGGAATTGCTTTTGCAATTACTGAAGCAAAAAAGAGAGGGCTTTCGATGGGTTTGTCAGTTTCAAATGGCTGGAATGCCGGGGGAGACTGGACAGCCAATGATGAAATGCTGATGAGACTTCTTATCTGGACGGATACGATCAATGGTCCTGCAAACATCAGTGAGATAGGCTTTCCTGAGGTACCGGTCACCTTTCAAAAACCATATGGTTCATTTCCTCTATTTCCGGAAATAAAGCAGGATGGTCTTCCCGAATTTTACCAGGATGTTAGTCTCGTGGCATTTCCTTTGAATTCAAAAGGTATTATTTCTGATCTGAAGCAGGTAATTTACTTTCATCCTGAGGAAATAAAAGGCAATAATATTGATATTAAATTGCCATCCGGTACCTGGGTTCTTGCCCGTGCAGTAGTAACCCCGCTTGGACAACAGATGTGGATGAAAAGTGACAATTCCAATGGGTTCATCATGGATCATTATTCGAAAAAAGCCACTAAAAACCATTTCAATTATATTACCGGCAGGTTAACTGAAAGACTGGGATATCTGGGATCAACTGCTCTGGAGCGTCTATATCTTTGCAGTTTTGAAGCTGAAGATTATACTATCTGGAGTCCAGGATTAAAAGATGAGTTCAGGGAGATGCACGGATATGATATTGATCAGTATATGCCTGTGTTTACAGGTCAGATTATGATTGATGAAGAGATTACCCAGCGAATTCTTTATGACTACAGGGCTACAGTTTCCGAAATGTTTGTCAATAATCATTACCGGCAGGCACGTGATATCTCAAACGCCAATGGTTTATTGCTGGCATCAGAATCAGGTGGTCCGGGTCCACCCTTGCACTATGTTCCAACGGAGGATTTGAAGGCTCTTGGTTCTGTTGATATTATGCGTGGCGAATTCTGGAATAAAAAAGCCGAATATTTCGATGAAAACGGCAATGACCTTATCCAGGTAGTAAAAAATATTGCCAGTGCAGCACATATTTATGGACACCAGGTTGTTGAAATGGAGGCATTTACAAGTCATCAGAAACACTGGCAGGAAAGACCGATTGAATTGAAAAAACTTGCCGACAGAGCTTTTTGTGAAGGGATGACAAGGGTGGTCTACCATACCATGCCACATAGTCCTAAAGAAGCAGGATATCCGGGATGGAGCTACCAGGCAGGTACACATATTTCACCAAAATTGACATGGTGGGCACTCTCCAAACCATTTCACGATTACATGGCAAGGGTTAGTGGGTTGTTGCAGGAAGGGAAATTCATTGCTGATGTAGCATATTATTATGGAGAGGAGATTCCAAAATTCGCTTCGGGTTCAAAATTCATTCGAAAAACACTGGGCCCGGGTTACGAATATGATGACCTGAATACAGAGGTACTTTTGAACGCAGATGTTGATGAAGGGAAGATAGCACTGCCTTCCGGAATGAAATACAGCCTGCTTGTTCTTCCCGGCAACAGAAAAATGAGTTTAGAGGTTCTGAAGAAGGTTGAGGATCTGCTTAAGAAGGGTGCAATAATACTTGGTAATAAACCTGTTGAAGTTTATGGCTTTAAAGATTTCAGTACAAAGGAGAAAGAATTGCAGATACTTGCAAATAAAATCTGGGGTAATTTAAACAGAAAGAAGCAAAAAAGAAATTATGGTAAAGGAATAATCTACTCAGGCTATGCTGAAAAAGACATTTTTACCGAATTGGGAACAGGTCCTGATTTTAACTATATAAGTCAGGCAACTGTAAACCTCGATTTTATACATCGGTCAACCGACAAAGAGGATATTTATTTTATACGTAACAAGGACTCCGCTTACGTGAATTTTAATGCTGATTTCAGGATTGCGGGAAAACGTCCTGAAATTTTCAATCCTTCCGATGGCAGCATTAAAAAAACAGGGATTTTTGTCGAGGACGGCGGAAGAACGATCCTGCCTCTGAGCCTGGAGCCTTATGGATCCATATTTGTTGTATTCGACAGCGATGAAGCAGGAACAAAGCATGTTGTGGAAGTTGAAAAAGACGGGAAGTTGTTTTTCTCACAAAATCAAGCTCCTGAAAGCAGTATTTCAATTTTGCGTCAAGAGGATAATTCACTGCTCATGAATTTTGGAAACAATGGAAGTTACCTGATTAAATTCGATGACGGCACAAGTCAAGTGATTAGTTATCAGCCTAATAAAAAAATTGTAATCCTTGATAACCCATGGGATGTAAGGTTTCCTTATGGATGGGGATTTAATCCGTTGCGCGAATTCGATCAATTAACTGACTGGACATTGAATTCTGACAGGGAACTTGCTATTTTCAGCGGATCAGCGACCTATAAAACATCATTTGAAATCAAAAAGGATAGTCTTCAGAAAAAATTGGCCTGGACTCTCGATCTGGGTGATGTAGGTGAAGTTGCCAGGGTATATCTTAATGGCAGGGAAGTCGGAACTAAAGTATTTCCTCCATTTCTATATTCAATAGATGATTATTTACGTGAGGGTGCCAACTTTCTTGTTGTAGAAGTAGCCAATACCTGGTTAAATCAACTAATTGGTGAAAGCAAAAAGCCATTTGAACAACAGAGGACAAGCAGTAATCTGTCAGCAGACGGGAGTCAGGAACCTTACGCCCGGCCATGGAGCAGCTATAAACCCTTACCTTCAGGTCTGATGGGACCTGTGAAAATAATTTCTGAAGTTCAGCATGTAAAATAAGAAGCCTGAATAGCTTCTGGTTATTATCAGGATAATGAGAATACTGTCGAAAAATATTTTAATTCCATGGGCTGTAGTGGTTTTGCTTTTTATGGCCACAGCACTGAGTTTTCTTGACAGGCAGGTGCTCTCTTTTGCGATCATCAGGATCAAAGATGACATTAACATATCCGATATTGGTTACAGCAGGATCAATGCTGCATTTATTGCAGGGTATGCTGTTATGTTCACATTGGGTGGAATAATCATTGACAAATTCGGAACCCGGATTGGTCTCGGTTTTTCTGTCCTTCTATGGTCTGTAGCCTCGGCTTTTCATTCTCTGGCGAACAGTGCAACTCATTTTGGTATTTTCCGTTTTTTCCTTGGGATTGGTGAAGGGGCTGCATTCCCCGGAGCTATAAAATCTGTTATCGAATGGATTCCGCTGAAGAAGAGGGCTATGGCAACCGGTATCGCTATCGGAGGAGCAGCTATCGGAGCTGTTGTGGCTCCATTGTTGGTTCTCGGTTTACTTGATACAGCCGGATGGCGGATAATATTTATCATAACAGGTGGAATAGGAATAATATGGACATGTATCTGGTTTATTTTATTACGCAAGGGAAATGACATTTATCGTATAAAAGAAATAGTAGTACAGACCAATAGAGAACTATCTCCGGGTCATGTTAATAACTTCTCTCTCAAAGAGATATTGAAAACAAGATCAGTATGGATATTTATTATCATGCGCATTCTTTTTGATCCCATTCTGTATTTTCTCATGTTCTGGACTCCTAAATTTCTCAATGAGTATCGTGGAATGTCTCTATCAGAAATCAGCAGCTATTTATGGCTTCCTTATCTCGTGATGGGGCTTTCAAATATACTTGGAGGTATAATATCCGATAAAATTGTAACAAGAACCTCAAATATCAATTTTGCACGCAAATCAGTTATGGGTATAGCAATGCTTCTGACCTTTTCCGTAATGTCCATACAATATATTTCATCACCTCCTGCAGTTATTGCTGTTATTTCTCTTTTCTTTTTTGCACACGGATTGTGGATTACCAACTATGTAACATCGATAGGCGATATATTCGGACAAAAATGCACTTCTACCATTGTAGGATTATCAGGAACAGCAGGTGCCCTTTCCGGAACAATAACCAGCATTGTTATCGGATGGGTTGTTACCAGATTTTCTTATGATCCTCTGTGGATATGGGCAGGTTTAATGTATCCTGTTGCCTATATTTTATTTCTTGTTTTTATACCTGTAATAAGGAAGCGACCGTAATTTTCAATAATAAAAAATTTATAAATGAAATCAGTTGAGAAGGTGGATTATCTGTCACGGAAAGTGAATGAGAAACCGAGGATCGGTGTTATAGGAGTAGGACATTATACATATTGGGATCAGTTTCCCGGTCTTCTTGATGAGATGTATAAAAAGCAGGAGCTTTTTATAGAAAAAATTCCTGAATATGTTGATGTTGTTGATTTTGGGCTGATTGATGACGCTGAAAAAGCATATCTGGCAGTTAAATCGCTTGAAACAGAAGGACTTGATTTGCTCTTCTGCGACATGGTAACATATGCAACATCGGGAACAATAGGAATTATATTCAGAACTTTGAATATCCCGATTGTTCTGGTTGCACTTCAGCCACTTGAAGGGCTGGATTATTCCAAAGCTTCAACTTACATGCAGCTTATGAATGATGATATATGTTCAATGCCCGAATTTACTGCTGCAGCTCTCAGAATGGGAAAGCCTGTCCCTGAGACGATTATTGGAACTTTACATAATGATAACCAGGCAGATAAGCAGATAGATGAGTATTGCAGGATAGCCAGAGTTCTTCACGGATTAAAGAATGCACAGTTCGGACATATCGGGCACTCCCTTAATTCGATGCTCGACATGAATTTCGATCCTACCATGATCACCGCATGGTTTGGCAGTCATGTAAAGCATTGCGAGGCCCACCAGATAGTTGCCTGCTACGAAAAGGTAACAAATGAAGAAACCGAATCAGCCAAACTGAAAATACTTTCGTTTTTTGATACCCCTGATCCGGTATCAGATCCGATTTCCATGAAATTGCAGGAGGATGATCTCACCCTTTCAGCCAGGGTTTACGCTGCTCTGGATAACTTTGTTACTGTTAATAAGTTAACAGGACTTGCTTACTATTATGATGGACCTGAAGGAAGCATTGAAAGACAGGTAATGACCAGCCTGGCAGTAGGAAACTCACTTTTGACGGCAAAGAACATTCCAATGTGCGGCGAGTCGGATATTAAAACTCTTGTGGCTCTGTTTATTATGGACCGGTTAGGAATAGGAGGAAGTTTTGCTGAATTGCATCCTGTAGATTTTGCAGGTGATTTTGTTCTTGTCGGACATGATGGTCCTCATAATGTTTCAATTGCAGAGGGAAAACCGGTGATAAGAAGCCTGAAAAAATTCCATGGTAAACCCGGATCAGGAGCAGGAGTGGAATTTAAGATCAAAACAGGCCCGATAACTATACTCAGTATTAATTCCACCTACGATGGAAAATTTAAATTCATAATTGCAGAAGGTGAATCATGTGAAGGTCCGATACCTCCCACGGGAAATACTAATACAAGAGGAAGGTTCAAGCCTGATGTAAAATCCTTTCTTACAAAATGGATAAAGGAAAGTCCGACACATCACTTCTCATTGGGAGTTGGTCATCATGCAGCATCGCTGGTGAAAATAGCAGGATATCTTAAGATTGAAGCAGTTGTTGTTAATTGACCCCATTGCCCTCTGTTGTGTAATACGCTGAGGTTTTTCATTGAAAAAGGTCTGCCTTCAGTATAAATTTTGTGTAACTTTGTTAAATCATACGGTTTTGCGATGAAGAAGGTAGTTTTCACTGAAAAGGATTCTATTCATTATACATATTGTGAACTTGTTGGTATAGGTAAACATATGACTAATAAGGTGACTGTGAAAATTGAAGTAGGACAGGAGCAGAGTCTTCTTACACTCTACAAGGATTCTGAAACAGGTAACCCTCTCATTTTTAATTCAATGATTGACGGACTTAATTTTATGAGCAGGGATAAATGGGAATTTGTACAGGCATATGCAATTACTGAGGGGTATGGCAGTAGTTTTGCTCATAATGAATATCATTTCATTCTGAAGAAACCTACTTTTTTGATAGAAAACGGGAGTTTGTTTTAGTTTTACTTCCAATCCGATCAGGGGTAACCCAGGGTTTTCTTAACCGAGTCCGTTAGGATACAAAACAAAAACCGGCTCTGCATCTGCGGAGCCGGTTTTTGTATTGTGTGGGGGTTGACGGGTTCGAACCGCCGACCCTCTGCTTGTAAGGCAGATGCTCTGAACCAGCTGAGCTAAACCCCCTTAATTTTTCTTTCATTTTCAAAGCGAGTGCAAATATAGACTACATTTTCTTTTCTGCAAAGAAAATCTTCAGTATTGTGTAATATTTACTGGACATTGTTCTTTTTAATATCACAATGCAATTTTTGTAGAGTTTATGTCAATCATTACAGAGCATTGGATTGGATTTCGACATCGTTGGTCAAAGTGAAAATACTGAATTACATGAGCAAAAGGCCACCTAGTGGACCATTGAGGTAAATTTATTGCCATGAATGCCAAAGCAACCATTATAACTCATTTTTAGTCAAAAAAGAAGTAAGAAAAATCACTTAAGAAAAAAAGTATTGCGAATGAAGGAAAAATTAATATATTCGCTAAGACGA
>JBBQJD010000115.1:0-11460 GCA_038325595.1 Bacteroidales bacterium | reverse complement strand
TCAGTACTGCATCAGCTTCCCGATATTTTTTGTTAAGCAAAAGCGCCTGTGCATGCAACGATCCTGTTACAAAATTCTGAGGGTTTGCTTTATAGTAAGGCTCTGAAATTAAAAGCGCCTTATCATATTGCAGATGATTTATATAGTGGTTTGCAAGAAGCACATGATATCGCCATTGTTTGTCGAGTGACAGAGCTTTTTTAAGATCAGTCTCACATTGTGATTCATTATTCTTCATGATCTCAGCCCGCGCTGCATAGAAAGGAGCATAATCAGGCTGATCACCGCATGAAGTCAAAAGCTTAATGCAATCGTCAATCCGGTTCCTGTCCTTATAAATAAGTGCAAGATGATATTTCATAAGCCAGTCATCCTGTTTTGCAAGAAGCTTTTCCAGGACCTGACCTGTTTCGGAACGGAACGGGAAGATATAATCACGGTTGATTCCGGCCAGGTTTACTTTTTTATTTTCAAGAAAACCCTTCCAGTACTCAGTTTCAGCAGTTACCGGAGATAATGCCAGCACTTTCCCGGCTTCAGCGGAACAACCTGAGTTATAATACCATACAGCAAGCTCCATGTATGTTTCATGAGGTAGCTCATTCCTGATCAGGGATGTAAAATCAAGCCTGGCCTTCTCGTCATTCTTTAGAAGGAATTTTTCAAATCTTGAAAAATGGTTCAGAGGATCATAAGACAAAATGGTTTCCAGAACCTCTCCTGTTCTTGTCTGATCATTCAAATTCCTCAGAATTACAGCCTGCAATTGCAATGCTTCAATGTTGAAGCGATTAAAATCAATCGCCCTTTCAGAGTAGCCCAGAGCTTTCTCAAAATTTTTCTCTTTAAGATAGATCCTGGCCAGTTCTGTATATGCAGCACTGCGGTATTCCGACGAAATTGATGCAATGTCAAATCCATCTTTCGCATCAATTATATTTCCATTTACGACATTTACAAGACCATAATAATAATTTGCTGCACCATCATGAGTATCTATGCTCAGAGCTCTTTTTGCCATTTCAAGTGCTTCCTGATACCGCATATTCCTGTAATTCAGTTCAGCCATCTTCAGCAAGGCAGGTAAAAAATTATGATCCTTCTGCAATGATTCTTTAAGCTTTTCTTCCGCAGCAGGATACCTTTTCTGATCCATGGCCTCAATTCCCTGGATATACAATCCATAAGCACTGTCCCACACAAAATCAGCCGGAGCCTCAACCGGTCTTCCCAGTACATTCGCCTTAGGATCGGAATGATAAACAAGCTTATTACCGCCCAGTGTAACAGTAATATTCTGAGCATTTCCGGAGAATTTAACAGAATCTTTAAATGTTGTCAGGGGAACCGCTTTCATCTGAGTACTGTAAATTATTTTCTGGCCCTCGGTAATTACCAGCTTATCGTCAATGGATTGTACCGGTGAAAAATACACCTTAAGCAATCCGTCTTCATTTTTAATATTGAGGGCGCCATATTCATTCGCCTCTACATAACCCCTTGTTTGGAGGACCGGATAGAAGTATTCTGTCCAGATATCTGTTGCATAAGGAGCGAAACTGAGCTGCTTGAAAGGAGTATAGGTTGATCTTCCGCTGTTCTGGTTGAATAACCTTCCCGACTGCATTTCTACATACTGTCCGTCGGTATCGGTAAGCAGCTTTTCCCAGATCATTCCCTGTCTTGAAAGACCCCAGATCCAGATTTTCTTTCCGGCTTTATCATCATGTGTACCGTAGCGGACTACTCCGAAACCATCATCATGCCAGTAACCTCCAGAGAAATTGGTGTAAGTTCCAAATACATGGTAGGATTTATAGCCGCCAAAATCATTATTTTCGTAGAAGTTAATATTCTTGCCATTTGTTTCATTAACAGGCCAGGAGGCGTATTCGCCACCATGTCCCACATAGCTTGTTCCCGGAAAAATGAATTCAAGATTGCCGGCTGATTTAAAGCCACCATTCAGCCAGTGATAATACGGTTGTGTGATTGGTGTGGAACTATACCAGAAGGTACGTGTTATAAAATACGCTTTATCTTTCGGAAGTCGGATCTCGAGTCTCCAGTTGCTTCTTGTCAGAAGGTCCAGAACACCGACAAAACAGCTAATGCTCCCGTCATCGTTATTCTGAATTATGTAATCTACTGGCGTTGCACAATTCGGGGTATGTCCAATGATACCATAGTTGAGTTCAAGTCCCCCGCTTGTATATGGTCCCCGCATTGCGACATCACGAAATTTTATTGCGTGATTATAATATATAAATGGCTGATTTGTAGACTTTTCGATGGCGGTCCAGATCTTTCCTCCTATTTCGGGAAATATCAGCACTTTGATATAGTCATTTTCCAGTTCAACTACTTTCCAGGCTTTCTGAATCGCCTTATCAGTATAACCGTCGTACCTGAAATACGGATAGATCTGGGTAAGAACAGGAACAGGGCTCGGATCTGAATAGGGATAGGTAGTATATACCTGATCATACTCTTTGACGGTTGTTTTCTGAGTCTGGGAAAGACCAGCAGACGAGATTGCGAATAGGAATATAAGAAGAAATATTCCCGGTTTTTTGAGTTTGAGGATATTCATATTATCAAGTTTATGTTATTCAATTAAATGCATTACAAGATAATTATTAAAACCGGTATTTTAAATCTGATGAGGTATTTTTTAACCTTAAAGGACACAGCGCCCTCAGCAGTTAATGAATTTTGATTATCTTCTTTATTGAAATGCGCCGAGCTCGCCCCTACGGGACTCGGTTCTTCGCTACCCATGGGGTCGGGGTAAACGTAGAACCTTCTACTCAGGTATTTAATCACGACGGGCTTCACGGACTTAACACAGATATAATCCGTGGATTTCTCCGTGTTCTCCGTGTCCTCCGTGGTTAATTTTTTTTTATGAGTAGAAAGGAGGAAAATCAAAACAATATGATGTAGTTTTAGTAAAAAGTTGTTTACAATTCAGGAGGAGTTAAAACTGTTATATTCAACCATATATGAGAGATTTGTTTTTCTGTATCATTATTTTACTCTTCAGTCATCAGATTGATGCAAGGACAATTGATGCAAGGACAGTAGAAAGATTTTCAATTTTTGAACTGGAAATACATGGTCCTTCATCCGGTAACCCGTTTACCGAGGTACAACTTTCAGCTGAATTCCGCACTCTGAACCGATCATTGTTCTGCGAAGGATTTTATGATGGAGAGGGAATCTATAAGATAAGGTTCATGCCTGATGAAACCGGAGAATGGACTTACACAACAAAGAGCAACAGGAAAGAGCTTGACGGCAAGAAGGGAAGAATCACCTGTACTCCGAAAACAGGGAATAACCATGGAACGGTAAAAGTCCGCAATATCTATGATTTCGGATATGCAGATGGCACACCTTTTTATCCGGTAGGTACCACCTGTTATGCATGGGTCCATCAGCCGGAAGAACTGGTAAATCAGACACTTAATACACTGGCAAAAACAAAGTTCAACAAGATCAGGATGACAGTGATGCCAAAAGATTATGATGTCTATATCAATAATGAACCACCGTTCTACCCGTTCGAAGGATCGAAAGAAAAAGGGTGGGATTTTTTCAGGCCTGATCCTGACTTCTTCAAAAATTTTGAACAGAAGATATTGGAACTGCAGAAGCTTGGAATCGAAGCAGATATAATTCTGTTTCATCCTTATGATAATGGCCACTGGAACCTCGACAAAATGAATCAGGAACAAGCTTCATTTTATCTTAAATACCTGATAGCCAGGATTGCATCATACAGAAATGTCTGGTGGTCCATGGCAAATGAGTACGATATCCTGAGAAAAACAGATGAAGAATGGGAAAAATATTTCAGGATAATACAGGAATATGACCCGTATCAGCATTTATGCAGTATTCACAACGGAATGGAGTGGTATAATCATTCAAAACCATGGATCACTCATCTTAGTGTTCAGACTGCTTACCTTCAGGAAATCCAGGACTGGCGGGAAGAGTATAAAAAACCTGTAATAATTGATGAATGTGTATATGAAGGCAATATTCCAAACGACTGGGGTAATCTGACACCAGAGGAGATGATGAACAGGTTTTGGATAGCATATTGCCGTGGTGCATACTGTACTCACGGGGAGACGTATATTCATCCACAGAATATATTGTGGTGGTCGAAAGGAGGTACTTTAAGCGGAAAGAGTCCTGAAAGGATAGGATTTCTTTATAAGATAATGACTGAAACTCCTGCAGAAGGAGTGTATCCTTTTCATAATATCTGGAATAAAGAGACTTACCTTATAAAGGAGAAAGAGTTTTACCTTTATTATTATGGCAACAGCCAGCAGGCAAAGGCGAGAATCTATCTTCCGAATGATGTGAAATTCAGACTTGAGGTGATTGACGCCTGGAACATGACTGTTATTCCGGTTGAAGGAGAATACAGTGGAATGACAGAGATCCCCTTAAAAGGTAAACCGTATATTGCAGTCAGGGCCACTAAAATAAAATAATCGAATATTAAAATCTTTGCCAACTATATAACTCTTTTATTGAACTTCATACATTTGCATCTTTTAAACCCCCTTTCCCGTTTCCCCCAGGAGGGCAAGCTAAGAGCATTAACAAGTATGACTACAAGAAAAGAGTTTCTTTCAATCGCCGGAATGGCTGGCATCGGAGCTCTGCTGCCAGACAAAAAGTATCCGGTTTCATTATACCCGGATACAAATTTCAGGTTCTGTCTTAATACTTCTACAGTCAGCAAAAAGCCGCTTGATATTATGAAGTATATCGATATTGCATCCGAGGCAGGTTATGACGGAATTGAGATCTGGATAAGGGACCTGAAGCAGTACCTCGAATCAGGGAAAAAGGCGTCTGACCTGAAAAAATATCTTTCTGATAAAAACTTAACCGTTGAAAACGCAATAGGATTTGCACCATGGCTTGCTGACTCTGATGCAGGTTTCCGGCAGATGAAGGAGGAGATGGAGATGGTCGCTTCAGTTGGCGGTAAAAGAATAGCGGCTCCGGCATCAGGAGTTACAGGAGATAAGCCGATCGATACTTTCATGGCAGGCCAAAAATACAGGGAACTTTTGAAGCTGGGAAGAGAGACAGGAGTAATGCCTCAGCTTGAGTTCTGGGGAGCATCAAAAATACTCTGGCACATCGGACAGGCAATTATGATAGCCGCAGTGGCCGGAGATAAAGATTCCAGGTTACTTCCGGATGTTTATCATATGTTCAGGGGAAACTCATCATTTGATACACTTAAAATGATAGACGGGTCGCTGATCGAGGTCTTCCACATGAATGATTTTATATGTTCATTGGCAAGGACAGATCAGAATGACTCACACAGGGTCTATCCGGGAGACGGTGCTGCTCCACTCAGACAAATCCTTACTGATCTTAAGAATATGGGAGGAGAAAAAGTACTCTCCCTGGAGCTTTTCAATGAGAGTTACTGGCAAAAGGACCCGTTATCTGTTGCCAGAACAGGGTTGACAAAAATGAAGGATCAGGCAGCCAAAATTTGTGAACTGTGTGGCATTATGTGACGTTGACGAAAACGTCCTCAATGAGAAAGCAGCAGATTTGAAAAAGAAATTCAATCAGTCTCCAAAACTCTACAAAGATTTCAGAAAACTGCTCGAACAGAAGGATATAGATGCCGTTATAATAGGGACTCCTGATCACTGGCACTGTCTGATGACTGTTTATGCCCTTCAGGCAGGGAAGGATGTTTACGTTGAGAAACCAATGGCAAATACAATTGCCGAATGCAACATAATGGTTAAAGCTGCAAATTACCACAGCAAACAGATAGTTCAGATCGGACAGCAGCAGAGAAGCGGATTTGTTTTCCAGAAAGCGATGGAGATAATTAAATCCGGAAAAATCGGAAAGTTGCGAAAAGTAAACATATGGGCAAATTTTTCTTATGGCGTCGGGCAGCCAATTGTTCCTGATGAACCGGTACCTTCAGGAGTTGATTTTGACATGTGGCTCGGGCCGGCTCCTGAAAGATCATACAATAAAACCAGATTTCATGGATCATGGAGGATGTTCTGGGATTACGGCGGAGGACTTATGTCAGACTGGGGGGTGCACCTTATAGACATAGCTTTGTGGGCAAAGGATATAACCAAAGCTCCTGAAAAAGTGCTTATATATGGTGCCAATACATTTGAGGAACTCAGGAGCAGAGAGACATTTGACTCAATGTCGGTTATCTTTCCAAAAGATGACTTTGTAATAAACTGGGATATGACTGCAGGGATCCAGAGCGGGCCTTACGATTCAGTGTATGGACTTGCGTTCGTTGGTGATCTGGCTACGATGACGGTCGATCGTAATAAACTCATTGTCCGCCCTGAATGGGACAGTCTGGCTAAGAAAAACAAAACAGAAGAGTATAAATTTACGGAAGGCAAAGAGTCTCATTCAGATCATGCAAAGAACTTCATAGAGTGCATAAAAACAAGGTCAAAACCGGTATGTCCGCCTGAGATTGGAAGAGCTGCCGCAGTTCATGTACATATCCCGAATATTGCAGCACGAACAGGGGAATCGATGCTTATATGGGATGATGCAAATAACAGGTTTACAAACAGTGAGAAAGCTAACCAGCTTATCACTCCTGATTATCGTAAACCGTGGGCATTACCATCCTTTTGATAAGAGAGGGAAGAACGGAAGATTCAGTAATACCCCATGAAGATTCTGAGTCCCCCGTGATTAAAATTAAGATTTAAAAACAAATACCAAACTGATGATAACAAGACGACAATTCATTACAGGTACAGCAGCCGCAGTAACAGTTGCTCTTATAACTCCCGGATCACTTGCTATTCAGGGGAAGAAAAAACTTAAAAATTTCGGTTTCATTTCGGGAATTCTAGGTAAAGAGCTTAAAGGTGACTGGAAAGTTGTACTTAAACAGGCAGCCTCATTTGGCTTTACCGAGATTGAGACAGGCAATTTCATGGGAGAATCAGCAGATTCTTTTCTTGGTTATCTCAAAGAAATCGGTCTGTCTCTTCCTGCAGGCGGATTTGAGTTCAAAGCCTCAGAGGATGAACTTAAAAAAAGTATGAGTCTTCTGAAGAGTTTGAAAGTCAAATACGCTATAGTATACTGGCCATGGTATACCGGAGGCCCATTCACACCCGAAGACTGCAAAAAGAGCGCTGAGAGGCTGAACTACCTCGGCAAAGTTTGCAAGGATAACGGACTTATACTTTGCTGGCACAACCATAACAAGGAATTTGATGCCATGGAGACCGGTATTCCATTTGACTACATCATGGAGAACACTGATAAAAACCTCGTATTTTGTGAGCTCGACCTCTATTGGGTGAAAAAAGGAGGAGGTGATCCACTGGCAGTTATGAAAAAATACCCGGGAAGGTTTCCTGTGCTGCACGTAAAAGATATGGCACCTGGAGATGCAACGGATTTTGAATGTCCCGGTTCAGGCATAATAGATTTCCCGGCGCTGTTCAGGGAAGCTGACAAACAGGGAATTAAGCACTTTATGGTTGAGAGGGATAACGTACCTGATGGGCTTGCATGCCTGAAGTCATCCGGGGAATATCTTAAGAACCTGACTTTCTAAGATCAATCAAGAGAGGGTTTTAACCTTTTAAACCCGGATTATTTCTTCTTTTCAGGTTGAATTTTTTCAGCCCGTTGCCTTGCTTTTGCCAACATTTCATCGACTGAAAAACCCAGTTCTTCTCCGTTATCGACCTTTTTCTTAGCTTTGATCAGCGCCTCTGCAAAACCATCAGGAACGTTCCTGCCAGTCCACCAGTTTGCTTTTTCAGTGTAAAGCCATGAATACTCATCAGATGTCCTGAGAGCATAATAAGCATTATGTTCAAACCATAATGCCTGTTCGACTGGTGTTAACATCTTTGCCTGACCTTTCAGCCTGAAAGGAAATGAAATACCTTCAGCCCAGTTGCCTGCAACATAGTCCGCAGAAATTGCATGACCAATGGAATAATTTGAAGCGAATTTATTGTGCAGATCAGCAGGGACCAGAGCTCTTCCGTCATTCTTCAGAATATTCCTTATCTGGAAGAATTCAAGGGCAGAGGTATAATAGTAAGCATCCTCATTCGCATCAATCAACCTGACATCCGCATCAATCGCATCCAGTATCCCTATTGTAAAAGGCAGGTGCAGTCCCCACCAGCCGGTCTTTAGTTCCTCTTTTGTTTTACTTATATCATCCACTGGCAGTAATCCTGCAGAAAACGGGGAGCCTTTCTGATAATCGGAAAATTCACGCAATGAAAACACTATCAGGCCGGGAAATTCTTCCTGCAATGCTTTGATAAACTGAACTCCTCTTTTCCTGATCTGAACATAATAATCTTCATACGTAAACTTATCTGCTCTACTTTGTTCATCGTATTTCCATGGATTTTTTCCGGGTTTGTATGGTTCAGGATCCCAGAGGACTCCCTTACATTTCATGGCTTTTGCCAGTTGGGCCACATACCTTATATATGTATCTGCAACAGCCCATTCATCATCCGAGAACCAATCCATCTGTGAACCTCCGTAGATGACAATGAAATTATCAGTCAGGATCTTACTTTGTGGCATACGTTTAATCAGGCCTCTTTCAGTCTCCATGTCACTTTTGGAGATTTTCAGCAGGTCTTTCACCATAAAAATATTGCCGCCACCAACATTCTTAGGGAGCTTAATTGTCAAACCATCAAAAGGTTTTTTTTCATAATTCTGCAAGCTATCCCTGAATTGAGCAGTGTATGGTGAATACCAACCAAAATCGATCAGTTTTTTTCGTGGTGTGGAACTGATGATCTGAGCAGAAGCATCAGTCAGAGTTATTAAGCTCATTATGAATGCTGAAATGCAGATGAATGTCAGATTTTTCGTCATAAAATTGTTAATTAAAATAGTGCTTCTTAAAATTCAACAGTGAGGGAACATCACGGAAAGGTTTATATTTCTAAATTATTAGTCAGTAACTCTCATATTACCAAGCTTATACCACCCATCACTTGTTTTTCCTTTATTAGCTATCGGAATAGTATGTTCAATGGAATTATGAAATACAACTCCCATTTCCAGCTCATATTCTCCTTGCCCGAGACCGTCCGGTAGTCTATAACTTACCGAAACAGCCTTTTCTCCCGGGAGCCATCCCCGGATTGATATGCCGGATATCCAGACAGCCTGTTTTGTGCCGGTTTTATCACTTAACCTGAATGCCAGCCTGTAATCACGGTAAGGAGGAGCAATACCCTGGTTTTGCCATTTCAGGGATAAAGGTATGTCAGCTCCCGCTGAAACGACATCATCAAATGTCAGGTACTTCAGAAACAGCCTGAATCCGAGCTTCATTACAAGATTTTCAATTTCAGGAAGCCAGTTGGCAGGTATTGCATGCGATTTATTCTGGATAAATGTTGCATGCCATTTAAGTGCGTCTTCCACAACTTCTTTAACCGGGGTTGGATACCCTCCCATTGTTCCGCATGGCTCAAGTGCCACTGTGCCGGTTTTCCATCCATCCGGCATCAGTCTTGCCATCGGCCAGTAAACATTCCTGTGATGATTCCAGCTGCCATCCGGTTCGGTTCCGTTTCCCCAGCAATCGCCTCTCCAAGCCGAACTCCCTTTAGCATTGGCATACAAAACATTTATATCATCACCGACAAGGGCAGTAAGCGGCGTACCCGGAAATGCCTCGTAATACAGATCTATTATCGCTTTTCGGGTTGCATCACCGGGCATCAGAGCTGTATCGCAGTAATTATGCCACTCTCCCCAAAGACCAACAGACCCGATGTCAACAAGGGCAAGATCGGGATGCCCGTCATAGCGTGCACCAAGTGCCCGTATTAACTTCTCATGATATTCCCACACAATCGGTTCTTCCAGATCTACTTCATAATGAGCACCTTCCTCAGGACATTCTGAATAAGTGTACTTTATACCTTTATTAATAAGCCATTGGGGGATGGTGCCCTCATGGCCCGGCCACGACAGCATGACCCTGAATGCCAGTGCCTGATTGCCCTCCCTGCATCTTTTAAGCCAGTCATCGACCATTTCAAATGCATACTGCCCTTCCTGAGGTTCGAGATCACCCCATGTCCAGCGCATATAAGCTGAACCTGATTTGAATTTAAGCCCGGTAAGTGAAGGATCTTCCGAAGCTGTTCTGAAAAATGTCTGCCAGCCCACACCGGGGATCTGGAGGAAGCTTTTATCTTCATCCAGTATGCCTGAATTGTTTTGATCCGATGAAGTGCACCCTGCAACAAAACCTGCAAGCAACAGCAACCGGAAAAACCTGTGTGAATAATTTAACAATACTTTTAACAAATTCCTCATAAATTATTATTTCTGCAGTCTTAGAATTTCATTTGCAAGTTTTTCCCGGGTAGCATTGATCTCCGATGGTTTCTCTGATGTTGCCCACCAGTTTGGCGCTACCTCAGAAACTATCCTGGTTACCTCATCACGTCCTGCAAGTTTGCTCAGGATTTCAAAGTATTCCCAGTCCTCCATTGAATCGCGCAGCGTTTTCAGCCTGATACATGAAATTGGTCCATTGATCCCGCATGGAACACCCGGATATATTAAATAACCTCCACCATTGAACTGGGAATCAGATTCTGAGAATGCAGGCAGCATCCACGGATCCATGACTCCGGTTACGCTTTGTGAAATCTGGACCGATGACCAGTAAAGCAGGCCTGCTATTTTATACTGCCAGTTCATCCATGTAGGAGTTCTGTATGAAGTGAGTAAAGCATCAATATGCCAGTAAGGAGAATCGTAGTTCTTAACTTCTTCATAATCGGGATGATAACCGGGTGCTCTCTGCGAAAGTGCTGTGTATGACCATACTTCATCACCATGAGAAAGCTTTTCTTCTATTGATTCGCGATGGATAAATGCGAAAAGAGGACACCATATATCAATTGCAGGATCCATATCGGGCCATGAAGGATCCTGCATATAAGTTTGTTCCACGACCAGGCAGCGTATTTCAGGTGCTGCTTCATGAGCCAGGGCACCCAGATCAATAACATGTTGATAATTCTCGCTAAGGTTTGGTTCATCAAGCATATACAGATAAGCACGTTTTTCCCAGCCATTTTCCTTCAGATAATTGTAATAGTCCTTATAGTACCGGATTGCTTTAGCCCTGTTGGTTGTTGTCATCTCTTTATAGGGAGCTCTGGGTATCTCGAAATCTGTGACATGCAGGTCCTCCAGGAACTTCTTTAGCTTCCCATGCTTTTCAGGAACGATCTTTAATGAACCATCGGTATTGACTTCCGGAAGGAAACTGTGAGGAAGCGGAGGATTGATCCTGTGGTCAGCCATCATCTGGCAATAGCGCATTTCAATGTCAAGACCTTCCTGTGAATCAGGTTTCACTCCATATAATCTTTC
>JBBQJD010000114.1:0-11474 GCA_038325595.1 Bacteroidales bacterium | reverse complement strand
ACCCTTGCCTTATTCAGCTTTCCGATACCTGAAAAGAAAAGCTTTTCCCTTGCCATTGCAAAGTATGGCCTTGCACCAGTAAGAATACTTGCATTGGTACAACCCAGGGTAGTGATCAGAATCAGGATGGAAATAAGCAGTACTCCTGTTGTTCCCCGGACAGTCCTTATTGCTTCAACTGCAGCAATCTGATTCCCCGAAGCATTAATTTGAACAAGCTCCGGAATTGACAGAAGTGAGAGATAAGTAAAATTAACCAGAAGATAAATGAAGATTACTATAAAGACACCTGTAACAATACCCCTTGGAATGTTTACTCTGGGATTTATGACCTCTCCTCCTATAAACCCGACAGAAACCCAGCCCTGATAAGCCCAGAAAGCGGCCAGCATAGCTGTATAAAAGGATGAAAGCGTGACAGTATTATTTGTTATATCACTGATATTCAATACATTCCCCGATCTGCCAAGTCCGTCTTTCAAACCAAAAAAGACAATCAGAATAAGACCTGCACATACAAGCAGAATAATGATTTTACTTACACCCGCTCCGCTTTTCAAGCCGGAAATATTCAGGGATGTCAATAATAATATAAGCAGTATTGCTGTCAGCTTTATCCCAAAATCCTGAAAAGGATAAAAAACTCCGCCAATTGAAAAATGTTGCATGGAGTGAAAAATTTCTGGTATTGGAACAACACTGTTCAGCGACTGGGCAAACACGTATGCCAGTGATGAGATTGTAGCTGTCTGAATTACGGTAAAAAGCGACCATCCATACAGAAATGCAAAGAACCTGTTATAAATCTTCTTCAGATAAATAAAATCACCACCTGTGCCTGCCAGCATTCCTGCAACTTCTGCGTTGCTCAGGGCGCCAAAAATAGTAATGATCCCGGCAACAATCCATGCAAGGAGAATCCATACAGATGATTGCAGTTCGGCAGCCATGGGGGCAATTTTTTTATATACTCCTGATCCAAGTATATTCGCCACCACAAAAATGACTACATATCCTAACCCGAGCGTTCTTACCAGATTTCTTTGATTTCCCATAGCCTCGCTTTAGAAACAAATACTGTTCCTAAAATATGAAATATTTACATTGAATATTAATCTGAGGCTGCCCATTAGTGCCGACATAAAGCCATTCTGGCTTCTCCACTGCTATGCTGGAATCAAGTTTGCTGAAATCGAACCGTGCTATATATTTTATGTCGTTTTCATGAAATTTGCTTATCAGGTCAGCCACAAGATCCTCTTCCCCGATGTTTGGATTCTTCCAGTGATAAGGCAGCTCTGTCTGGTAGTTTGCAACGATACCGCCGGTATTGAATAAAACAGTATTGGCAGATGCTTCAATAACCGATCTGACGTATTCATCCCGATCCATACCGCCTTCAATTTCAGGAAGGTTGGTCTGTATCAGCCTTATCGGAGTACGGTTCCACCAGGTTCCGTCATAACTGCCGGGGTCAATGAAAGAAAGTGAATTATCGTTGGAAGACCTGCATGAAATCAGGATAAAAGCAATAATAAAACCTAATAAGAATAAGCCTTTTTTCATATTTCAGCCCTCTTGTTCGGTTAGAGTTTATTTTGCTCCTTCGGATCCGATGCAAAACAGGTGCTTATAACCCCTTATGTAGATTTTGCCATTACTTATTGCAGCCGATGCATTCATTTTCTCTCCCATGGGGTTCTTTGCAACAGTTTCAAATTTCAGACCCGGCTTAATTACAGTTATCACACCCTCATCATTTGGCATATAGACAAGCCCATTAGCCAGAACGGGAGAAGCATATTGAGCTCCAAGGTTTTCAATCCAAAGAACTTTACCTGTAGCTACTTCAATACAGTGAACCTGACCGGTTGTCATAGTAGAAAAAAGATAATCATCAGTGCAAACAGGTGATGGAACATAAAAAGCACCTTTTCTCGATTCCCATACCACATGAGTATCAGTTACATCGCCTTTACCATCTGGTTTTATCGCTAAAAGATTCCGCATGGGCCAGGCACTGCTTACAAGCACCAGTCCTGATTTTTCATTATAAACCGGGCTGGAACAGAAATCTTCAGAAGGCCCTTTTACAAACCAATAACGCGAGCCATCGGTTGGATTATATGAGGAGATCTCCCTGTTTCCGCAAAAAATCATCTGCATCTTGCCGGCCATTTTTCTGAAAATCGGGGTACTGAAGCTGTGTGATGGATTTTCGTGTTTCACTATCCATATAACCTGGCCATCGGTTTTGCTCAATGCAGCAACAAAAGAATCGCCCTGACTGTCGCCGTTAATAATCACTTTGTCTTCGTACAGAACCGGCGAACAGCTGTAACCATGAGGGCTGTAAAATGTGCCGGGACGCTGAAGCCAGACCTGTTTTCCATTGAAATCGAAAGCTGCGACAACAACATCCTTGTCGTTTAAATAAGATACATAAACAAGATTGCCATCTGTTACAGGTGTCCCTGATGCATAACTGTTATGATCGTGCTTATTTTCAAATGAATTTTTAAGCAATGTTTTTTGCCACAATAATTTCCCACTCTTACAATCATAACAAAGCAGAACTTTTTCGCGGGTTTCAAGTAAAGCCGTTACGGTGAACAGCTTATCCTTCCATACGATCGGAGACGAATATCCGGTACCGGGGACCCTTACTTTCCATATGACATTTGTAACAGAATCCCATTTTACCGGCAGATTGGTCTCTGTGCTTGTCCCATCTCCGGCCGGGCCACGAAATCCGGGCCAGTTTTGAGCCTGAGCAACATGCATTGAGCTGAATATCAATATTATACTAAATATCTTTAAATAATTAAAGTAATTCATAAGGATTGTGTTTAAATGTTAAATCAGGGAAAATGAATTATGCCAAAAATAAGAAAAATTTTGATTTGCAGGACACTCCCTTTAGGGCGGGGGCAAATTAATAACGGATTAATCTAAAATTCATGTACAATTAATTTAGGATTAATGCATCATTCTCAGGCTTTAAGTAAAATTGTATAGTGCAAACTAAACAAGCTTTCCCATGAAAAAGACTCACATTCTGCAGTTATCAACAATCTTAATTATTTCATCTTTATTAGTCTCCGGTTGTAAAAAGGATCCCACCCCACCTGTATTAAGTACAACTGCTGTTAGTGAAATTACCTTCACAACTGCAAAAACGGGAGGCAAGATTACAAGTACCGGAGGGGCTCTTGTTACAGCCCGCGGAATTTGCTGGAGTACTACACAGAATCCAACAACTGCAGGAATCCATACGACAGACGGAGTTGGCAGCGGTTCATTTGACAGCAACCTGACTGGCTTAACAGCTGGCACCATATATTATGTCAGAGCCTACGCAACCAATAGTGCAGGTACTGCCTACGGAAATCAGGTTAGTTTTACAACCACAGAAATAACAATTGCAACATTGACAACTGCTGTAGTAACAGAGATTACATTGAATAGTGCAAAATCAGGAGGAGATGTTACAAACGATGGTGGTGCTCCGGTAACTGCAAGGGGAATCTGCTGGAACACGCTTGAGAATCCCACAGTTGACAATAGTAAAACAGCAGATGGTGATGGAACAGGAAGCTTCGTGAGCAACATGACAGAGTTAACTCCCGGAACTACATATTATGTGAGGGCTTATGCAACAAACAGCGCCGGCACTGCCTATGGCAATCAGGTAAGCTTTGCATCAACTGCAATATCGGTTCCGGCATTGACAACATCGGAGATCTCAGAGGTTACAATAACAACAGCAAAATCGGGCGGAAACATTTCAAGCGATGGCGGAGGTGCTGTGACAGCCAGAGGCGTTTACTGGAGCACTTCAGAAAATCCAACAACAGCTAACAGCTTCACTGTTAACGGAGCAGGAACAGGTCTGTTTGAAAGCAACATGACAGAATTAACACCCGGAACAACATATTATGTCCGCGCTTATGCAATAAATGTAGCCGGTACTGGATATGGCAACCAGGTAAGCTTTACAACAACAGCAGTAGTGGCTCCTGCATTAACTACAACTACAGTAACAGGTATTACCAACACTACTGCTCAATCAGGTGGAAATATTACAATTGATGGTGGCAGTCCTGTAACTGCGAGGGGAGTTGCCTGGAGCACAACAGAAAATCCAATAATAACCGGCGACACAACTGTAAATGGATCCGGAACAGGCGGCTTTATAAGCCAGCTGACAGAATTAACTCCCGGGACTACATACTACGTCCGTGCATATGCAACAAACAGTGCCGGAACCGCGTATGGCACCGAGATAAGCTTTACAACCACAGCAATAGTAATTCCAACACTCACAACTGCAGCTGTTACATCGATTACTTCCGAAACAGCAACCTCCGGAGGGAATATTACAGCTAACGGGGGAAGCCCTGTAACTGCAAGAGGGGTAGTATGGAGTACAACGGAAAATCCAACCACAACAAACAGCTCTACAGCCAGTGGAACAGGAACAGGAAGCTTTGTAAGCAACCTGACCGGACTGGCTGCAGGTACCACATATTATGTCAGGTCATATGCCACCAACGCTGCAGGCACTGCATATGGTAACCAGGTTAGTTTTACAACTGCTGTTATACCAGGTGTGCCTGTATTAACCACAACCGCCTTAACAGTAGTAATGCCAACAAGTGCAACGTCAGGAGGAAGTATTTCAAATAACGGAGGCAGTGCCATAATAGCAAACGGGGTTTGCTGGAGTACCTCTGAAAATCCCACAACAGACGATAATGTAACGACTGATGCATTAGGTTCAGCCACTTTTGTCAGCAATATTACCGGTCTAACACCTGGTACTGTCTATTATATAAGGGCATATGCATCAAACAGTACAGGAACCGGTTATGGGAACCAGCTCATTTTAACTACTTCGATAACTGACATTGAAGGCAATATTTACAGGACCGTATTGATCGGAACACAGATCTGGACTGCTCAAAACCTCAAAACAGTTAAATTGAATGATAATACAGACATTCCAAATGTAACCGGTAATGCAGAGTGGATGGCGATGACTACAATGGCTTACAGCGTGTACAGTAATAGTGCTCCGAATAAAGATGCGTATGGGGCATTATACAACTGGCATACCGTTAATACCGGCAGACTGTGTCCGGCAGGGTGGCATGTACCAACCGATGCTGAATACAATACAATGGAAATACATCTTGGAATACCTGCAGCAGATATTAATATTTATAATTTCCGCGGAACTGACCAGGGAACCCAGTTAAAAGCAACAACAACCTGGAATGCCGGAGGAAATGGCACAAATTCATCGGGTTTCAATGCTCTGGCCGGAGGTTACCGTCAATGGACGACCGGCCAATTCTGGGGACTTGGTATAAACACTTATTTCTGGACTTCAACAGATGATGCCGCTAATGGCCATCCAACTGTTGCCTGGTACCGCAGACTAGATAATACCGATACCCGTATTTATAAAGCTACCACTGAAAAAACAGGTGGCAAGTATGTAAGGTGCGTTAAAGATTAATACTGTTTTGTTATTCTGACATTAAACTTTTGTTTAAGCTCAATGATCACCTTTTGGTGAGACTATGGCACTATTTTGTCAAAAATATTCTTTCTAACCTGTAAACTTTTCAGACATGGAACATTGTATTTGGTGTGATAATAAAAGTGTTAATGCTTCGGTAAATCAGTTTGGGCTATGCGATACATGCAGTTTTCTTACGCCTGAGGACATTAAGGCCAGATTTGCCTTTATCAGGGAAAACAAAAAAGTTATTGAAAAATCAAAAGATACTGATACAATAGTTTCTCTTACAATTATTTCTCTCTTTCATCTGAAACATCTTCTGGAACAGGAAGAAAAAAATAATGAATTGCTAACTCAGCCAATTCATAATTTAATAATCAGCATGGTTCAGACCTCCAATGAAAGGATGCTTTCGCTTCTTTCAGATGAGTGCAGGATGTTAAAAATAAAATCAAAAAACCTTATACTGGAAAACAGCATGAAAGCTGCTCATAATAAATACATCACAAAAGCAGTTAATTTAAAAAGTTATATTCTTGATGATGATATTCCTTTGGTAGATAATATGATAAATGAAGTAAGATCATTGGGACAACCCGGAATACGTGTAAATCAAAATTTAATATTGACGTGGTTCTTATCCAAAATACATGCATTCAGATTCTATGGCTACAGAGAACTGGAAGGAAATGCCTGGAAAAGCACCACACATTAACATCCATTCATGAAATTGAATAAGGACAGATTGTATGAAATAATTTTTGAAGCCGATACGAGAGAAGGAAAAATATTCGACCTGTGTCTTATCACGCTCATCTTCATAAGTATAATCCTTGTTGTTTTTGATAGTGTAGCACCAATCCATGAAAAATATTTCAGACAGCTTCGTATAGCTGAATGGGTCATTACAGTCATTTTTTCTGTTGAGTATATCACAAGGATCTATTGTGTAAAAAAACCCGTCAGGTACATTCTCAGTTTTTATGGAATTATAGATCTGCTTGCCATTTTACCCGGATTTATTGCATTTGTATTTTCCGGCGGACAAAATCTTATAGTAATAAGAGCCATAAGATTACTACGGGTATTCAGGATTCTGAAGCTTAGCAGATATACCTCCGCAGGCAGGGCACTTGCCATAGCAATAAATCGAAGCCGTGAAAAAATATTTATATTTCTTACTGTTGTAATAACCCTTGTTGTAATATTCGGAACTATAATGTATCTCATTGAAGGTGAAGAACATGGCTTTACAAACATCCCGGTGAGTATTTACTGGGCAGTCGTGACGCTCACCACTGTGGGATATGGCGATATTTCACCGGCAACCGGTCTTGGACAGTTCTTAGCCAGTATAGTGATGATTATGGGTTATGCATTTATAGCAGTCCCTACAGGTATTGTAACTTCCGAGCTTTTAAAAATACCGGGGAAAACAAATACCCAGGTCTGCTCAGGATGCATGTTTGATAATCACGATGATGATGCCTTGTTCTGTAAAAAATGTGGTACTAAGCTCGACATAACTCCGAAGGTCGGTAATACCGGTGTTTAGCAAAAATGAGGAAAGTAATTTTATACATGCAGATCTCAATTGACGGTGTTGTTTCTGATCCGGAGCGCTGGATGACTCTGAGCGACGACATTATTGAAGATACAATTGAATATTACAGAACACTCGACACTGTTGTATTCGGAAGCCATACTTATCCATCTCTCGCCGAATACTGGCAAAAAGCTGAAAAGTGCGCACTTTCAATGGTGGAAAAAAAGTTTGCTGAAATAATCAATGCAATCAATAAGATTGTTATCTCACGAACTCCGTTAGATCTGACATGGAGAAATTCACACCAATTGATTTACAGTGACAATGATGATTTTATAAGCAAAATACAGGATTTGAAAAACAATCCGGGAAAAAATATATCTGTTGAGAGCGGTATCCATACCTGGAAATTATTCCTGCAGAATTCCCTTTTTGATGAATTGCACCTTTTTGTTCATCCCGAGATAGCCGGAAGCGGTCAGAAACTTTTTTCAGAAATTGAAGCTAAGAGTATTCTGCAGCTGAAGAATGCCAGAATATACCAGAATGGTGTTATGGCTCTGCAATACGAAAGAAAATCGGAACAGACAGCCTCACCAACAAACCTGCTTCCTCTAAAGTAGAGAAAATTGTACACCATGAGGAATTCAGCTACAAAATATTTCATTTTAATACATAAATGATTATGGCCAATTTAGTGTTATACAAATCTGAAACACGTGGTGATGCAAACCACGGATGGCTTCACAGCAGGCATACATCGGTCGTAAAAATATATAAATAAAATCTAGTCAATGTTTAATATCTCAATAATATCATCGAGCGTCAGAATTAACAGGAACAGTCATCGTGTTGCTTTGTATTTCAAAAATTATCTCGAAGAGAACAAGCTTGCTGTAGTAGAAATTCTTGACCTGAAAAAGTACAATTTTCCGTTGTTCGACGAAAGATTAAGGTATCAGAAATCTCCGTCAGCCGCAGTCCTTGATTTTGCTGCAAGGATTAAATCGGCTGACGGAATTATAATTGTAACACCTGAATATAATGGCGGTTATCCTGCCAGCATAAAGAACGCAACTGACCTTCTCTACGATGAATGGTATCATAAACCTGTTGCCATATCAACTGTTTCCGATGGAAAGTTCGGAGGAACACAGGTATTGACATCCCTGCAGTTTTCGCTCTGGAAAATGCGGGCATGGACCATACCGGCGATGTTTCCGGTTCCCAATGTATCCGACGCATTTGATGAAAATGGACATCCTGCAGTGAATCAGGACCCACGGAAAAGAACTGCAAATTTTATTAATGAATTATTCTGGTGTATTGAAGCAAGGTCAAAAATGGAAAATTTTAAGTAAAATTTTGAATTGGACATGTTTTAACCGCACACCTGCTTTATTAAGGCTATAAGTCAAAAGTGCATCCGAGTTTGGCCAGCCCCCAGTACCTACATGCAGAATATGCATAATAATCTGCCAGTCAGTATCTCCTTTTTTCTTCCTGTTGGTCGCTTTCCTTTTAGCCTGCATTCCCAGCGTGATGAGCACCGGAAATAATAATTCGACTCAATCAAACAGGAAAGTTGAATTACAGATGGCTGATTTTCTCAAAAGAGGCATTTTCATTTCAACTAATTTTTAAACAGATTTATTTTTGAATTGTTTGTGTATTGAACTTGTTGACTTTTCTCTCATCAATTTTATTATCTAACTTCAGAACTAACCAATCATGAAAACAATCAGATTTTATTTTATCGCGCTGATCATTGTTACAGTTGTTTCAGGTTTTTTTATGAGAAATCATCCAAATGAACCTGTTGCTGGTCAGGACAATGGAGGGATAACACTGCCTCAGGGCTTTTCAGCAGTTGTCTTTGCAGACAAGCTCGGTTCCGGAAGGCATATAGCCATAAAGCAGAACGGAGATATCTATCTTGCCCTCGAAAGTCTTAAGAATGGCAATGGAATTGTTGCACTCAGGGATGGCAATGGTGACGGAAAAGCAGAGCAGATAAAATATTTTAGTAAAACAGTTTCAACCGGAATGGATATCCGAAACGGTTTTCTCTATTACAGCAACTATCTTGAGGTTTTCAGAGTACCGCTTCCGGATAATGATCTGGTACCAACTGCAAGTCCTGAAGTTATGATCACCGGATTTTTGAAACAAAATGCTCATCAGGACAAAACGTTTACCTTTGATAATCAGGGATACATCTATGTTAATGTTGGGGCTCCTTCAAATGCCTGCCAGGTAAAAGACAGAACACCAGGGTCTCCGGGCCAGGATCCGTGCCCTCAGCTTGAAAGACAAGCCGGGATATGGAGATTCAGCGCTGATAAACCCGGGCAGGATCAGATGAAAGACGGGTTAAGGTATGCTTCAGGTATCAGAAATTCTGTAGCACTTGCCTGGAATTATTCCAATAACAAACTATATGTTGTTCAGCATGGCAGGGACCAGCTTCATCAGTTTTATCCCGATTTGTACACTGAGCAGCAGGGAGCCGAGCTTCCCTCAGAAGAATTTCTGCTGGTTGAAAACGGTGACTTTTTCGGATGGCCCTATTGCTACTATGATCATTTTAAAAAGCAGAAAATCCTGGCGCCAGAATATGGTGGCGATTCGGATCAAACAGGAAGATGTTCGGATGCAAAAAATCCCATTATGGCATTCCCGGGCCATCTTGCACCAAATGACCTTTTATTTTATACCGGCAGGATGTTCCCTGAAAAATACAGGGAAGGTGCTTTTATAGCCTTTCACGGATCATGGAACAGAGCTCCTCTTGAACAAAAAGGGTATTTTGTTGCATTTGTTCCATTTAAAAATGGCCAGCCATCAGGTGACTGGGAAACATTTGCAGACGGATTTGCAGGAGTCAAACCAATAACAAGTATGAATGATATTAAATACAGGCCAATGGGACTTGCACAGGGCCCTGACGGTTCATTGTATATTTCCGACTCTGAGGAAGGACGCATTTGGAAGGTTATTTATTCAGATAAAAAATGAAAAACATGAAAATTCTGGTACTTATTGCTGCCTTGCTCATTGGTTCCAATGTTTTTAGCCAGATCCAGAAGGACCCGAAAAGCATTCAGCAAAAACCTGTAAGTCCGGCTGCTGATCAATCCGGTCAACAGTTATACAATAAATACTGCCTCGCTTGTCATCAAGCCGACGGAGCAGGGGTTCGTGGTATGTTTCCTCCCCTGGCGAAAAATGAAAAAATAACCGGACCTTCTAAAGACCTTATAACTATTGTTCTGTTTGGACTGGAAGGTCCTATTGAGGTAAATGGCAAGGAATATAACCAGGTAATGCCTGCTCAGGATTACCTTGAAGATAAACAAATATCTGTTATACTTACATTTATACGTACTTCATGGGGAAACAAAGCCTCTCCGGTTAAAGCTGAAGAAGTAGAAAAAATAAGGAAAGAAGGAAAACCTGCGGAAAAATAATTAATGCAGGAGTATTGAGTATTCAGATCACTGACTATGCCAAAGATTTCAATTGGCTTATAGCTCATTTTAGATGCCTCATTGCTTTCGGTCTAACGGTAGCGATCCATTTAAGCTTTTGACCAATTGCATATTTTCTGAAATGTCCTCTCAGGTAAGTATCTCATTCAAAATACAGCATCCTAAAAATATTTTTACTGGATTGTTGTTTATAAAACATTTTTATTCATTTTTATACCGCAAATTTTTGATCAATTTTTAAATCTTCTAATGTTCTGATATGTTACCCGGTACGGTATTAGTGATTCCATGCCCTATATGCGGTCAACAGGGGAGAAAAAGATCTTCTGCAAGCCAAAATATTACACCTGAATTATGGTCAGATGGTAAGAAGATCTCAGATAATATGAATGATTATCCCAGGCTGGTCAAATGCCAGGAATGCGGGAACTTTTTCTATGCGGAGGAAGAAGATGCCCTTCTTGAAGTTGCTGATGATGGTGATCAGGCAGGATGGATTAATGTACCATATTTGCGCGAGCCGGGATTTGAAGAATATTTTGAAGGGCTGGGAATGGAAATATTCGAAAAATACCTGCGCTGGGAAGCTTTGCATTGTTATAATGATATCATAAGACAAAGCAGGGAAAATGAGATAACAACTGATATGCGGGATCTCTACTTTGACAATCTGAAAACACTTCTTTATTTTCTTTCAGAAGATGATCCCGATGAGCTTTTCATTGTTATTGAGATTAACAGGCAGCTCGGAAAATTTGACAAGTGCATGCAGCTGATGAAAAAAGCTGATGAAATGAAACACAAATGCATGAGCAAAATTTTCATGCGGGAAATTGAAGAAAGAAACTCAAAGCTTTTCAGGATATACTGATAGCACAATTCTATCTTTCAGATGCCAGATATTCAA
>JBBQJD010000113.1:0-11551 GCA_038325595.1 Bacteroidales bacterium | reverse complement strand
TTCAAGTTCGTAATGAAAATCATTCCCCGCGGTCTTGAAATCATCAATCGATATTCCTATAAACTCCTGAATTTGCGGACCGAGATACCTTGTAACAATATCCATCATCTTTCCCTGCAGAACATCCTTATCTGTTCCATCTCTTACAACGATGTAGGTATAGAAATTATGACTTAACCAGAATGTCCCGTTTGCGACATTAGGGTATGTACTTAACGAGGCAAGCATATCGAATTTAAAATGTGAGTTATCAGGCACATCCTGAATCACGCCAGTGACGGTATAGAAAATTGTATCTGCCTCAGCCGTCATTTTCTGTCCCATGGGATCAGCATTACCGAAATATTTTTTAGCATATTCCTCAGTAAGTATCATGGAATTTGGTCTTATCAACGCAGTTTTCGGATCACCCCTTACCATCTTAAAGTCAAACACATCGAAAAGAGTTGAATCAGCAAAGAGTACCTCTGATTCATTAAATCTTTTATCTCCGTATCCAATCAGCCAGTCTCCAAATTTTCTCATCCTTGTTACTTTGATAATCTCAGGAAAATCATTAATAACTGTTTTAGCCATGGGAGCTGCTGTAATTGCTTGGTTAAGAGTACTCCCGGCAAGACGACCGACTACTTTTATCCTGTATGTATTTTCATAATTCTTATGAAACCTGTCGAAACTAAGTTCATTCAGAACATACAGAGTTATAAACAAAAAACTTGTAAGTCCGATTGCCAGACCAGAAACGTTCAGCAGTACGTAACCCGGCTTCTTACTAAGATTACGAAACGTATTAAGAAAAAAGTTTTTGAAAATCATTACTCTCACAATTAAATTTTATGACCTGAATTCACATAAAAGACTTGCAATCTTTTCTTACGTTGCATGAATAAAAATGTAAAGTGAAAAAAAATCAAAAGAGAGTGTCTAAAAAGTCTTTTTTAACCGCAAAGTACGCTGAGTTGTAAATCCTTTGCGACCTCTGCGGTTAATGGATTTATCTTTTAAGACACCCTCTTATGAGAGCAATCAACTAAAAAAGCCTCTATTCTTTATCTGCCAGTACCCTCAGGTCTCTTGCTGTGTCGATCAGTCTTATCATCTCCGAACGGTATCCATCTTCATCCTCGCCCCTGGCATCCCTGGCTAACTTCGCAGCATCACCGAGAGTGGAATTTCCTTTGAATTCAGAATCTCTCAGGATCATCCCGAACTCAGTTACAGCAGCTGCAAACTTCAGATTATCAGATACTTTATTCATATCCCTGATGTATCCTCTTACAGGCTTCTCAAACATCACGCTTGTCTTTCCCTCGGGTTTTTTGTATCTGAGCTTGATTGTCAGATATTCATTTGAATAATCATTTTCAATTTTTGAATAATCATTTTCGATATTACTATCTGATGAATTACTGTATTTCAAAGGGTCAACAGATGGCATATCTTCATCGGAATCAACGGGTACTATTTCGTACAGAGCTGTTACATTATGTCCTGAACCCATTTCGCCTGCATCTTTGGTATCGTCATTGAAATCCTCATCATTCAGAAGCCTGTTTTCATATCCTATCAGCCTGTATGACTTTACTTTACCAGGATTGAATTCGATCTGGAATTTCACATCCTTAGCTATGGTAAAAAGTGTGCCTCCGAATTCACGAACTAATACTTTCCTTGCTTCCTGCAGATTATCGATATAAGAATAATTTCCGTTTCCCTTATCTGCTATCAGCTCCATCTTATCATCTTTGTAATTGCCCATGCCAAATCCAAGAACTGTGATGAATACACCTGCCTCACGTTTTTGTTCCACGAGCCTTACCATGCCGCCATTGCTTGATTCCCCGACATTGAAATCACCATCTGTAGCCAGTATAATCCTGTTATTTCCACCTCTTACAAAGTTCTTATCCGCTTCCTTATATGCAAGCTTTAAGCCAGCTCCTCCCGCTGTGGATCCTCCTGCTTCAAGATTATCAATTGCCGACAAAATTGCTTCCTTTTTATTGCCTGGTGTCGATTCAAGCACAAGACCGGCAGCTCCTGCATACACAACAATTGCAACCCTGTCCTGCGGACGAAGCTCATTAACCAGAAGGCCAAAGGCCGACTTCAGCAGCGGAAGTTTATTCTGTGAGCTCATCGATCCTGAAACGTCAATCAGGAAGACAAGGTTGGAAGGAGGAAGAGAAGATTTATCTATACTTTTTCCCCTCAGACCTGCATGAAGCAGGAAATGTTTCTTGTTCCATGGACAAACAGCCAGTTCCGCATATACAGAAAAAGGATGTTCTCCCCTTGCTTCGGGATAGTCATACTTAAAATAATTGATCATCTCTTCAATTCTTACAGCGTCAGCAGGAGGCAACTGGCCGCCATTAATGAACCTCCGGATGTTGGAATATGAAGCATTATCAACATCGATCGAAAATGTAGATAATGGATTAATCTTCACATTTTTATAACCATTTTCATTAACTGAAGCATATCCTTCAGTATTGAAACCGGGGTTATAAACATTGTAATTTTGACGGGATTTAAACGCAACTCCTGCTGAGGAGGGAGCAGAGCTTAAATCCATACCCATTTCGCTTTTGACCTGAGCTCTCTCTTCCGGCAGAGAGGTCACAGTCAGATCCAATATTATATTTATTATCCGTCTTTCACCTATTTTTTCTTCAACGGCAGAATAGCCGTTAAATGAAAAAACCAGGAATTTTACCTGCTGATTTACGGAAATCTTGTATTTCCCGTTTTCATCTGTCACAGTAAATGAATTTGTACCTTTTCCTGTAACAATTACACCCTTGAGTGGCTGTCCGTTCTCATTTATTACCTTACCGGTAATCGTTACTGATTCGATGAAGGAGATTAAAACTGCTGCAAGAATCAGAATTGCGAAAATTTTAAAACTGTTTTTCATAATTTTGGTTATTAATTGAAACTTTTAAATAGGATGCAGCTGAACCGTAAATTCCATAAATCTGATGAAGAAATAATTGCTGAATTCAATTCTTCAGGTGACCTGGAAGTATTGGGTGAACTGTATTATGGCTACATGCACCTGGTTTATGGAGTATGTCTTAAATACCTGAAGGACAGGGATGAAGCCAGGGATGCAGTTATGTTTATCTTCGAAAAGCTTATTGTCGAGATACCTAAGCAGAAAATCGAAAATTTCAGGAGCTGGCTCCATGTAGTTACAAAAAACTACTGCCTGATGGAAATCAGATCCCGGAAATCGAAGGATGAAAAACATAATGCCTGGATAAATGAATCCAGAATTTTTATGGAAAATGAACAGGAAATGCATCCTATTGACAAAGAGGACCGTGATATGGATGCTATACTGAATAATTGTATAGAAAGATTGAAGGATGAACAAAAACAATGTATAAGACTGTTTTACTATGAAAACAGATGCTATAACGAGATTGCTTCCACTCTTGGTCTCGATGAAAATAAAGTGAAAAGCTATCTCCAGAACGGCAAAAGAAATCTTAAACTTTGTATTGAAGAAAAGAGATGAGGGGAAAAAATAAACATACAAAAAACAGGCTGAAGGATTTTCTCAGATACAGGGAGAATAAAATGTCAGATAAAGAAAAGAACCTTTTTGAAAGAGAGCTTCAGAAAGATCCTTTCCTGGAAGAGGCTGCCGAAGGTATTTCCACGATTGTACCGGAAGATACCGCCAAGGATATGGATCATTTATATAAAAGACTGAAAGACAGAACATTAAAAACCAAAAGAATGACCTGGTACAGGATTGCAGCATCTGTAGCAGTTCTGATGATTATCTCATCTATATATATAGTTCTTGACAGAACCACCTCATCAAAGCTGAGTGAAGAAATTGCTATAATGGATACTATTCAGATCAATAAAAAAAATGCCTTAAGAAAGGATGAAACCGTAAGTTCCGGACCGGTCAGAATTTCACAAAATAGAGAAAAATTGAGGGAAAAGAAAGCTGAGTCAGCGGAACTAAGTCAGGTAAAAATTGCTCCTTCAGAACAATTAGTTGCTGAGAAGGAAGAAAAGGCAGAGGAATATTACGTTGCTGTTGCAGACAAAAGTGAAGATGCCTCCGCTGAACAGGAACAGGCAGCTCTTGCATCTGCTCCTGAAGAGAGCGATTCCTTTGTAACAGCTTATGATCAGAATATAAGCGGCAGACGTCTGGCCAGATCAGTAACGGTCAGTAAAGCATCACTGCATGCCTACAATAATGCTGTTCCTGCGATAGGGAAAGACAGTTTTGACATCTATATTGAAAAAAATGTAAGGATTCCCGAACAGCATAAGGCCGGTCAGACAGCTGTGGTTAAACTTAGTTTCATTGTCAGTGAAACCGGAACACCGGATGATATAAAAATTGTCAGCTCTCCGGGAATAGTCTATTCGGATGAGGCCATCCGATTGCTGAAAGAAGGTCCTCTTTGGAAGCCTTCTGACGAGAACATGGAAATAACTGACAAACAGATAATTAACATAATATTCAGACAGTATCCCTAATTGAGCTCAGTTTTTTACGTAAATCATTCAGTGAACGTGATAAAATTGAAACATCAACTCCGCAAACCGGATAGGTACATCCCTCTTTGATGTCCTGTTCAAGAGATTCGGGTGTTCCACCAAAAATAGCATAAGGCAAACCTGCTTCCAGGCATTTTTTCTTAATAAGATCAACAGCCTTTCTTACCTCAGGATGATTAACCTTGCCGGTTAATCCCATACTGGCCGAAAGGTCATATGGACCTATAAAAATTGCATCGATTCCTTTAACCTTAAGGATTGAATCAATATTTTTTACAGCATCGGTGTGTTCAATCTGGATCATTACAATCAGATTGCTGTTTGCTTTTTCGAGGTATTCATTGAATGAAGCTCCGAACTTATGAGCTCTTGCAAGTCCAACACTTCTCTTACCATCAAGTGGATACCTTGCAGCTGCTATTGCTTTTTCAGCTTCTCCGGCACTGTTTACCATTGGTACAATTATGCCATCACATCCTGTATCAAGTACACGCTTGATCCAGATTTCATCATTCCCCGGCACTCTTACTATCTTCAGGATTTTATCTCCTAAAACCTGAAGGGCAATCTGTGTATCACTCAGGGATAGAGCTGAATGTTCCATGTCTATCATCACCCAGTCAAAGCCTGAGAGAAGAATTATTTCCGCTACCTGGGGAGCTCCAATAGAGTAAATTGTTCCGAGGAATTGTTTTGAAGGCTTCATTGCTATTCTTTTTAATCAAAGTTAATATTTTACTGCAAAATCCCTTGCCTGATTAAAAATTAAGGAACATCAGAACTCAAAACGCTTAAGATCACCTCCCGGGAATTATAATTTACAAGAACCCATCCCCCGGCCCCATTGCCGTCAACCTAAAAAGCTCGGTTTTCTTCGCCCGCTACACAATTACCTTTACCGCGGCCACGAAAAGCGGCTGTCAGATACAGCATCCTAATAGCTCAGGTTGACGGCAATGCCCCCGGGCCCCCCCCGCCGAAGCGGGACAGGCTCTTCCCTTAAAAAAACTTTTTTATTCACTCATCCTCAAAAGGCTTCTTCAGTGTCGACTTCAGGATTAACAACCCTGTAATCGCTGAAAGAACCGAAGCAACAAGAATTGCAATCTTTGAAATGTTAATCAATTCAGGGCTGTCAAATGCAAGCATTGTTATAAAAATCGACATTGTAAATCCAATGCCTCCTAAAAAGCCTGCTCCAAGGATATTGCTCCATTTCAGCTCTGCGGGCAGGACGCATAAACCAAGTAAAACACCCAGATATGAGAACAACACAATTCCCAGAGGCTTTCCTATAAAAAGTCCGGCAATAATTCCGACACTGCTTGAATTTCCAAGTCCGAGATCGCTTAAGTTACCAATTATTATGCTCGTATTTGCAAGTGCAAATAAAGGCATAATGAAAAATGCTACAGGCCGGTGAAGTGCATGCTGCAGGATAAAGGAGGGAGAGGATACACTTCCCTCTCTGAAAGGAATTGCGAAAGCCAGCATTACACCTGTCAGTGTTGGATGAACACCTGAGATTGACATAAAATACCACATTACAAGTCCTCCGGTTATATACGGAACCAGGTTTTTTACATTCAATTTATTAAGTAAAAGCAATAAACCAAAAACAGCAAAAACTACTATCAGGTTTGTAAAGATCAAAGTAGATGTATAGAAAATTGCAATCATTATTATAGCTCCCATATCGTCGATGACTGCTAATGCTATAAGGAAAATCTTAAGTGATGCAGGAACCTTATTCCCTATCAGAGATAAAATACCGATAGCGAAAGCAATGTCTGTGGCCATAGGTATGCCTAATCCGGATTGAGTGTCTTTGCCGAAATTAAATAAAAGGAAGATTAATGCCGGCATCAACATTCCTCCCATGGCTCCAAACATCGGTAATGCCGCATTTCTTAAATCAGACAGTTCACCATGGTAAATTTCCCGCTCCAGTTCCAGTCCTATAAGCAGAAAAAATATTGTCATAAAGCCTTCATCAATCCAGAAAACTATGCTATGTCCGGCAAAGATCGTTTGCCATGCACTGACATAAGCAGTTTGCCATGGAGAATTGGCTATTACGAGGGATATGATCGTTGCAAAAACAAGAATAAGGCCTCCTGCTTTCTCACTAAGGAAAAACTCTTTGAATATTGCAGTTAATTTCAAATTGATCTGTTTTTGGTACGTTAATCCTCATTTTTGTATATACCTGATATACAAAAATAAGAATAAGAAAATTAACCAGTTCTATTCCCCGTTAATCAGATAACAGAACATTGAACATTGTTGTTTTTATTTTCTGTGTTTTTATTGGTAAAAGTGTCTATTTTTAAACCGGAATAAAAAATCAGTGATTTTTATGAAATTCTATTCTAAAGGAATTATTATAACTCTTTTGTCATTTCTATATAATTCGTTTGTAATCAGCCAGACAAATGATGCATCGTCCTTTATATTGAATTCGAGACTAACCTTTTACTCATATGAGGATGAAGGAGAGATGCTGCTACTGGTTCCGCCGTCTTATCGCTCTTCGGAATTAAGAATTACACTCAGTTTAGATGGGAAAGTTGTCAATGAGGTTTTCTTCAAATCGGCCGAAAGGCTTAACAGGATTCCTTTTAAAATTACGGTGCCTCCCGGTAAATACACAGCTACTGCGGTCATAAGGCAGGAAAACTCAAGTCATTCAGCAACTACTTCCTTTGTCCGTCTTGAATATAAATCCAATGAAGTAAAGGCTGACAACCTTACAGGAGGATTGATAGTTAACAAGAGGCAGTTTTTTCCTTTTGGTTTCTATTGTTATTCACCGCTGCACCCAACAATGCCCGAAGAAGAAGTTATCAGAGGATTCAATATGATGTCACCTTACCAGAAGATCAATTCTGAAACACTGAATGACAGGAAAGCATATATGGACCGTTGTGCAGAACTTGGCATGAAAGTAAATTATAATCTTCTTTCAGTGTCCGGGGGTGGAGGTGTCGGTTCAAAAATTGAAGGAATCAGTGACGAAGAAAAAAGAAAAAGGCTTATTGAAGAAATTAAAACATTCAGGGATCATCCTGCTTTGCTGGGATGGTATATTTCAGACGAACCCAATGGATATAAGATCAAACCAGAGATACTTGAGGAAATTTACAGGACAGTAAAAGAAGCCGATCCCTGGCATCCTGTGTCGATCGTGTTCATGGCGCCATTCATCTCCTCAAAAAAATATGCTGATGCTCTTGACATTGTAATGGCCGATCCTTATCCGGTGCCTGACATTCCGGTAAGCATGATAGGTAATATAACAGGACAACTGAAAGCTGAATTTGCAGGAAAGAAGCCGGTCTGGATAGCTCAGCAATCATTTGGAGGTGGAGAAATATGGGGTCGCGAACCAACTCTGCAGGAAGTAAGATCAATGACCTGGCAGGCCATCATCAGAGGTGCAACGGGCATCCAGTACTTTGTAAGACAAGGGCTTAACTATTTTCCTAAATCAGCGGCCACATGGAGTGAATGCGGAAGAATAGCCATTGAGGTAGCTGAACTGACCCCGTGGCTACTGTCAGATGAAGAAACACTGCCGGTCGAATCATCTTCGCCAAATATTCTTTTGTCCTCAAAACGTCACAATGACCAGTTGCTGGTAATGGTTGTCAATAAAGTAAATGAGCCGGCCATTATCACAATAAAAATTCCCGGAATAAAAAATGCTCGTGCAAAACTGATATTTGAGAACCGGTCATTGCCTGTTACCGGAGGATCCATTACTGATCACCTGGCTGCTTATGGTTCACAGGTCTATCTTATCAGCCTTAATCCGGATAAAAATCCGATAACTTCTACAGGCAGAAACCTGATAAGAGATCCGGGATTTGAAGATGCTTCCAGCCCGGGCATTCCTTCTTCATGCTATGCCAGACCAGGCGGGGACAGGGGAGCCACATATTTTCTCGATACCAGGGAGAAGAAAGAAGGAAATCATTCTGTCAGACTCATTACTCCCCTTGAAAATAAGAGTGTGGCGCTAAGATTTTATCCTTTTTCAGTCAAAGCAGGGGCATCCTATATAATTTCGATATGGGCTAAGTCTGATCCCGAGCAAAGGATTAAGCCGGTGAAGGAAGAATTTGCATTTATAAGCGAAAAAGCGAAGCCGCAGTATGTTGAAGTAATTACAGGCGATTTCGGACATGCCAGGTTTGTACCAGATAATGAATGGAGACAATATGTAACATTTGTTACAATTCCTGAGGGGCTTACTCCATCTTCTTTTAAGATTAACCTTATCCTGAAAATGCCCGGACAAGGGGTTGCCTGGTTTGATGAAATGAGGGTGATTGAGGAAGAATAATCCTGAAAGAAGTTTGGAGTGAGCTAAAGTGGGACAAATATAGCCCCCATTCTCATGGTGTATGCTGCCTTATTGACCATTATAATAACTTTTGCTACAATAAGTTACAAGGCATACCAGGCAGCAGTTCTGAATCCGGCAAGCTCGATTAAGATTGAATAGAACTTGTCGAAACCTCTCCCCCTTTTTCTCCTGTTCTCATAAGGAGCGGGGGGAAGATCGGCGGATTCAGGGAACAATATATCGAATTGCTCTCAATAATTGTATATTTTTGCTTCCTAATCAGGATCACTAATACTATGAAAACCTGCCTTTCCCTGCTCCTCATCTTCTTTTCACTGGTTTTCTCCGGTTGCGACAAAAAAGAAATGAATTTCAATTACCGGAATAATCCTGAGCCACTGGTCAGAAATGCTTTTATCAAGCTGCCTCTTGGAGCCGTAAAGCCTTCAGGCTGGCTTAAATCACAACTTGAGTTACAGGCTGCAGGCCTTACCGGTAATATTGATGATTTCTGGCCCGACCTGGTAAATTCTTCCTGGCGCGGAGGTGACGGGGAAGCATGGGAACGTGGACCATATTATCTCGATGGACTTGTTCCGCTGGCATATCTTCTTGAAAATGACAGTCTTATCAGGAAGGTACAAGAATGGATTCAACCCATACTCGCAAGCAGCAGTGATTCAGGCTGGTACGGACCTGCCAAAAATAAGGACAGGTGGCCGCTTGCAGTTGCAAATAAAGTCCTGATGCAGTATTATGAAGCCTCAGGCGATTCAGCGTCGCTGAATGTATTGATTAAATATTTCAGATATCTGCATGATACTCCACCCGACTGGCCTGACAGCGAATGGAGAGGTGTACGGGCAATGGAAAATGCGGTAACAGGTTACTGGCTGTTCAGACAAACAGGTGAACCATGGATACTTGAAACAATCGAATCCATACAAAAAAACAGTTCAGACTGGACATCATATTATGAGAACTTTCCATGGGACTCGGCTGCATCTGCCGATAAAAAGATCCCTCTGAACTGGGATTCAACAGGACTAACAGCACATGTCGTGAATAACGCTATGGCAATTAAGTATCCGGGATTATGGTATCAGCAGGCAAACGATCAGAGATTTAAACAGGCAGTTTTTTCAGGAATTGAAAAATATGATCTGAACCATGGTCAGGCAGGCGGAAGATTTTCCGGTGACGAACATCTTTCAGGTAAAAATCCGTCGCAGGGAACCGAATTATGCTCCGTTGTCGAGTACATGTATTCTCTTGAAGAACTTTACTCCATTTTTGGCGACAATAAACTGGCCGGAAGAATAGAGTCTCTGGCATATAACTCCCTGCCGGGAACTACAACGCCTGATCTGTGGGCTCATCAGTATGACCAGCAATCAAATCAGGTACTTGTTTCAGGTGCTGCCAGAGACTGGAGCACAAATGGTGAATTCTCAAATATTTACGGACTTATGCCAAACTTCGGTTGCTGCCTCGCAAACATGCACCAGGGATGGCCGAAATTTATCCGTAGTATGTGGATGGCTACAGACGATAATGGACTTGCACTGGTTTTATACGGCCCATCAATTGTAAAAGCTAAGGTAGCCAGGGGAAATGAAGTCACTATTACTGAAGAAACAGATTATCCGTTTCGAGGTGCTGTATCACTGACCATTCAAACTTCAAAGAATGTAAAATTTCCTCTTTATATCAGAATTCCTGAATGGTCTGATTCTGTAACAATTAATTATAAAAACAATACTGTAACTGTAAAAGGAGGTTCAGAGCATAAGTTGAATGAAAGATGGAAGAATGGGGATAAGATCACTATAGAAATTCCTATGAATATCCGTACTGAGGAAAGACATAACAGCTCACTGGCAGTGCTTCGCGGTCCGCTTTATTATTCACTGAGGATTGACAAGGAATTCAGAGCCGTTAAGATCAACTACGATAATTTCGGCTATAAGGGCAGTGTTGACTGGGAGATTTATTCCCGGAGCGAATGGAATTTCGGACTCCTGCTGGGAAAAGATCTGATGAGAGGATTGAAGGTGACAGAAAATCCTGTAGGAAAATATCCTTTTTCAGATGTTGGGGACATGGTATGGTCAGCTGATTCAGGAAAGTATGTAACGACTACTCAGGATCCACCGGTAGTTATTACCGCCAGGGGCATTAAAATTCCCGGCTGGACAATAAAGAATAACTCAGCTGATGTTCCTCCGTTAAGCCCGGTAAAACCCGAAGGCGATCCACAGAGGATAACACTTGTTCCATACGGGTGTGCAAGGTTAAGGATAACCGAGTTTCCGGTGATGGATATTGTTTTGATGGAGGATGTAATAAGATGAAACGAAATCAGAATAGAAGTTCTTTATTCTTTATTCTATTGTTCAAATGTTCTTAATTCAATTCAGATTTCAACTCTCTCCGTCTTCTCATGAAGCCAGATCTTCTCTTCTTCTGTAAGATACGGACTTAATTTTTCAAAGACTTCCGCATGATAAGAATTAAACCATTTGAGCTCTCTTTCATCAAGTAAATTACTGTCTATCAGATTTTTATCAATATAACACAACGACACAGTCTCAAACTTCAGGAATTTTCCGAACCCGGTTTCTTCATCTTCATAGCACAAAATCATGTTCTCTGTTCTTATGC
>JBBQJD010000112.1:0-11887 GCA_038325595.1 Bacteroidales bacterium | reverse complement strand
GGCCTTGAATTCAGGAGCTCTGTCTCCGATTCTGGGCATAGGGGTAATTTGGATGTCTTCCATATTTTTAGTTATTAATTAGTTATTATCTTCCTCTTGTGAGCATAAGCTCAATATCTTCTTTTAAAGCTGATAAGTCTTCTTCATGTTCTACTTCCTGGGAAAGTATCTGCAGAACCATATTATATGTGACAGGATCCCCTTCCTTCGTAATATCGAGCATCTCACTATAAGTGCGTATGGCACACTGTTCTGCCTTAATGTTCTGATTCAGAATTTCTTCAACATAAGGATCAATAGGTTTCTCATATCCGCAATTTGACAGCTTAAACCAATCCTCAGGAGATAATACCGGCACCCCATTAAGCTGTATAATGCGTGTTGACAATTGTTCAGCATGAGTCAGCTCTTCTGCTGCATGAAGGGTAAGTTCTGCGATTACTGCATCTTTCATAGGGCCCTTGATAACTTTCGCCCCTATCCAGTATTGGTAGTATGCAAGCCACTCATCTGCAAGGGCTTTGTTTAAAATGTTGATCAATTCATCAACATTCATCTTTACGATTTCTCTTCCTTTTTGTCCCATTGTTTTGGATTTAATTTAATTAGCTGATTGTTTACTTCTGATCATTAAATCTTCCGATTATCTGGAGTTTGATATTTTCTATTCTAAAGTTCGGAATCTTCTTGTCTTTCAGATAATTTTCAATCATTGTATCAGGATTCTTATCAATGAAATCCTCAATTCTATGTGATTCAGCACAGTACAGATGATGATGATTCATTGTAACAGCATCATACCTCTTTACGTCCCCGTCAGGTTTAACTTTAATTAAAATTCCTTTCCCTGCAAAGTTTTCAAGAGTTTTATAGACAGTGCCTGTAGCAATGTTGGGATGATTGGATTTAATAAAGATTTATTGTTAAAAATATAACACTTAAAAGCTCAAATTGTTGGATCACTCATTTTGAGCTGTTTCAGCAAAAGCAAGGGTTGATTGGCTTATACCCATGTAATACCCGCCAGAAAGTCAGCAAATGCTGACTTATGTAGTGCTGTCATGGTCAATCACATTCTGACCTGAGGTAACGTAAAGGAGAATGTACTGCCTTCACCCATAGTACTTTCTACCCATATACTGCCTCCATGTTCTGACACAAATTCCTTACAGAGCAGTAATCCCAGTCCTGTTCCTTCTTCACCATTTGTACCGGGAGTGGAAAAACTATTTTCCATCCGGAACATCATTTCTAAAATTTCTTTCCTGATTCCTTTTCCATTGTCCATAACTGATATCCTGACCTCATTGTCATAATGAACACCGGAAATAATAATTTTTCCGCCTGTACTTGTGAATTTAATGGCGTTTGATAAAAGATTTCTTAATATGGTACTTATCATAGATTTATCGGCAAATACATCCAAAGACGAGGGCACATCTTTTGAAATTGTAATCAATTTCTGATGTGCAGAGTCTTTTAACAGGTCGGTTACTTCGTTGATAGTCAAAATCATATTAATTTTCTGCGGGTTGAATTCCATTCTTCCTGTCTGCATCCTTGACCATTCAATAAGGTTGGACAGCAGATCCATTGCGCGCCATGAGGATTTATGAATTATATCTGCAAATTCCTCTATTCCTTCATAATCATTTTTCTTTATTTTATCTGTAAGAAGTTCAGTGAAACCGATAATGCTGGTAAAAGGACTTTTAAGGTCATGTGCTATTATCGAGAAAAATTTATCTTTTGTGGCATTGAGCTCTCTGAGGTTTTGTTCGCTTTCAATGAGCTCATCCTGCGTTTTTTTTCTTTCGGTGACATCTGAAAGTATCACACCAATATTATTCTCAAGAGTTTTCCAGGCATAGATCTCAAAGTCTTTATTTAAAATATCACCATGACTTTCGAACCGGATTGAATTACCAGTTTTGTATACAGAATCATATACATCAAACAAATGTTGCTTAATATCCGGAAAAACCTGTCTGGCTCGGTTGTCTAAAAGCTCCTCGCGTTTTTTGCCAGCAAGTTTTTCAAATGCAGGATTAATGTCACGATAATAATAGTCAACAGCTTTGCCATTTTCATCATGAATAATCTCAATAACCTGAAACATTTCGGTCATGGAATTAAAGAGCTGACTGTACCTGTGCTCACTTTTTCTCAACGCTATATCGGCCAGCTTGTGTTCTGTAATGTCCGTATATGTGCAGATTGTCATTTCAATCTTACCATTTTTGAATATTGGTTCAGCGCTTACCAACATCCAGATTAAATCTCCTCCCGATGGTAATTTTACTGCAACAAGCTGATTTGTAACATTATTTCCTGTTATTGCCGCTTTCCGGACCGGATGGTCATCAACATGTAATATTTCAAGATTTTCATTGAATACCTGCCAATCGCTCCAATTCTGATCATTTACATTTTTTATTGTACTTTCTTCTGATAATCCGAATAAGTTAAGAAATCTCTTATTGTATAATATGAATTGTCCTGTTTCATCAATCAGAGCCACACCTGAATTAACATTTTCAAGAATTGAGATAAAGAGCTTTTCATCACCTAGCTGATTTTCAAGGTTCTGGTAACGATCATCGGGAATTCTTTCCATTTCTTCTTTTGTTAAGAGTTTCTCCGGTAAAGTTAACAAGGGATGATCATGATTTGTTTATTCATGAGTGATTAAGTTATATTACAGAATATCAGGTAGTTATTTTGATACTTCATCGATAATCTTTTTATCGGATTAAAGGCTGTTTTATAACTTAATTTGGGAGCGGGAACTTCAGATTAAAGCCTTCAGTAATGGGGGCTTCTATTTTTTATAATAAATGCTGGATGATCTCTATTTCAGTAAATTACATGAGAATCTGAAGAAGTTGCTCCTACCTGGTTTCTCATCTCCCTGGAAAATAATTTTGTGTCGTGGGTGTCATTTAAAAGCGAAGGTATATCTGCGCGTTGGGTTAAAGACAATTATACAAGAGATTAATAGATGAATTGTGTAGGTAAGATGCAGTGTCAGTCGTTTCAATAGTCTTATGAAAAAAACCCTGAATGTTTTTCAGGGTTTTGTCGGCTCGGAGAGGATCGAACTCTCGACCCCATGATTAAGAGTCACGTGCTCTACCAGCTGAGCTACGAGCCGTTTTTATTTTTTTCCGGTGCAAATTTAGTAAAACAATTTATCATAGAAGTTTTTTATGCAGAGATTATTCTAAAAAATCTACCTTTGGAAAGAACCACAGCAATTCATACCCTAATTGTCTTACATACCAACTGATGATTAAAATTAATATCGTTAATCCTGATAACCAGTACAAAATAGAATCAGAAACAGGCCCTTCGCTTCTTGATATTTTAAGAAAAAACGGATCAGCGATCTATGCTCCATGCGGTGGAAAAGGCACATGCGGAAAATGCAGGGTTAATGTAAAAGGACTTGGAGAAGTGATTTCATGCAGTTATTATCCTGAATATGATATTGATGTAATTCTTCCCGGCATTGAAGAAGCAAACATACTGGTTGCTCAGACCAGATACCTTGAGGACCTGCCTTTTAACATTGGGAGAACTGATTTTATAACCTCATCTCCCTGTGGTGTTGCTATTGATATCGGAACCACGACTGTGGTATTATATTTCCTGAATTTGAAGACAGGACAGATTGAGAAAATTTCATCATTCCTGAATCCCCAGAAACAATACGGCGCTGATGTTATCTCCAGAATTAACTATTGTCAGGAGAATGAGTCAGGTTTGAAGGAGCTGCAAAAATCAATAATCGATTCCGTTAATTATGAGTTAAGCAGGTTTTTAAAAGAAAAAAGTCTCTGTTCAACAAATTTTGAAAGAATATTAGTTGTGGGCAATACCACAATGCTGCATATTCTACTGGGTGAAGATCCGGTTTCCATTGCCCTGGCTCCGTTCAAGCCAACGTTTACTGATCAACAGGACAGACAGGGTTCTTTAACTGGTCTGAATGTTAATAAGGATGCGCGGGTTGTCACCTTGCCCTGCATATCAGCATATGTCGGGGCTGATATACTTGCCGGGCTCACTGCATTAAAAGTCAGAAAGAAGAATTACCTGTTTCTCGATATAGGTACAAACGGTGAAATTGCTCTTGTAAAGGATAAGAAAATTTATACATGTGCCACAGCAGCCGGACCTGCTTTTGAAGGCGCTAACATTTCCTGCGGAATGGGGGCCATTTCAGGAGCCATCTCTGTATATCATGGTCCTGAAAATTATAAGGTGATAGGTAATACTGAACCAGTGGGTATATGTGGTTCCGGGATAGTTGATATTGTTGCGTATATGCTTGATAAAGAGATAATTGATGAAACAGGTTTGTTAAAGGAAACCTTCAGCATTTTTCCTGAAAAGGCAGTACAGGTAAATCAACAGGATATCCGCGAGATTCAGCTGGCAAAATCTGCAATTTATTCAGGTATAAAGATTTTGATGAACAATGCCGGATTGTCCTTTGAAGAAACTGATGCATTATATCTTGCAGGCGGATTTGGCAATTATATAAGCATAGAGTCAGCTGTTAAAATCGGATTATTGCCACATGAGTTGAGCGGGAAAATTTATCCTGTCGGGAACAGTGCCGGAATAGGGGCGCTTCAATATCTTAAATCAGATAAGTTTAAAAGCAAATCAGAAGCCATACTGAAGAACATAAGCTACATTGAACTCTCATATATTGAGGAGTTTACAATGGAGTTTGCAATGAATATGGATTTCAGGAAATTCAATACTTGAAATCTCCAGGTGGAATCTGGTCTAACTTGTCATCCCGGTAGGAAATAATCTTATCGAAGATGTCCGATATTTCCCTGGATTCCGGTAATACCTCCCTTATCTTTTCAAGGTATTTATGTTCTTTCACACCTTCGGCTGCAGGTTTGAAATTTATATCAAAGATCCATCCTAGTTGAAGCAGCTTAAAATCATTCAGGTTTTGAACATGTTTTATGTTGACTATATGCTTATTCAGCAAGTCGTTGTAAACTTCTTCTGAAAAACCGGGTGTATCATGCAGGTCAAGAATGAGAGTACCGTTTCTCTTTCCATTTCGTTTGTAATATCCTGTCACAATCCTGTAAATATCAAGCTTGTCGGCGTCCCTCAACAATTTGGAAAAATAAACGCATTGTTCCGTTTTGCCGGAAGGGATTTCAGGTTTGTTGTGTGAATCTATTATGCAGAAGATCAATGACTGAAGATCTTTAGGAAGATTATTGAGCACCCCTTTATGATCGAGCATCCTGATGCCCATCTCTGCATGGTCGTCTGAATTGTTGTCGGAAAAAGTTCTGTACTTGTGATATTGCTCAAAACGACCGATATCGTGTAACAGTGCAACTGTTTCGGCAAGGTTCAATTCATTTTCATTTAATCCAAGTTGTATTCCGATTTTAAGGATCTCTTCACATACCCGTTTGGTATGTTGTTTTTTCAAATCTATATTTTGCTGAACTTCAGGATCATCATATTTAAAGGTTTTTACGTAATTACCGAACCATATTTTGAGATCTTCTACTTCTTTTTTTGTTAATAATATATTCACTGTTTTAATTTATTTTGAACCAATCAGTTATGTTTACCATACTTTCTGATGAATTGCGATGATGAAATTCATTTGTACGACTGCTATACTCGTAATCCTTGCTCCATTCCCCGATATTATCAGAGATTTGCTTTATAGAAGCTGTTATGTACAACAACTCTTCATCTGTCATTGTCGGATGCAATGACAGCCTTATCCATCCCGGTTTCATGGAAAGATCTCCGGCATCAATCTTATCAGTGATCTCTTTGGACAATTTTATGTCGACGTTCAAAAGAAAATGGCCATAAGTTCCTGCACATGAGCATCCGCCCCTGACCTGTATTCCAAACCGGTCGTTAAGAAGTGCTGTTACCAGATTATGGTGAATCCCATCGAGGTAAAATGAAAAAACCCCGAGTCTCTCTGTTATATTGTCAGCAAGAATATGCAACCCATTAATTTTGTTTAATTCTTTGGAAGCGATACCCTTCAGCTCATTCTCACGCATTCTGATCTTCTCTGTATCCATTTTCTCCTTCAGCCTGATAGCCAAAGCACACTTAATACCCTGCAGGAATCCGGGTGTCCCGCCATCCTCCTTTACCTCAATATCACTTATATAGCTATAGCCTCCCCAGCGGTTTGTCCATTTAACTGTACCACCACCAGGAGTATCGGGTATACTGTTCTTATACAAATCCTTGCTGAAAATAAGAACACCTGCGCTACCCGGACCTCCAAGAAATTTATGAGGCGAGAAGAATATAGCATCAAGCTGCTCCATTTTATCTGCAGGATGCATATCAATATCAACATAGGGTGCAGATGCAGCAAAGTCAACCAGGCAATACCCGTTATTTTCGTGCATTATCCTTGCAAGCTCGTGGAAAGGCGGGGTATATCCGGTTACATTGGAACACGCTGAAAAAGAGCCAATTAACAATGAATGGTCTTTGTATTTCACGATCTCTTTCCTCAATGTATCCGGATCAACCTTAAGATCTGCTGAAGGTTCAAGAACAACCACTTCAGCAACAGTTTCAAACCACGAGGTATGATTCGAATGATGCTCAGTATGTGTAAGGAAAACGACAGGTCTGTTATTATTGGGTATATTCTTGCAATTGGAAAATTTTCCGTTGTTATAAGGACAATACTTTATTGCCTGCTCAGGTACTTTAAGTCCGATTATTCTCTGAAGCTTGGCTATTGCTGATGTCATACCTGTTCCGGTAAATATCAGAACATCATTTTCATCAGCATTGACATGATTTTTTACGATCTTCTGAGCCATGTGATAAGCATCTGTCATTGCCTTACCTGTAGCGGATGATTCAGAATGTGTATTTCCTATCATTGGTCCGATATCAGCAAGCAGCCTGTTTTCAATTGGTCCATACAGCCTTCCGCTGGCTATCCAGTCGGCATATATGAGTTTTTTAATTCCAAAGGGAGATTCCAGGCTGGCATCAATGCCAATAATGTTCTTACGGTACTGGTTAAAATATTGTTCAAGCTCCGACATAACAGTTTTTTATTGACATTGGCTGAATTGATATTTGGACGGCCAAAATTATCAAAAATTTGTATATAAATTGCAGATTAAAATCATCTGGTTGGGACTGTTCGGATTTACCGGGGGGAAAAATATCATTATTAATTAAGTTCTTAAAACCTATTCACATGACAAAAAAAATTTCACGCCGCTTCTTTATTCATACGGCAGGGTTAGGCGCTGTTGCTCTTGGATTGCAACAGGCAGGCTGTTCTTCATCCAGGAAGTTAACTCAGGCTCCGGCCGCTGTTCCTCCTATACAGGGATTTGAGAGAACAGCTGCAGACAAGGAAGCATCTAAAGCATGGGTGCCGGTATCTGACAGGAAGATCAGGGTAGGCATAATAGGTTATGGCGTTTGTAAATTCGGTGCCGATTTTGGTTTTCAGAATCACCCCAATGTTGAAATTGTTGCGGTAAGCGATCTTTTCCCTGACAGGTGTGCCGAAATGGCCAGGATATGCGGGTGTTCAAAAACCTATCCATCTTTTTCCGAACTTATTAAAAATGAAAGGATTGAGGCTGTTTTTATTGCAACCGATGCCCCGAGTCATGCAGAACTTGCCATTGAGGCACTGCGGAAAGGAAAGCATGTTGCGTCAGCGGTTCCTGCAGTATTCGGTTCTCTGGAAGATGCCGCAAGATTGTACGAAACCGTAAAATCAACCGGTATGAAATACATGATGTTCGAAACATCATGCTTCCATGAGGATCTTTATGCTATGCGGACTATTTATGATACCGGAGGATTGGGGAAGATTATTTATTCGGAAGGAGAATACTATCACTATATGGATGTGCCTATCGATTCTTACAAGGGCTGGAGAATTGGTTTACCTCCGCAATGGTATCCGACTCATTCAAATGCTTATTATGCAGGAGTTACAAGGGAGAGTTTTACCGAAGTCTCCTGCATGGGAATGCCAAGCATTATAGATCATCTTAAACCCGGAAATAATATTTACAGGAATCCTTTTGGAACTGAAATTGCCCTCTTCCGGACAAGCAATGGAGGGACCTCTAGAATGGGAGTGAGCTGGGATACTCCGGGTGATGGTGGGGAAAGAGGGCGGATAAGAGGAGAGAAAGGATCTTATTATGGTCATTATGAAGGTCTTGAAAAAACACTGCCGGATATTCTTCGAAGACCTTTGCCTCCGGGTGTTCCTCCCGGCGGACATGGCGGATCGCATGGGTATCTGATGAATGAATTTATTGAATCAATCCTGATGGACCGCAAACCGCTTGTTGATATCTCCATGGCTCTGAACCTGACTGTTGCATGAATTGTGGCTCATCAATCAGCAATGAAAAACGGAGAGTTGATGAAAATACCTCAATATTAATTAAGTAAACAGAGAATTATTATTTTGATTCAAGGTTGATAGTTACCAGAACAGGGTAATGGTCTGATATTTTGTCTGTTTTATCATTAAGTATAATTTCAGCTGACACGGCTTTCTTATTAAGAGGCTTGTTAACATAAACAAAATCAATGCGTTTCACATGCTCGGATTTATAATTTCCGGTTGGCATTGTATGTTGAAAATCTTTATGATAGTGCCATAAAATATCTGTAAATCCTGCATTTTCCATCGCTTCCGTAACAGTGTAATCAAACTGTCCGTTATTTAAATTCCGGATATGGCTCTCTTTTATTTCTCTGTCTTTCATAACTTTCAAATCCTCTTCATCATAATTTCCGGTATCTTTTGCTGATAATGAATTGAAATCGCCCATTAATGCAGTCATCTCATTTTCAGGGAACAGATCAGCCCTGGCCAGAACTTCCTTAACCTCAAGTTGCCTTTTTTGATAGCTGAAAGGAGAAAAATGGATCACAATGACATTGATATGATTAATACTGGCCACAAGGTAGGCGTGATGCATGTTATCAATTACCTTCTGTACATTGACAATCGGGTATTTTGATGTCAGTGCAACAGGATAACCTTCAGTTTTCGAAATGACGGCATACTGGTGTCCGTACCTGGCTGCAAACTGTTCTAATTCTTTTTGGGTGAAGTTGTTCATTTCCTGGAATGCTGCTATATCAGGATCAATTCCTTTCACCCAGCTGATAAATTCGTTCTTTATCAGACTATCTCTTTTGAAACCTTCCAGGACATTATAAGATAATATCCTGAAAATCTTCTGAGCCTGGAGATACTGAGCAGAACAGAGCAAATTTGTCCCGGTGACGAGGAGGGTATGGCGCAATTTTTGCAAGTCCCGGCGAAAGATAAAATTGTCTCGGTTGTACGGATTTGTACAGAGCCGAAGTCACGGATTTTATAAGTGGTTGATAAGTTTGGTTTCACGATGAAATTGTCAAGGTGGCGAGCAAAAATTGTGACAAGTTTATTACCCCAACCGTCCGTATTATTATTAGTGCTTGTTAATTATTTTGGTGAAATAGTCATGTTATATGTTTAACAGTCAATCTGTTGTTTTTGCAAGCTCTTTTAAAAGCTTTGATAATGCGTCAGCCTGTGTGGCTTTTAAATGTGCTTGCAAAACAATCTCAAAGTTTGACTTGGGAAGTTAGACCTTTAAGATAATCAACCCATAATGATATGGTTCAATAATAACGGGCTCTTTGAAAATACTAAATTTCAACTTATCAACCCATTGAATAATCTGGTCTGGTTTAGGTCTGATACTTAAATCCGGTCCACGAGGTGTTGAAACGTCACTTCTCCAGTGCAAAATTCCTACCTTTCCTTTGGGTTTTAAAATTCTATATGATTCAGCAAGAAAATCAATCGGAGAATCATGATGTAAGATATTAAATAGCATTACATAATCCATAGAGCTGTCTGTCAGTCCAGTTGTTTGAATTAAAATATCTCTAAGTTCGAGACTAACATTACTGATATGTTCATTTGATATTTTTTGTTCTACTGAATCAAGCATCTCTTTTTCAATATCAAAGGCATGCAGTCTACCTGTAATTTGTCTTGCGGCTGGTATCGTAAATGTACCATAACCACAACCAATTTCAACTAGATTGTTAATTTTTGAGTTTATTTGTAATTCAGATAATATCAAATCAACATTAAAAAAGTCTGACCAGATATCTTCGGTTGGCATTCCACTGTCTCTTACTTTCAATTTTCCTTAATTTATAAATTTCGAAAGGTCTATTTGAAAATGTTGGAAAAGCTAATCAGGAAATACTCTTTATACTGATAAGTTTCTAGAAAGTGATCACTTTATCGCTTTCAATCGTCCACTGTGTAAGTTCCTTCATGGTACTTAATTCTGCCCCTTCAACAAGTTTCAATTCTTTTATCCCACGGGCATCAGCACATGATCCGCAAAGCTTTACTTTACCTTTTTTCAGTAAAACTGCTTTCAGCATCCTTTCAATATTGTAATATCCGTTTGGTGTATTCTGATTAGGTAAAGCACAGGTAACTGCATCAGCCATAAGAAATACGCACAAATCTGTGTCTTCATATTCTTTCTGTATTTGCATTGCCAATCGTAAACCATTATAAGCTTTCTCTGTTCCATAAGGAGCGTCATTGATAAGAATTAAAACTTTTTTCATGTGCATTATTTTTTATTAGTAAGGTTTTTTTTAGTCTTTGTATTATTGTATCTACCTTGTTTACAATTAAAAGGTCATAACGATTTTATTTTGGTGAATCATTTCATATAGGTCATTCATTGAAGAAAACTTGCATACCTGAGGGTCGCCATTATTTCTACTTTTCAAGCAAGTGCCACAACCCAGGATTATTCCTCCATTGCCTAAAAATTTATCTGATTGTTCCTTAATTGTACTATCAAAATTAACCAGATTTTCTAACTCTACACCTTTACCAAGCAGGAAGATACTTACTGAATCACCTTGGGATTTAGAATAATTTGCAAACCTGAGTGCATTCCAAACAGTCTCTACATCATTTGAATAAATAACAATACTCATGCTGTTCGACTTTGAGACAACGGGTATAGGTCTATCACATTGTGTAAGGATGGTGAAAGCGAATAGGCTAACCAAAATTGACAGAATTAATGGTATTTTTTTCATGGATTTTCTGATAAGTCGTTCATTAGTGATTTCAAAGTATTAAAAAGAGTTGTTGCCTCCTTGTAAAGTTCCTGATTTGAACCAACTGCTTTAAGCATTATCTCCATATTCATGGTTGAAATAAAGGTTTTTCCATTATCTTCATAAACAGCAAGTTTACAAGGCATGAAAATGGAAAAATGTGGGAAATCTGTTAGCATTGTAGCTGCTGTTTTTGCCTGACAAATTTCATAAATAAAAACTTTTCGTTTTATAGGAAATCCTTTACTCTCAACTATTTCATGGTATATATATGTTTGAAGCAATGCGAATTTGTATTTTTCACATACTGATGGTACTTTCTCCGAGATTTTCCCGATTGATTGAGTACTTATGATTTTGTAAGTAAACATGTCAATCATCTTTTTTGGTGGCATAATTGCCTGGATCAACTTATTTAACATTATTTTTCATTTTTTAAAATTGATATTAATTCTTTGGTAAGATAATCAGCAACTCTATAGCATGTTTTAGTTCCATGCTTTTCAGGATACACAATTCCACTGTTTTTAAGAATGGAGAGATGCTGAGATGATGTTGATTGCGAAATTCCAAGTGCATTGACAACATCAGTAACACAACATTCATCATCTAATAAAACATCTACCATCTGTAATCTTATCGGGTGTGAAAGAGCTTTTAAAATCTGGCTATTCTTTATGTAATCTATCTTTGGCATTTT
>JBBQJD010000111.1:0-11937 GCA_038325595.1 Bacteroidales bacterium | reverse complement strand
CGGCTCTGAAACGGATGAACTGATAAGAGTTATCCCTCCATTCATAAATGTTGCGATAGCCGGATAGAACCTTTTATTGGCTCCGGCAACTTCAAACAGTTGCAGCGGTTTTCCATATGATGTAAGACCATTTGCAGCATTGTCAAATGTTAATTTAACAATGGGACCTTCAACTTTCATCTCCTTCAGAACGGGGCCGGCTCCGGTATAGCCTTTTTTGCCGTATGTATTTGTGAGAGCAAGAAACGCAAGTCGGTCAGAACCTGTTTTCTTATGTGCAGGATGAATACAATCTTCTTCACCGATATCCATAATTGAAGCCATTCCGATATTTGGAATTGCACTTGATGCTTTTAACTGAGCTTCACGGAGATATGCTGAACTCAGTCCGGTAGTACCATAATTAAATGGTGCAATCTGAACATAATAAAATGGAAAATCACCGATTCCCCATACAGAACGCCAGTTTTCAACCATGCCCGGCAATAATTGTACATACTGGTCCGCCTCATTACGGTTTGATTCTCCCTGATACCAGATCGCACCTTTTATTCCGTATCCAACCATGGGGTTTATCATTGCATTGAATAGAACAGTTGGTGTCTGCGGGGAAAGTGCACCCTGCTGATTTTTATCCGGAAGCTTTACAAAATCAAAATTTTCAAAACCTGCCTCACTCATCCATGGTTCAATCCGTGTACCTCCCCAGCTTGTATTTATCAGTCCTACAGGCACTTTCAGAACCTTATACAGCATGAGTCCGAAGTAATATGCTGTTGCACTGAATTCGCACACATTTTCAGGTTCACAATTATTCCATGTGCCTGTAAAGTCATCCATTGGTACGAGAGAGGAAGCTTTTTTCACGGTAAAGAGCCGGATTTCAGGATTTGAAGAAGTCGCAATAGCTTCATTTGATCCTATTATCGGCTGGCTTGAATAACCTTTCATGGGCATCTCCATGTTTGACTGACCCGAACAAACCCATACTTCTCCAATCATAATATTTCTCAGCTTCATAGCTTTTCCGTCACTAATTGAAATCTCATAAGGGCCTCCTGCAGACGGTGTCGAAACTTTCAGCTTCCATTTGCCATCGCTGTCAGCCCGGGCAGAATAAGCTTTCTTATTCCATGATGTTGTAACCTTTACGGTACTGTTTTTATCGGCCAGACCCCAGATTGCTGTTTCAGTTTTCTGCTGCAAAACCATATTATCGCTGAAAATTGCAGGAAGTTTTACTTCCCCATACAGATTAACTGAAGAGATTCCAAGGAAAATCAGTAATGAGATTATGATTGAAAATGATCTTTTCATTTTTTGTAATAATTAGTAATGAATGTATTATATGCTTTTAGTTTATTATTTAATTGCTGTCAGCCATGCCCGGGCCATAAGCTGGGAGCCCGCCAGTGAAGGATGAACTCCATCATTTGTCCAGTAAATACCAGGTGCCTGTTTCTGTGCTTCATCAAATACTTTCTGGAACGGGATGAATGTAGCCTCAAATTGCGTTGCAATTTCACGGGCTGCCTTCTGGTAACTGTAGAACTCAGGATACCACTTGGCATCGACCGCTTTCACACCCTGTACGGCAAAGGGTTCGCAAATGATCAGTTTTACATTGGGCAGAGCTTTTTTTGTTCTTTCCATGAGAGCTGTAAAATCATTTTTATATATTTCTATAGTCCCATTGTAATGACCATCAAGCTTATGCCAGATATCATTTACACCGATAAGAATACTCAGAACATCAGGTTTTAAATCAAGACAATCAATTTCCCATCGCTCCGCAAGCTGATAAACCTTATTCCCTGATATACCTTTATTATATACTCTCAAATCCATCTCAGGATATTTTTCAAGAAGCACAGCACCGGAAAGCATAGCATAGCCAAAGCCCATAGCTTTTGCACTGTTATAGTTGCTGTCTTCCCTGTTTCTCCCGGAATCGGTAATGGAATCACCCTGGAACAGTATCACATTATTCTTTGCCAGACTGTTCTTTGCTTTGCCAGCCGGAATTGAGGTAGCAAGTATTTCAGGAATGCTTACAGCCATCAGTCCGCCAAGGGCAGCTTTTTTTATAAAGCTTCGCCTGTTATTATTTCCAGTTTTCATAGAATACAAGTTTTCATAGAATATCTGAGAAACCTAAACTTCATCACTTATTAAATACGGTTTGCGATAATTTCTTGAAAGCATGATATCAGCTTCGGGATCATTTGCAAACTTTTCATAGTCGCCTTTGAATTTAAGTTCACGGCCCAGTCGATAAGATATGTTTGCCAGAATCGGAAGGGATGATGAATGGAATCCGTCAATGATATCGCAATGCAAAGTGTCATCACTGCCTGATCTGATTGCGTCTATAAAATTTGCATAATGCTCAGAACCACCGGGAGCTGCCATAAATGTAGGGTCTACAGGTTTCTTCTCAGCTGTATCAGAGCCCGCAAAAGGTTCTTTCTCTCTCTTTCTGAATGCTTTCCATGTGCCGCCATCGAGTTCAAGGTAACCGTCTGTTCCGTAGAAAATATTGCCTATTCTGATTCCAAGACTTGATTCATCGTTCGTGTAACGTCCTCTGGTTTCAAACTCAAGGATCTTGCCATCACTGTATTTGAACAGCGAGGTCTGAGTATTTGGTGTTTCCTGTTCGCAATCATCATGATCGATACCATAAATACCTCCGGATGAAAAAATTGATACCGGGTGTTCATGTTTATTTAATCCCCATCGCGCAACATCAAATTGATGAGGACCCTGGTTGCCTGTATCTCCATTGCCTGTTTCCCAGAACCAATGCCAGTTGTAATGCCCTCTTTTTTCATTGTATGCCCTGTAAGGAGCAGGTCCCAGCCAGCGATCATAATGCAGAGTGGCAGGAGGAGTGCTGTCCTTTGCAATACCAAAGGAATCACGAGGCTTGTAGCACATTCCCTTAGCCATAAACACCTCGCCTATACCTCCCTCGTGCATGAATTTTATCGCTTCCATGACGCTGTTGATCGAGCGGTTCTGAAAACCTGTCTGTACGCGTACATTATATTTTCTTGAAGCTTCTATCATTTTCCTGCCTTCAAATATATTATGGCATGCAGGTTTTTCTACATATACATGCTTTCCGGCCTGAGCTGCCCAGATTGTTGCGAGGGCATGCCAGTGATTAGGAGTCGCTATTGACACAGCATGTATCTCCTTATCGGATAATACTTTATGCATGTCCCATTCAGTAACAGGCCTAACACCGGAACTATCCAATATTTCTTTTGATTTCTCGGCAAAATACTGTTCGTCAACATCACAAATGGTTTTAATCCTGATGTTTCTGTTATTCGCAAGTGATAACCAGCTGGTGATATGATCTCCACCACGGCTCCTGATTCCTATAACAGCTAGGTTGAGCCTGTCGTTAGAGCCTATGATTGAAGAATATGATCGGGCGCTGAGACCCATGCCTCCTATGGCTATTCCGGCTGTTCCCAGGATGCTTTTTTTGATAAATTCTCTTCTCTTTGTCATTTCGATCTTATTAAAATTAAAAATGGAAGTACCTGATGTGTTTTTATGATATTATAAATTTAATATTATTTACAGGTTCTGATAATCTTATTTTAACCATTCTGCAATCTGGCTCCGTAGATTCTGTGGCGAGCTGCCCGGCAATATTGTCAGCTTTTCTTCAGCTTTCCTGTCGGAATACGCTGATCTTATAATTTTAAGATCACTGTCATTAGAGACATCATCTGAAGTCTTTCCATTGCCATCGGTCGTACCTGCCATAAAAAGCTTTCGGGGCGCAAGTGATGCTGCCAGGTCAGGAAGATCATAGTTTCCAATGGAATGAGGCACTGAGCCAAGTATATAATGAGGATTATAAAACCTGTTCGTTACCAGGGAAAGATATGAAGAATATGGTTCAATAAGTATAACGCTCCCGATTTCAGTGGAAAAAGATGCCGCATGGAGCATTACAGGTGAAAGCTCTTTCCTGGCCATACCGGTTATATTGTCGAAGCCCTTGTTCTTAAGTATTCTGGCAATGCGAACCACATCTCCTGCCAGGATGCCCGTTATACTTCTGCCTGTCAGCATGGATGCATACCACAAATTATGGGAAGCGCCGCTGAAATATGCATCACCCTGAAAAGTTCCGGGGCCCATTTCACCTGTACCTAACAGATCAGGTGCCAGAACGGTTATGCCCTGATTTACAAGATTTTCTATTTCACCTCCTATGGCTGCATCTGCAGACTTCCCTGAAGGATGAAGATAAATAACAGCCTTATCAATTGATTGCTGAGGCCTGAATAAAAGATAGGGTATAATATAATCACCTTCCCCATTTATAAAATATCTGTCAATTATATATGTTTCCCGTACAACGCGTCCTGCATAGACCGGTTCATTAATTCCGGCAGGCTCGCGGTAACCAGAAAGTTCCTTTGCCAACGACACTGCCCTTATAAAAGATCCGGATTGGCTCCTTGACTTTTTCAATTCTGATTCACGTTGTTCAGCTTCCATTTTATTGAGGCTGTATACTGTTTCACTTTTAATCGATGTTGACAACTGACCGGTCTCAGTAACCATTATTTCCTCAGGAGTCAGGATTACTGTTTCCTCATCTTTTGGATTCCCCGGATTTTTAAGATGCTTCTGAAAGAAAGCATACATTGCCTCCCTGTTCTTTAATGTTGATGCATGCGGAGCATTATCTTCACACCTCGAGAAGTTTTCCTGCTTATCATAAGCAGCGTATATCCTGCTGACTTCCCTTTCAGTTTCCATTGCTCCCTGTATGCTGAAAATATCATCTGTCGTTGTAATCATTAATGCAGGCCTCGGTGCACGCACGATAAGAAAATCGGGATGATCAAGCCCTCTGCCTATCATGTTGAACATATTTTGTTCAGCATCCTGAGGACCGATGGTCTGAAGAAGTCTTGCATAGTTGGTTATGTAATTTTCCGGTGCTACAGCATATATCCTGTCGTCAAGTGCAGCTATATGGGCCGACTGGGTTCCGCCACCAGATCTTCCTGTAATACCTATTCTGTCCGGATCGACTTCCCTTCTTGTGAGGAGGTAATCCACAGCCCTTATTCCGTCCCAGATCATATACTTTGCCTGTGAGCTGCCTGTAATGAAAGCCTGTGCTCCCGGATAAGAATGTTCCATTGTTGGTCCGCCTGCAACTGATTTTTGGGTTACGGGATCAAAATACTCCAGACGTTCGCCCTGTCCGACAGGATCAAAAGCATAAACAATAAATCCTTTTTTGACAAGGTTAAGCATAACATGCTGATATACAGGACTTCTATAGCCTAATTCAGTGTGTCCGCTGCAATAAATAATAGCGGGAGCCTTTTTGCCTTTCGTAAGAGATTCGGGAATAAATAGTGATGATGTAACATAAAAACCGGGCTGAGATTCAAAAATGATATGTTCTACACGGTAACCTTCTTTTCTGACTGTCCTGACAATTTTTGCATTCATTGGCGTTTTCTCAGGGAACGGACCCACAATTTCATTAAACCTTCGCCTGACAATTACCTGCCAGTTCTGCCATTGTTCAAGATTCTGAAATCCTGCAACGGAATCTTTACGATGTTTAAGAAGTTCATATGCCTGACCGGCAAGATGTTTATACAGTGAATTTGGAGCATCGGTATGTTCCAGCCACTTGCCACTTACGACATTGAGCTCATTTTTGAGTTCATCCTGGGCTGATATTCTTGAACTTACAAGAAGGAGACTCAAAAAAGAAATAAGGATAGCCTTAAATAAATAAGAGTATCCTGTAATGGGACAGTAATATTTTTTCATTTATAAAAAGTATTTATCCTTTTTTCACAAATGACCAGTTTTTTATACGATAACCATAAAATGCATAAAAAACAAGGTACATATAACATGGCATAAGCACCCAATAAGCAAGGTGAAGATCATAGTGATCAGCAAAATATCCATAGATAATGGGAACTATTGCGCTTCCGCACAAACCCATAATAAGAATTGAACCACCCATCTTTGTAAATCGTCCGAGTCCGGTGAGGGCAAGCGGCCATATAGCTGACCACATCAGTGAATTTGAGAGGCCAAGCAGCACAAGGAACCAGATGGAGAGATTTACAGTATGGCCAAGAAAACTAACCTGTCCACGTACCAGGAAAAAGAAGATGGTCAGTATTATTGCGGATGTTGTGCATATGCGTAAAATATTCAGATGGTTTATCACTTTGGGAATGAGCACTATACCAAGCAAAAATCCGAACATGGTAATTCCCAGAATGTAAGAAGGAAATACTTTGGCTTCGAGTAAAGGAAGTCCCAGATACTGTCCATATCCGATCACTGTGTTTATTCCGGTTACCTGTGAACCTACATGAAGGAATATTGCTATGGCTCCAAGTATTGTATAAGGGAACTGAATTATGCTGGTTTTACCCGAATTAGCATCTGCAACAGAAGGATTCTCAGCGTTTGTGTCTATTTCGGGCAAAATTGAGTAACGTATGAATAATCCCAGCCCGAAAAGTACAACCGCCATGCTTGCATAAGGTATAATAACCCGGCGTATCAGTTCATCAAGAGCAGCATTCCGGGCTGCTTCATCCATCAGAGGCAGCTGTTTAAACAACTCGCTGTCTGATGGTCTCAAGATTACCGCAGCCAGAAGCAATGGTGCAATTATTCCGGCAGTTTTGTTACATACACCCATGATGCTCATTCTCTGGGCTGCTCTTTCTTTTGAACCGAGCATGGTGATATAGGTATTCGCTGCAGGCTGTAGAATTGCAAGTCCCGTTCCAATCGAGAAGAGTCCAAGGAGAAAGATAACATAAGTTCTGGTCAATGCTGCCGGCACGAATATAAGGGCACCGAGAGCCATGATCCAGAAACCGATCATGATACCTTTTTTGAAACCAACCTTTTCCAGGAGATGAGCTGCTGGTATTGCCATTACAAAGTATGCAATGTAAAACGCGAAGGCTACGAGCAAAGACTGAACATTGTTTAATTCACAGGCAATCTTAAAATAAGGTATTAAAATAGCATTTATCCAGGTGGTAAAACCAAAAATAAAAAACAACAAAGCTATAATGCTTACCGATATTACTGTTTTACGTGTGGAAACTGTTCCTGCACTTACTACTTCAATTTTTTTCTTCATAATCTGCCCTTACATCTAAACTTCATTCCTGTTCCTTTTAAAATCAACCTGTTATCAGATTTTTGGTTCCCAGCCCGGTTGGTATTCCCTTGCCCAATACTTCTGGGCAGCAGGATCATTTTTTATATGACCGTTCGAAGGATCGAGATGAAGTGTGTTGCCCGAACGAAGGGCTATATTTCCAAGCTGAACAAGCAGGGTGCTTTTATGTCCGCTCAGTATATCGGCATTAAGCTCTGTTCCAAGCCTTATTGCATCGAGAAAGTTACGGATGTGAACTGAATCAAGATCGCCTGAAGGATTGCTCAGGTTACGTGAATCTATGGTAGTCTTGCTGCTGACTTCTTTTATAAGATCACCCTTAAGGTCAAATACTGAATATGCGTTTCCTCCATCGATTCGTAAAGAGCCCTGGTCACCGCTGAAAATAACTCCCACGCCACTACCTTCAATAGGTCTGCCATTACAGCTGAGACCTTCCCAGGTCATGCTTGTATTATTGTCAAACTCAAGTGTTATAACTTGAGTATCAGGCGTTTCCCAGTCATCCTGGTAGCGATAGCGACCTCCGCCGGAAGTAACCCGAACAGGATAGTCTACATCTAACCCCCAGCGTGCAATATCAACAAAATGGGTACCATTATTCAGAGCTTCACCGGTTCCCCAGTTCCAGAACCAGTGCCAGTTATAATGAATGAGATTGTCTTTATAAGGTTTACGTGGAGCGGGTCCCTGCCAGAGTTCATAATCGAGCCATGAAGGGATAGCAACTTCTTTTCCCTTTCCTATGGAAGGACGGTTATTGGTGTACCATGTTTTTGCAAAATATGGACGTCCAATGATGCCAGCCTTAAGTTCGTTAATACCTGCAACTACATTGGGGAATGAACGTCGCTGGTTACCCATCTGGATAACGTTCTTGTATTTCTTTGAAGCTGCTACGAGTATTTCCCCCTCATTCGGATTATGACTGCAAGGTTTTTCAAGGTAAACATGTTTCCCGGCTTTAGACGCAAGTATGGCAGCAGGAGCATGCCAGTGATCAGGTGCTGCAATGACTAATGCATCGAGGTCCTTGCTTTCAAGAGCCTTCCTGAAATCGGGCATCGCTGCAGGCCTTTTAGTTTTTAGTTTTTCAATGCTGTCTGAACAGGCAGCTTCGGCATGGGAGTCCACATCGCATACATATAATATTTCGACATTCTCCTGTCTGGCAAATGTACCTGCAAGTGCCGCTCCGCGGGAATTCACCCCCATTACTGCAACGTTAATCCTGTCATTTGCACCCAGAATGTTTCTATAGTTTTTAGGGCTGAAGCCGGGGAGAACACCACCGACTGAGACAGCAGCTGCTCCCGTCACCACCTTTTTGATAAAAGTTCTGCGATTGTTTTCCATAACAGTATGTGATTAAATTTTAGAATTTTATGTTTTTTGCGTCCTGATTTGCTTTCTTCATTACTTCAGAGATTTCCACAGGACATCCACCTTTATTCTTACTGTCATCAGCAGCCTGCATGAAGGCAAATATATCTATCGTTTCTTCCTGACTTACAGGTGAAATTCCTGTATTGAAGAACTCAATTATTTTTACCAGAAGAGGATCATATCCTTTAAATTCCCCAAGGGCCATCATGCCGGTTTCACCAAAAACATTTGCGCCGTAACTAGCTTTGCCTGAACGTATTCCACGGAATGTTCCAATTCGGTTATCATTCCATGTCCCGATGGCAAAATCGGTGTCAGTTGTATGAACCCGGGTTACACTTTTGCATCCTTTACCCATAACTGTAAACAGTGTTTCGACACCATGAATTCCGTACCAGAAAAAATCGGGATGTGTAGGTTCCATAGAACAAGGAGAAAAAGCGTCAGCACCTGTAACTTTTCCAATCTCTCCTTCTGCAATTTCTTTTGTTCCTGAAATATACCTCAGGGAAGAAGCTGAAAACACAGGTGTCTTGTAATGAGCCGATGCATTAAAAATAGCAATTGTATCAGCGAGTGAAGCAGCTATAGGTTTATCGATGAACATACGCTTACCTGCTTTTAAAACTGGAAGAGCCTGCTCCAGATGGATACGGCCGTCATTGGTTTCAAGAAAAACAACATCAACTTTTTTTATCAGTTCTTCAACGGAATTAACTATTTCCACCCCAAGCTTCTTTACTTCTTCTGTATAACCCGGAATCCTGTCAACACTTGACTTAATGTCATTGCTTCCTTTTGGATAGGCAGCCACAATTTTATATCCTCCATATTCTGGTCCTGCCTCAGGATTATTCAGAGTTTTAGTATAAGCAACACTGTGTGAAGTATCGAGACCGATAATACCGGCTCTCTTACCATCAGGCACATTATTCTTATTAAAGAGAGATGTGAAATTACCGGTAAGACCAAGGCCAATACCTCCAGCTGCAGCAGTTTTTACAAAATCACGGCGATTTAATTCTTTTTTCATTTTTAATATATGTTAAACAATATAAATCAGGATGGAAATATGGCTCACAATTTAGTTATTAAAAACTAAATATTTTAAACATGAGTAAAGAAATTCCGGATTCATAAGGAAATAAAGATTCAGAAAATAAGAAAAAATCGGTATGTTTGATTTTAAAATCTTTTAATATGACAAAATCAACAAATAAAACTACTCGCCGTGCTTTCATAGCACATACAGGACTGCTAACCGCCGGCCTAACTCTGGGTGCCAATCCTTTAAGCACAGGAAACTATAGCCGCTCAAAAGGAGCTAACGAGAAAATAAGGATTGGATTCATCGGAGTGGGAAACCGCGGATCGCAATTGCTTGAGATTTTCATGTCGCAGCCTGATTGTGAAATTGCAGCCCTTTGCGACATTTATGAACCATACATACACCGTGACAGATCAAAAGTTGAGCCACGTTATATAAAAGACATGCCTAATCAGGTTCCTTTGATGGGTGAAAAATTTCCGGGTAAAGTCGAGAGATATACCGATTATCATAAGCTACTGGAAAACAAGAGCATAGATGCGGTCTGTATAGCAACTCCCGATCACTGGCATGCAATCATGACTATCGATGCAATAAAAGCCGGTAAGGATGTTTATATTGAAAAACCACTTTCAAAAACCATTCATGAAGGCCGGGCAATGGTAAATGCCGGAAAAAACAGCAAGCAGATTGTCACAGTTGGTCTGAACCGCCGGGGCGCTCCCACCTTCCAGAAACTTGCAAAAGAAGTTCCTGCAGGAAAAATAGGGAAAGTAACTTTTGCAAATGCCTGTCATGTCAGCAATATGTTCCCGGCAGGAATTGGAAAAATGAAACCCGAAACTCCTCCAAAGGATTTTAACTGGGATGCATGGCTGGGGCCGCGTGCATCCAGACCATACCAGTATAATATAGCGCCTTACAAGTTCCGCTGGTGGGAAGATTACTGTAACCAGATATCAAATAACGGAGTACATTATCTTGACCTGATCCGCTGGATGCTGAATGAAGAAGCTCCGGTGGCTGTAAATGCGATGGGAGGAAAGTACGCTGTCGATGATGACAGGACCATACCTGATACCCTGCAGGCAACATATGAATTCAGATCAGGTTCAATTGCAACACTTCAGGTTCTGGAAGCAAGCTCAGGCAGCTTTGTACCTTCAGGATTCTTAGAAATGCGCGGAACAAACGGTACCCTGTATACCGGCGAAAACGACTACAAAATAGTACCAACCGCACCAGGCCAGTTCCAGGGTTGGGATAAGCTTATGGAACCTGAAGAATATGAACTGGGAGGTAAGGATGTACTGCTGAGGGACAACAGCTACAGGAACAGTACAGCAAACCTGATTCGCAACTTTCTGGATTGCATTAAATCGAGGAATACACCATTTTCAACACTTGAGATTGGTCACAGATCAACAAGTCTGGCACATCTTGCGACAATTTCACTCATAACAAAGAAAAGGCTTGAGTGGGATGCTGTAAAAGAGGTGTTTACGAATTCAGAGGAAGCGAATAAGTTGCTTCATTACGAATACAGGAAGGGGTATTCACTCTGACCTTCAGTTATGTTGGACTAAAGTCCGAAGAAATTTGGTATTTTCCGAAACCGTCGGTTAAAACCGACGGTAATTAAGGTTAAGGCCGACGCTAATTGATAGCTCTATACCGTTATATTCAAAAGGATAGACGGATAAAATTTAATTATTTTCGTTATAAGACTGTTCCTGTTGGCGTAAAGTCAATTACCGTTGGCTTCAGCCTACGGTTCTGAAAACGCTCTGGCAAAAGAGGGCTTTAGCCAACCTCACCCCGAACTTCTCTGGTTAGTTGTGTATAAAGATTAGCTTCAAAAAGGAGGACTTGTCCCGCCTCAGCGGGAGCCTGCCCCACAAAAGCGAGGGGAAAGTTAAATAACATATTATCAGACCTATACAGCATATTTAATGATTTCCTAATAGCTTAGGTTGTCGGCTATGGGGTTGGGGGATTGAAGATCCTTTGGGTTGTGGTTGAAATTAACAGGAAGAGAAGTTACTCACTAAGTCAAAAGTGAAGCCCCCTTCACTTCAGGGGGTTTGGGGGCAAGACGCTTGGGGCAGAGATGGTGTATTAATATTCAGTAGATTTTATATTTTCAGTCTTGAAATACTGTCTTCCCTTCCACAACTGTCTTCCTGATCTTCATATTGAATTCCTCCATCGAAAACAATATAAGATCCGCTCTTTTTCCGGGTTCAAGCTTACCACGATCTGAAAGATTATGAAGACGTGC
>JBBQJD010000110.1:0-12007 GCA_038325595.1 Bacteroidales bacterium | reverse complement strand
GGATCAGCTCCAACGGCAATATATATTTTTGTCCTGTGATTTATTACTACTTCCTGCATCTTTGAGATATCAGGCGTCTTAAAAACAATAGGTTTTTTTTCTTGCATCTTATGTTTCTTGAATAAGACCGCAAAGATAGTCATTTTTTAGGGAATATCAGTCTTTTTTTGTGGAATAATGTCTTTAAAAGAAGGTCAGAGTGATTGAATTTGCCGGGAGTATTGGAATTTCTAAGATTCAATCATACCAGTTACCCTTTCATGGAAGGTTGGTGTCTTGTGCCTTTGTAGCAAAAAAACGAGGCAGAAGGCTGAGGGCTGAGGGCTGAAGGCAAGAAAGATAAAAGATAAAAGTTACAAGAAAAGAGTGTCTGCTTTTTCGCAAATGCCTTGGTGAAACTTGGTGTCTTGGTGCCTTTGTGGCATTTTTTATTTTTCAATTTTCGGAGTGATTCAACTCTTCAACTCTTCAACTTTTCAACTCTTCAACTTTTACCATGTAAAATCCGCAGTAAAAAAGCTGCTATTGTCTTTATTATCAGTTACTTTCATAGATAGGTTATGCTTTGTCCCTTTCTTAATCCTTTTACTGTCAAACCTGTATAACAAAAGATTATTCTTCGGATCATATTCAAACAGCGCCCATTCTCCGTCAATAGATGGTTCATACGATTTTATTCCTGAAAAATCATCGGTGATCTTCATTCTCAGTTCTTTCCTGCCTGTAAGATTAATGCCTGAGACGAGTCCGTTTGCTGAAATAACAGGAGGTACTGTATCAGCACCTACATAGAATTTACCAAAGGAAAGCGTTTCTCCTACCATATAGCCATCGGACCATTTGCTGTTTATTGCGCTCTTCCTGTCATCATCAAGCCTGACAATCATCATTTTTGATTCCTTTCCGACCAGAACACTATCGGGTTTTATTGAAAGGGTATATGCTTTATGAACAGGTGTATACTTATTGTGTACTTCATGCAGATCGGAAAGCATTAAACTGTTTCCGGGAACTCTGTTGTAGGAAAAGTTGATTGTATCATAAAGTGCCCCGTTGGGAATGCTGACTGAAATATCATCGGTTGTAAAATCATTGCTCCGGTTATAAGGCATCACTTTTATATTTCTGTCTTCAGGTATTTCTGAATACTTTCTGATCTGATCTTCTGCTTTTATGTTAAATGTTAAAACAGATTTATTATTATGAATGTCAGTTACAGTTATTTCTGCATGATGCAGCTGATTGTCATTGAAGTTGTATATTCCTCTGTTAACCAAATGTTTGTATACGCTCAATTTGTCATTTGGCAGCTTAAAGGTTCTTTCAACATATATTTTGTCCCTTATGTAGGTCTCATAATCGATATGGCTGTTGATATACCGTGATTCGTTAAAGGAAAATCTTTCCATCACATACCTGAAAATGGTGATGCTGTCAATTGCAAGCTCTATTGAGTTTACAGCGCATTTGTTGTAGCTGTCATTCAGAAGGTCGAATGCTTTTATTCCAAAGCCACCTTGTCCGCTGATAGTGATTTCCTCTTCCGGTGAAATAAAATAAGTCCCATGTCCGCCTGAGACGTTCATCTTCTTGATTTTATTCTGGTTATTAATTAAGGTATTACTATTGGCAGGATAAATGAAAAGCTTCTCAATTACAGGAGCAATATTATCTCCCGTTCCAAAATCGAAAAGCAGCGGATTAACTGGTCTTTCACCTTCAGTCTCCCTTATTTCATAATGCAGGTGAGGACCGCCTGAGCTTCCTGAATTACCGGAATATGCAATCAACTGTCCCTGTTTAACCGGAAATTTATCTCTTGAAGGAAACAAGGTTGCCAGGAAGCTTTTTTTCTCATACTGGTATTCCCGGACGTATTCCTCGATTTCAGGAGTAAACCTGTCGAGATGTGCGTATACTGTTGAATAGCCTGAAGGATGTTTCACATAAAGCGCTTTGCCGAAACCTCCGGGAGAAACACTGATCCGTGATATGTGGCCATCAGCTGCAGCCACAATCTCTTTTCCGGTAGTTCCCTGTGTTTTTATATCTATACCTGAATGAAAATGATCAACCCTCAGCTCCGCGAAATTGGCAGATAATAAAAGCGGTATTTTAACAGGCGAGATGAATATTGACCTGTCTTCAGGATAATCAAATATATTATTGAATATCAATATACTAAAAATATACAGTCTTATCAAAAACATTTTAATGAATTTGTTTATTCCCGGAATTGCAAAGCTATGCTACTTGGTCAGACCTCCAAACAAAATCAGTCAAATTTTTGAAAATATCATTAACTATATTAATTTTGTGAAAAGATTTTGACATGTCCGGCCAGGGTTATGAGGAATTAATAATTTTGAACAGAAAACTTGACGAATTTATAAACCGCTATAAAAACCTGAAGACGGAACTGGAAGTAGTAAAAAAGGGAAATGAGAATCTGAAGGCTGACCTTCGGGAACGGGAAGACAAAATTAAGGAACTGGAAATTAAATACGAAAGAGTTAAATTATCAGGAGCATTGTTGGGAGAGGGCGAAAATGCCCCGGAAGCAAAAAAGAAAATATCAGAACTGGTGCGGGAGATTGAAAGGTGTGTTGCTCTTTTAAACAGATAAAATATTGAGATGGATGATAAGCTTTCTATCAGGGTTAACGTAGCTGACAGGTATTATCCATTGAAGGTTGAAAGGGAAAACGAAGAGAAGATCAGAAAAGCGGCACGGATGATAAATGAAAAAGTGCTGCAGTACAAGCAGAGGTATACAGATAAGGATGTACAGGATTTTTTGGCGATGGCTGCCCTGCAATACGTTATTAAACTGACAGAGGAAGAAGAGAAACTGGAAAATGATTACCTCCCGGACGCCATAAAGGAACTGATTCAGAAGTTAGATTCAGTTCTGGACGAAAAAGAGTAAAACTGCGTTCTTTAAAATAGATAAATAAATTGCCCGCATTGTTTCTTCATTCATTTTTGAAACTCAACAGTTAAAACTTTGGAGCAACCTTAGTTCAGGTAGAACAGGCCTCACCCGATTCGTCGGGTCCCGCATTCGTGCAGGACAGTGGAAGTTTGAGATGGATTAGTAGCTTCAGCCATACAGACATGGGGTTTTATAAAAGCTGAAGGAACTTTGCGGGTTTTTTATTATATATACATTAATACGATAAATAATGACATTGATTATAGGAACTATGAGTAACGGATTGATAATCGTTTTAGGTTTATTAGCCCTGATAATTGGCTTTGGCGCCTCTTACCTCATGTGGCAACTGGCACTTAAGAACAAGAGCAGGAAAATTATCAGTGAAGCTGAAGCCGAAGCCGAAGTTGCCAGAAAAGAAAAGATACTTCAGGCAAAAGAAAGATTTCTTCAGCTCAAAACAGAGCACGAGAAACTGATAAATGAAAAGAACAACTGGATAGGACAGGCCGAAAACAGGATCAAACAAAAAGAGCTTACACTCTCACAAAAGCTTGAGGAAACCCAGCGAAAGAAGAATGAGGCCGAAGCAATAAAGGAAAACCTGACATCACAGCTTGATCTGATCGACAAAAAGTCAGAAGAGCTTGCAAGGCTTCACAGACAGCAGGTTGAACAGCTTGAATCCATTTCCGGATTTTCAGCCGAAGAAGCAAAAAATCATCTTATTGAATCCTTGAAGGAAGAAGCCAAGACAGGCGCAATGTCGTATATCAATGAGATTCTCGATGAAGCAAAGATGACTGCCAATAAAGAGGCCAAGAGGATCGTTGTTCAGACAATCCAGAGAGTGGCGGCCGAAAACGCAATTGAGAATGCAGTTACTGTTTTTCACATTGAATCGGACGAAATGAAAGGGAGGATAATCGGTCGCGAAGGACGTAATATCCGGGCTCTTGAGGCAGCTACCGGCGTTGAAATAATTGTTGATGATACCCCAGAAGCTATTGTTCTGTCGGCATTTGATCCGATCAGGCGGGAAGTAGCCAGACTTGCTCTGCATCAGTTAGTTACAGACGGAAGAATTCATCCTGCAAGAATAGAGGAAATGGTTGAAAAGACCAGGAAGCAGGTGGAAGAGGAGATACTTGAGGTTGGAAAGAGGACCACGATTGACCTTGGAATCCATGGTTTGCATCCTGAGTTGATCAGACTGATCGGCAAAATGAAATACAGGTCATCATATGGACAAAACCTGCTGATGCACTCACGCGAAGTCGCAAACCTCTGTTCAATAATGGCCGCAGAGCTTGGACTGAATCCGAAACTTGCAAAAAGAGCCGGACTTCTTCATGATATTGGCAAAGTGCCCGATGATGAACCTGAATTGCCGCATGCGATCCTGGGAATGAAAATGGCTGAACGTTACAAGGAGAAACCAGAGATCTGCAACGCAATCGGTTCTCACCATGACGAAACTGAAATGACAACTCTTATAGCGCCGATTGTACAGGTATGTGATGCCATTTCGGGTGCACGTCCCGGAGCCAGAAGGGAAGTTGTTGAATCATATATAAAGAGATTGAAGGAGCTTGAATCACTGGCTCTTCAGTATCCGGGTGTAATGAAAACTTACGCTATCCAGGCCGGAAGGGAGCTTCGTGTGATTGTTGGCGCTGAAAAAGTAACTGACAAGGAAGCTGAAGGACTGTCATTTGAAATTGCCAGAAAGATTCAGAATGAAATGACTTATCCCGGACAGATAAAGATCACTGTGATAAGGGAAACAAGAGCTGTAAATTACGCTAAATAAGATATTTAGAATTTTTAAAGAGCCCGTCTCATAACATAATTGAGACGGCTTTTTATTTAATTTTTCTGAAGATTTTTAATACTGTATGTATACTTATTGAGATTTTCCGTTCAGTTCTTGCGAGCATAGTTTAGCTTCTGGGAGTCATCCCCCTTCTTTTTTACAATAATCAACAGTTTTTAACAGCATTTTTATCTAATTTTTAAAAGTTAAGCCTTTAGAAGGTGCGATGGCAAACCGGAAAAGGTGCGAACCTCGCCCTTTTTTGTGGCGCCAATATGGCTTTGTGTAGCGGGCGGAAAAAAAGGGCAAGGTTGTCTTTTCCGGACTACTTTTCTTTGGTTACTTTCTTTTGGAGTAGCAAAAGAAAGTGACAATAAACTAACATATCCGATTTTTTCTATCTTTGCGCCCTGAATAAACGTAACAGCATTATGCCGCAGATAAAGTTACTGAATATAGTAGGGGCAAGGCCTCAGATAATTAAGGCCTCAGCAATAAGCAGGGCTATAAGGAAATATTTTTCAGATCAGATTTCGGAGGTTCTTGTTCATACCGGCCAGCATTATGATAAGGAGATGTCGCAGGTATTTTTTGATGAGCTTGAAATTCATAAGCCCGACTATAATCTGAGCGTTGGTTCAGCCGGACATGGCAGGCAGACATCAATGATGATCACTGGCATTGAGGAAGTTTTATTGAAGGAGAAACCTGATTGTGTTTTATTGTACGGTGACACAAATTCATCCCTGGCAGGCGCGCTTGCGGCTTCGAAACTTCATTTTCCTGTCATTCATATTGAAGCCGGTCTTCGTTCATTCAATAAATCAATGCCGGAAGAGCTCAACAGGATAATGAGCGATCATGCTTCGACCCTTCTTTTTGCTCCTACAAACGATGCGTTCAAAAACCTGATGGCCGAAGGATTCAGACCTGAGAACAGTCCGCCATATACTATCGACAATCCTAAGATCTATCTGACCGGCGACATAATGTATGATAATTCGATGTTTTTTGCAGGGCTTTCTGAAAAAAAGAAGTCAGGTTTTCTTGAAGGATTGTCGGCAGAAAGGGAGGATTTCGTTCTGGTTACAATTCACAGGAACAATAATACTGATGATATAAAACGGCTTGAAGATATTATGAGTACTCTGAAGCGTCTGGCTGTGGAAAATAATATCATTCTTGTAATGCCACTGCATCCCAGGACTGTTCTTTCGCTCAAAACAAAGCTGGACGCCCTTTACAGGGAGCTTACTGATTCGGAGTTCATCAAAATAATTCCACCTGTCTCATTCCTGGAGATGATTCTGCTTGAGAAGAACTGCAGGATGATAATCACAGATTCGGGTGGAGTACAGAAAGAATCTCACTTCTTCAAAAAACCATGTATTGTTCTGAGGAAAGAAACTGAATGGATAGAATTGGTGCATAACGGAACTGCAAGGCTTGTAGATGCTGATCCCGGGAGGATTGAAGAAGAATTCATCAAATTGATTCAAAACCATTCAGAGCTGGAATACCCGGGTTTTTATGGGAATGGGCAAACCGCTGAATTCATATTAAAAGAAATACTGCTGATGTTCGAAAAAGCGTGAGAATAATCATATATATTTCTATTAAAAGATATAAATTTGTTTTTTTTTAATCTGATGGAAAGAATGTTGAGTGAAAGCAAAGTTCTTGTGACCGGAGGAGCAGGTTTTATTGGTTCCAATCTTATAGGATCTCTCTTATCATCAAATAATACTGTTGTATGTCTTGACAACTTTTCCACCGGGAAACGTCAAAATCTGAGTGAGTACATAAACAATCCTGCTTTCAGGCTCATTGAAGGCGATATACGCGATTACGAAACCTGTCTGAATGCAGTCCGGGGAATTGATATAGTATTGCACCAGGCAGCACTGGGTTCAGTGCCGCGTTCAATAAAGGATCCGGTAACATCAACAGATGTTAATATCGGAGGATTTGTGAAAATGCTTTTTGCTGCAAAGGAGGAAAAAGTAAAGAGATTTGTGTATGCTGCAAGTTCATCGACCTATGGAGATCATCCTGATCTGCCAAAAGTGGAAGATAAGATAGGATTACCTCTCTCTCCTTATGGCATTACAAAATATGTCAACGAATTATATGCAGGGAATTTTGCGAAAACCTACGGGATTGAAGTAATCGGATTAAGATACTTTAATGTTTTCGGCAGACGACAGGATCCGGATGGGGCATATGCAGCCGTAATCCCGAAATTTTTAAAAACGCTAAGGAATCACGAATCACCGGTCATCAATGGAGATGGATCGTATTCGCGTGATTTTACATATATTGATAATGTTATCCAGGCAAACCATCTGGCAGCAAGCGTAAGCAATAAAGAGGCTTTAAATCAGGTCTACAATGTTGCTTTTGGAGAGAGAACAACCCTTAATCAGCTTTATGATTATATTCAAAAATTAGCCGGTGCATATGATAAGGAAATCCTGAAAATTCCTATTATATATGGACCCGAACGGGCCGGCGATATACCGCATTCGCTGGCTTCAATCGAAAAAGCTAAGCGTCTTCTCGGATATTCTCCAACACATAGCGTTTCAGAAGGGCTCAATGAGGCTGTAAAATGGTTCTGGGATAATTTGTAGCAATTGTTTCCGTTTATATTGGTACATTTGTTACATTTCTTTCTAAGTTCTTTATAGTCAGACATTTGCATGATTTTGCCATGGGACTGACGGGGCGGAAGCATTTAAAAAGGTTAACTTCTCACCCTGAAGCAACCATAAGTCCTCATTTTACGTCATTTAAGCAGATTCAATTATATTTTTAGGTATCTTGCTTTTCCTTACATTTTAAACAATGATCGACAAAATTAAAAGTAGGGCAATTCTCATTTTCAGGAAACATTCTCTTCCAAGATGGATGGTTCTGCTCATTGACATGGGAATTGTTTACTGCTCATTTTTTATTGCGTATCTGCTTCGTTATAATTTTGAGATGTATTTGTTTGATATCTCAAATATGTACAGGCAGACTTTGATAGTCCTTTCTGTATATACGATCTTCATGTTGATATTCAAGTCCTATTCAGGGATGATAAGGCACACTACTATTACGGATACTTATAAAATTATTTTCACAAATTTCGCTTCTCTTATTATACTCTTTCCACTAACTCTCCTGAGTCGTGAGTATGGATGGAATCCTGTTTTTAATATTCCCCTTTCAATTCTTCTGATTCATTCCGGTGCAGTTTTAATAATTCTCTTTTTCTTCAGAGTATTTATTAAAATATTCTATGAATTTGCATCCTCAACTCCTTTTAATAAAAAGAATGTAATAATTTATGGATCGGGAGAAATGGGATTAGTCGTTAAAAGAGTAATTGAGGGTGATTATAAGAGCCAGTATCAGGTAAAGTACTTTATTGATGATGACCGGAAAATTCAGGGGAAGAAAGTAAACGGTTATAAAGTATTTCCCCGGCATATTCTGACAAAAGAATTTATTGAAAAAGAAGAAATTACAGCTTTCATAATTGCCATAAATAAAATTGCGCCTGCCAGAAAGAAAGAGATTATTGAATCCGTAATCGGATTGGGTTGTGAAATACTTGAAACACCGTCATTTGATAGCTGGTTCAATGGACAGCTCGAAATAAAAAATCTGAAAAAAGTTGAATTGGAGGATCTTCTGGGAAGAGAACCAATTTCTCTTAACCTAGAAAAGATACAGAAAGGACTTAAGGGGAAAACAATTCTTGTAACAGGCGCTGCCGGATCAATAGGTTCAGAAATTGCCAGGCAGCTGATGCGATTTGAAACCAAAAGACTCATACTTCTTGATCAGGCTGAGACTCCGGCATTTTACCTGGGTGAAGAATTAAAATCAAAAAAATCAGGCTGCAACTATAAAATAGTAATAGGAGATGTTACCCGGCTGGAAATCATGGATCAGGTTTTCAAAGAATATAAACCTGAAGTTGTTTTTCATGCTGCAGCATATAAGCACGTACCCATGATGGAGGTCAATCCTCATGAAGCATTCAGAGTTAATGTTGGTGGAACCAAAATGGTTTCTGAACTGGCAATAAAATATCAGGCTGAAAAATTTGTTATGATTTCTTCAGATAAGGCAGTTAATCCCACAAATGTAATGGGAGCAACAAAAAAAATCTGTGAGTTGCTGGTACATGCACTTTCACGCCGTAAAGAAATAAAAACACAATTTATTACAACTAGGTTCGGTAATGTCCTTGGTTCAAATGGTTCTGTTATTCCCCTCTTCAACAAACAAATCTCAGACGGAGGTCCCATCACCATTACACATCCTGATATAACCAGGTTTTTTATGACAATCCCTGAAGCCTGCCAGCTGGTGCTTGAAGCAGGGTTTATGGGTAACGGCGGACAAATATTTGTTTTTGATATGGGGGAACCCGTAAAAGTGCTGGATGTTGCTTTCAATCTGATCAGGCTTTCAGGACTTGAGCCACATAAGGATATTAAAATAAAATTTGTCGGGTTACGCCCCGGCGAAAAGCTTTATGAAGAACTGTTTTCCAAGGATGAACCATTGGTATCTACTCACCATCCAAAAATCAGTATTGCCAGGATTCCTGATATTGATCTTGAAACAGTCTATACCCGCGTTGAGATTATTCTCAACTGCCTGTATAACCTTTCTCAAAGGAAAATTATAGAAGAGATGAAAGAAATAGTTCCTGGTTATAAGAGTAAGATGGAACTGATTGATTTATAGTTTGTTGTATTTGTCCAATGTTTTTTATATTTTTATGAGTATCTGGAATCTATTACATGCTTTTATTGATTTTGACTTCGTTGAGCTCCGCTTCGCTCCGGTTCTTCGTTTGCCCCTGACCCTAAAGGGTGCGAAGAACCGACGACACGAAGTGGAGGATCTCGATGAAGTCAAAATCAATTACTTCCTATAGGGCGGAGTCAAATAATGATTTTCAAAAACTATTTTGTTTTTATTATTGATTGCCGAGACTCACATAAATTAATATAGATTCAGAATTCAAATTTTTTTTAAATAGTATGACTAAAGTTGCACTGATTTCAGGTATTACAGGACAGGATGGTTCGTACCTTACAGAATTGCTCCTTGACAAAGGTTATGAAGTGCATGGAATCATAAGGAGATCAAGTTCCTTCAATACTTTCAGGATAGATCATATTTATAATAATCCTGAATATCTGAATAAAAGATTTTTTCTTCATTACGGCGACCTGACCGATTCCAGTAACCTCAACAGGCTGGTTGAAAAAATTAAGCCGGCAGAAATATATAATCTTGGAGCACAGTCGCATGTACAGGTTTCTTTTGAAGTACCTGAGTATACTGCTGAAGTGGACGGGATAGGAACTCTCAGGTTTTTGGATGCTATTAAGGAAACAGGCATCAAAACCAGGTTTTACCAGGCATCGACATCCGAACTTTACGGTAAAGTACAGGAAATTCCTCAGACGGAGAAGACTCCTTTTTATCCCAGAAGTCCATATGCTGCTGCCAAGCTTTATGCCTACTGGATTGTAGTAAATTACAGGGAAGCATATAAAGTATTCGCCAGCAATGGAATTCTTTTTAATCATGAAAGTGAAAGAAGAGGTAAAACTTTTGTGACACGCAAGATTACTGTAGCAGCATCTAAAATTATTCTTGGACAGCAGGATAAATTATTGTTGGGAAATCTCGATTCCAAACGTGACTGGGGCTATGCACCTGAATTTGTGGAAGGTATGTGGAGGATACTACAGGCTGATCAGCCTGATGACTTCGTTCTGGCCACTAATGAAATGCACACTATCCGCGAGTTCGTTGAAGAAACCTTTAAAGTTCTTGGTGACGAAATTCTTTGGAAAGGAAAAGGGATTGACGAAAAAGGCATTCTGAAATCTACAGGCAGAGAGGTTATTGGTATTGATCCCCGTTATTTCCGGCCAACTGAAGTGGATCTGCTTATTGGTAATCCGGCTAAAGCAAAACAAGTACTCGGATGGCAGCCAAAAGTCACCTTTAAGGAACTGGTACGTATAATGGTTAATTCAGACTTTGAAAAAGCCAAAAGGAGAACGGAATAGTGTAGAGCGTAGAGAGTTGAGCGTAGAGCGTAAAGCGTAAAGCGTAGAGCGTAGAGCGTAGAGCGTAGAGCGTAGAGCGTAGAGAGTTGAGCGTAAAGAGTTGAGTGTAGAGCGTAGAGCGTAGAGCGTAAAGCGTAAAGAGTTGAGCGTAAAGAGTTGAGCGTAAAGAGTAAAGCGTAGAGCCTAGAGAGTTGAGCGTAGAGCGTAAAGCGTAAAGAGTTGAGCGTAAAGGCATTGACAACGATAAACGCGAAACGCGAAACGTGAAACTACATAAACCCGAAACCCGAAATTGATTATCTTTGCGATATGGAATTAAATTCTCCTGATATTAAAGCATTTATCCGTGAAAACAGCAGTTTGTTCTGGTATATTCCGGAGGATAAAAAAGAGGATGTCAGCCTTGAATTACTGGTGGAGACGATATTGAATTATGGTAGTCTGTCTGCTGTAAAGAAGCTATTTAAGATAATGGGGGTAAAAAAAGTTGCTGAGGTTTTTTCTTATTCAATTGGACTGAGTGAACGCAGGAGCGGAAATTATCATGAATTGACGCTTAATTATTTTAATCTTCTTTTTCAGAAATATGCATCCTGAAATATTCAGTAACAACCAGATTGACTTATTACCATACCTTAAAAGATTTGAACGGTCTTTCTACATGGTGGGAGGGACTGCAATTGCGCTTCACCTTGGGCATAGAAGATCAATTGATTTCGATTTTTTTACGCAATCGAAGTTGGTGAAAAGCCGCATAAAAGGCAAATTGCGGCAAATACCTTTTGTTCAGGTTACTTTATTTGAGGATTATGATCAGCTTCATCTGATGATAAACAATGTTAAACTTACTTTTTTTAGTTTTCCATATCCAATACCACATTCAATTAAAATTAAAAACTTCATTTCAGTTCCTTCATTATTATCTCTCGCATCAATGAAAGCTTTTGCTTTAGGACGAAGGGCAAAATGGAAAGATTATGTCGATCTCTATTTTATTTTGAAAGATCATTTTTCTATTGAAGAGATAAGTAAAGAGGCCGATATGAATTTTGGGCAGCAATATTCTGAAAAATTGTTCCGTCAACAGTTGGCTTTTCATAAAGATATCGACTACTCGGAGCCTATCGATTATCTGGTCACCCCTGTTCCCGATGATGAAATAAA
>JBBQJD010000109.1:0-12082 GCA_038325595.1 Bacteroidales bacterium | reverse complement strand
TGATTTTTTTAAATAAATGCAATTCATTGTTTCATGGAGAATGGTTACTTTGATATATTTGCGGCTAAAATATAAAAATGGCACAGATAAACGAAAATTATTTTAAGCTTCAGGCCGGATACCTGTTTCCTGAAATAGGGCGTCGTGTTCGTGAATTTCAGAACGAACACCCTCATGCCGATATCATCAGAATGGGAATAGGTGATGTAACACAGCCACTTGTACCTTCTGTCGTCCGTGCTTTTCATGAAGGTGTTGAAGAGATGTCAAAAGCCGGAACATTTAAAGGGTATGGTCCCGAACAAGGCTACGATTTTTTGCGTGAGGCCATTGCGAAAAATGACTATCACGATCGCGGAGCGGATATACATGCTGATGAAATTTTTGTTTCAGATGGGTCAAAATGTGATACCGGCAATATTCTGGAGATCTTTGGGCTGAATAATGTCATTGCAATGCAAGACCCTGTATACCCTGTATATGTAGATACCAGCGTTATGGCTGGCCGTACCGGTGAATATATGGGAAATGGCTACTACAATGGCCTTGTGTACCTTCCATGTAATGCTGAAAATGGCTTTATTCCGGAAATTCCGAAACAGAAAGTGGACATCGTTTTTCTCTGTTATCCAAATAATCCGACAGGGACAACAGCCGGCAAGCCTGAACTGAAAAAATGGGTCGATTATGCTATTAAGAATAAAGCTGTCATACTTTATGATTCAGCTTATGAGGCTTATATCTCCGACCCGGAGATTCCGCATTCCATTTATGAAATAGAAGGAGCCAGAGAGGTAGCTATAGAATTCCGCAGTTTTTCAAAAACAGCAGGATTTACAGGGACCCGCTGTGCATATACCGTTATCCCAAAAGATGTTTTAGCTTCAACTTCGGATGGAGCGTTAAAATCACTCCATAGCCTATGGTTCAGAAGGCATACCACAAAATTTAACGGTGTTTCGTACCCTGTCCAGAAAGCAGCAGCGGCTATTTTTACGCCTGAAGGGAAAAAAGAAGTAAAAGCTACAATCAGTTACTATATGAACAATGCTAAAATCCTTCGTGAAAGTCTTGCCAAACTGGGATTTAAGGTATTTGGAGGAGTAAATGCCCCCTATGTATGGGTACATTCAGGAAGGGAAATCAAGTCATGGGAGCTGTTTGATAAATTGCTCAATGAAGCTTATGTGGTTGGTACTCCCGGATCAGGTTTCGGTCCTTCAGGGGAAGGTTATTTCCGATTCTCTTCATTTGCCACCAATGAAAACGTTTTGAATGCGATGGATAGACTTAAAAACCTTAAATGGTAAATTTTTAGCTAAAGCTACCAATGTAGGGAAACAAATCATTATCAATCTAATACCGGGAATAGTATTATTCCTTTGATATCCCAAAAATATTACCTGAAGGATCACTGAACGTTGCAGTAAATTCCGGGGCAGTACCACTGATGGTTTCAACGATTTTTCCGCCATTGATTGTTATCGATCCTATACTCCGTTGGGCACATCATCAAAAGCTATGGAACCATCACTTCTGATTCTGACAATCCAGCCAAATACTTTGCTGTAAAATGAGGCTGATTCAGCTATGTTCCAGATAACATATTTTGCCATGCGGAACTTTAACCGTTTCTCAGCTGATGATTATTTTGTGGAAACATAAGGGGCTTGTCATATTGATTCGCGGTATAATTTCTTCTTGTAGATATTCGGGTAGATGAGATTAAAATCAGCTTTATGGTTTGAAACAATCATTGTTTCTTTTGTACCCAGACAAAGAATTCCGCCATTTATTAAACTATCAATAAATAACTTATAAACATGATCCTGCAGTATACGATCAAAATAAATAAGTACGTTTCGGCAAAAAATTATATTCATTTCACCAAATACCCCATCTGTAACAAGATTATGATCTGAAAAAACAATATTTTTTTTTAACTGACTTTTTATTTTTGCAGCATTATAACTTACGTTGAAATAATCAGAGAATGAAGCTTTTCCTTTTGCTTTATGATAATTCAGGTTATATTGCTGTATCTTATCAAGAGGATAAATTGCTTTGGAAGCGGTATTCAGTGCAATCTGATTAAAATCCGTGGCATAGAGAGTGCTTCTTTCAAGCAGGTTTTCCTCTTTCAGAATCATTGCCATTGAATATACTTCTTCTCCGGTTGAACATCCCGCATGCCAGATTTTAATATAGGGGTATGTCCTGAGTAATGGTATAATCTTTTCTCTCATGAGAACAAAAAATTGAGGATCACGGAACATCTCTGTTACATTGACAGACAGATCCATCAGCAGGCTGTGAAAAAAGTCAGTATCATTTAACAGCTTATCTTTCATATCGGCGAGTGAAGAAAGATTACTTTGGAATAATCTGTTCATGAGGCGGCGCTCCACATGATTGCCGGAATAATTTCTAAAATCATAACCGTATTTAAGATAAATAGCTTCCAATAAAAATTGAATTTCAATCTTTTTAGATTGATGCTCATTTTCCGCCAGCATATAACTAACTTAAAAATGGGTTTAGTAAGCTTAGTAACTCTTCCATAACGATTGGCTTGGTAATCAGGCCATCGAACCCGATACTTTCCAGGTGCTGCTTTTCATCAACCATAGCATGAGCCGTATGTGCTATAATTGGCAATTTAACATTGATCTTTCTGAGTTCTATAAATGCTTCAACCCAGGTCACGGCAGGCATGTTAATGTCCATCAGTACCAGATTATAGCACTGATCCTTCAGGTAAATCTCGACAGCTTCTTTTCCGTTCTTAGCCCAATTCAGTTTTACTCCTGTATTTGCGAGCATTGATTCGAGTAACTGATATGTAGGAGAATCATCTTCAACTATAAGGATATTTTTGGACGTCCAGTTTATTTTTCCCCGATTTAAGGGTTCCAGTCTTAAATTAGGTGATTTCAATTCGTTACTGCTCAGGTAAGGCAGATAGAAAGTAAATTCCGAGCCGGAATTAACCTGAGATGTAACATGTATTGTTCCATTGAGCAGCTCAATTATTTTTTTTGCTATAGATAACCCTAAACCTGCTCCTGATGAATTATATATATTTGGGTTATCAAGTTTTTGGAAACGTTCAAAAATGAGGTCATATTTTTCAGCAGGTAATCCAACTCCGGTATCTTTTACAAAGAATCTAAGGCCGTTCTTTAATGTTCTGTAACCAAATTCAATGCTTCCAGCCTCCGTAAACTTAATGGCATTATTCAGTAAGTTAGTCAGTACTTGTTTAATCCTGTTCTCATCAGTAATAAAGTCCTTTACTGGTTCGGCAGGAACCATTAGTTTCAGGGTAACCTGCGTTTTTTCATTTCCTTTCAGAATTGCCTGAAACGAAACATATAATTCATTGAGCAAAATATTAATATCAGTTTTTTTGGTATTGACATTGAACTGACCTGATTCAATTTTTGCTACATCCAGAATATCGTTAATAATATTTGTTAAACTATCACTGCTTTTATGAATAATGGTGGAGTACTTTTTTTTGGTTGCTTCATCACAGGGGGAATCGGCTAATAATCCTGCGAACCCTAGCAGTAAAGTAAGCGGTGTTCTTATTTCATGACTCATATTGGCAAGAAATGCCGTCTTTAGCATGTCCGATTCTTCAGCTTTTTTCTTGGCTTCTAATAACCGTGTTTCAGTTTCACGTAAGAAAGCTTCAGTCCTGATACGATGTTCAATTTCTTTTTCGAGTTTCTTTTTATTCTCATACAATTCAAGAAATATTTTAACCTTCCCAAGTAAGATGCGAGGCTGAAATGGTTTGGTTATAAAGTCAACTGCTCCTGCCTCGATACCCTGTATCTTGTAGTGATCTTCAGAATAAATGGCTGACAAAAAGATAATTGGAAGATGCCTGGTCCGTTCTACCTTCCTCATAAGCTTTACTGTTTCAAATCCATCCATATCGGGCATCTGAACATCAATCAGGGCTAATGCAAACTCATGTTCAAGAGTTAATGCCAGTGCCTCATTTCCTGAGGTTGCCCTGATAATTGAAAGATCGCTTTTCTTTAGGAGGATCTCAAGAGCAATTATATTCTCAAGCCTGTCATCTACTACCAGTACTTTTTTCATTGATATAACCAGATGCGCATTATATTAAATAGCTTATTAATATCCACAGGCTTTGACAGATAATCATTTGCCCCTGCTGCAATAGATTTTTCGCGATCCTCTTTCATTGCCTTTGCGGTGAGCGCAATTATTGGAACACAGCTGTATTTATTATGCTTTCTGATCTGCGTTATAGCTTCATAGCCATTCATCACCGGCATCATGATATCCATCAATATAAGATTGATATTTTCATGCTCATCAAGAAGTTCAACAGCTTTTTTACCATTAGTTGCAATGTGTACTTTCATGTGGTTTGATTCGAGAACCTGGGTTAGGGCAAAAACATTCCTCATATCATCATCTACCAGAAGAATGGTTCTGTCACGAAACACTTCATCTTTATTGTAAAGTTTTACCATCATCTTCTTCTGGCGCTCGGGCATTTCGTCAATTACCCTGTGCAGGAAAAGTGAAGTTTCATCCAGCAACCTTTCTTCTGATTTTGCTCCTTTAATTATTATATTCCGTGTGTATTGCTGCAACTGATAATCTTCTTCACGGCTTATCTCTCTACCTGTATATATAACAACAGGAGGGATATTTATGTTTTGCTCATTAAGGTCTTTGAGCAGTTCAATTCCGGATTTGTCAGGCAGCCCCAGATCCAGTACAATACAATCAAATTGTATGGATTGTATATTTTCAAAGGCGCTTTTGGCAGTACCACATTCGGTTATATGAATATCCTTACCTTCCAGCAGCAGTTTTGTGCTATTTCTCAGAACTTCATCATCTTCAATAATCAGCAATTTTTTAATCTTCCTGTTAATATAGGATTGCAAATCATTAAATGCTGAATCAAGTCCGACTTTTGTTACTGGTTTAGTCAGATAACCAAATATACCTTTTGTATGTGCTACGATGCTTTCCTCCATCATTGAGATAATATGAACCGGGATGTGACGGGTTTCAGGAAAACTCTTCAGATGTTCCAGAACTTCCCATCCATTCATTTCAGGGAGCATTATATCGAGGATAATTCCTTTGGGAAGGTATTTTTTTGCAAGTTCAATTCCTTCTTCCCCGGAATCAGCAAACAAAAAGCTGATACCTTTTTGAGTGCATGTTTTAATAAGCATTTTTGCAAAATTGATATCATCCTCGATAATCAGAATGCTGGTTTTATCCTTACTCAGTGTCAGGCGGTCATCGGTAATTGTTACAGATTTGCTCTTTCTAAATAAAGTGACAGGAGCTATTGAAGTTTCTTTGATAACTGGTTCAGGATTCAAAGACTTTGAATCAACCGGAAGGTAAATTGTGAATTCTGAACCAATTCCCGGTTCACTGCTAAGCCTGATTTCACCCCCCAATAATTTGACAAGTTCGCGGGTTATGGAGAGCCCGAGTCCGGTTCCACCATATTTTCTGGAAATACTCCCATCAGCCTGTTGAAAAGCCTCAAAGATCTCCAGTTGTTTTTCTTTTGGAATACCAACTCCTGTATCCTTTACCGATATTGCAAATGAATCATGACCATTAAGTTTACTGCTAAGGTCAGTGCTCTTATCAGGTCGGAAAACCCTGATATGAATGCCTCCCTTTTCAGTAAATTTTATTGCATTTGACATCAGATTGCGCAGAATCTGATTCAGTCTTTGCTCATCTGTTATGATATGTGATTGGAGATCATCATCAATTGTGATCTTAAAATCAAGCTTTTTTTCTTTAATTATATGCCCGAAATAGCTGGAAACAGCAGATTCTATTTTGGTAAGAGGATATGAAGCATATGTAATATTCATCTTTCCTGATTCAATTTTCGATAAATCGAGTATGTCATTAATCAGGTTTACAAGATCGTTTCCACTAGTGAAAATGATTGAGGCAGATTCAATCTGCTGTTCATTAAGATTATGTTCCTTATTCTCCATAAGGTTTTGAGCCAGTATCAAAAGACTGTTAAGAGGTGTCCTCAATTCATGACTCATATTTGCAAGAAATTCAGACTTATACCTGTTTGTAGTTTCCAGCTCTGAGGCTTTTTTCTCCAGTTCTATCCTTGCATTTTCAAGATCCTTATTCTGCTTCTCCATCTGAATTTTATGATCTTCAAGCCGCCTGGTATTCTCTTCAAGCTCCTCATTTGATATTTTCAGTTCCTCTTGCTGTGCCTGAAGATATTCTTCTGATTTTTTCAAAGCTGATGCCTGTGTCTCCAGTTCTTCGTTGATCTCTCTTAATTCTTCCTGCTGAACCTGAAGTTCTTCTGCCTGCGTTGTTGTTATTTCCAGTAGGTTAGTCAGTTTAATCCTGTTAAGGGATGACAGAACGGAAATGGCAATGTTTTCTGACACCAATTCAAGAAAATTAACACTTTCATCAGTATAATCAGTAACTGATCCGAGTTCTATTATTACAATTGTTTTATTATTAAATATGCACGGTGTCACAAGGATGTTTCTGGGTTTGGCATCGATAATCCCGGATGTAATTCTTAAGTAGTCTTCAGGCAGATCCCTTAATATTGCAATTCTTTTTTCAATTGCTGCCTGCCCGAGGATGCCTTCTCCTGCTTTATAGCTTCCGGTGAGTTTCTGTTCATCGAGGGCAAATGCTTTTGTAATCTGAAATAAGCTGTTCTCATCGTTGTATATATACAATGCACCAACCTGAGAATTTGTGAAAGATGCAAGGTATGATATAATATTGCCTGCCATAACCCCAGGCTCCAGATCGCCTCTCATGCTCTCATTTAGTTCATTCTGTGCTGTTTTTAACCGGTCTTGCCTGTAGTTTATTTCGGTTGCAATCCGGAGAGCTTTGGTCATTTTATTTATTGAATATGCAAGTTCATCAGATTGTGACTTGGGAACGATTTCCCCTGAATAATCACCTTCCGCTACCTGCTTTGCTTTTGCAACAACTTCCTTCAGACTGGTAAGCATTTGTGAAAGAACTGTCATTAAAGGGTTATCCATGGATATCGATATGTCAGAATCAAAATCTCCATTTGCTACTCTCTGAGCTTGTTTTACCACGAGATCGAAATTGGAGGCTATCATATTGACTGATTCAGCAACAATGTCTTTATCTCCCTTTGGAATAATGTGAGCAGAAAAATCCCCTTTAGCTATCCTGAATGCAACAGTTGCTTTCTGATAGAGATCCTCCTGCATATTATTATATGATGCTGCCAACTGGCCGATTTCATCTTCACTTTCATGAAGCCTTTTGTTGCTCAGATTTCCGAAAGCAATTTCACGTATATTATTTACGATTGCTGATAAAGGATTTGTAATGCTCCGTGTGATGAAATAAGCAATAACCAGACTGGCCAGTACCATAATCACAATCAGGGAAAAAAGAAATCTTGTAACACTATCTTTTGTTTCCTGAGCACTGCGGAAATAATCATTTGCTCCCTTTTCTGTATTATCGAGGGCAGTTTGCATTTTTCCGAATAATTCACTGAAGTATTTCCTGTTTCTGTCAGCCATAATCTCCACAACAGCATTTGTACCCCCAGCCAGTTTAAGATCGATTATATCATCTCTTATTTTTTTGTAATCCAGAAAGAAAGTGTAGGCATCATCTATATCATTTTTGTCCTCAAAGTAAATATCTCTGACAAGTTCAAACTTTTCAACTGCAAGTTTTTCTTCCCTATCGATTTCATTGACAACCAAATTAATCTCCTGTTTATCATTAAGTATAATAATGTCGAGCATGAATCTCCTGATATTCAGCGCGTTGATTTTTATATCTCTCAGATTATTGCTTATCAGATAAGGCTGTTCATAAAGATTTTTTGTATCAGTGAAAATATTGTTGATTTCCAATACAGCCAGAATACTTGTTGTGATTGAAAAGGCAAGAACCAGGATAAACCCGATTATCAATCGTGTGCCGATTTTTAGATTTCTGAGCATCGTAGATTGAAATTAAATAAGATTATATTTATTGTAAAAACTATCTATCAGGTTTTGTACTATATTGATTGCAAAAGGTTTTGCCAGGAAGTAGTCAGCGCCGAAAGAATCTATTATATCCTTATCAAAGAATTCCTGGGCAGTCATGGCTACAATTTTGGTATCAGGGCAAAGTTTTTTCATTGCAGGTATAAAATGCAGCCCGAAGCCGTCAGGAAGCCTGTGATCAACGAAAATTATATCGGGACTTAACTGAGTAAGCAAAACTCTGGCAGCTTTAATTGATTCAGCCTTGAAAGATTTAATCTTCTTCATCTTCAGTATCTGTTCCAGTAAGAAGCAGATAGCAGGTTCATCATCAATTATCAGTGCTGTCCTTATATGTTCTGACATTTTTATAATTCTGAGTTTGTGAATATAGTGATTTTTCTAGTTGGGGGAGCACTATTTTGTCAAGTACTGCACATATTCAGGTTTCTAAACAATTTCTACGATCAATTGTAATAACTATTGTAGGGATTTTTTTATGAGAACATTGTAGAGGAGAAAGAATGAGAGTAAAATATCTGTTTGTCAGCTTTTTATGTGCATTTCTAATAATTTCAGCCTGCAGAAATGTAACTGAAAAGCAAAAGGGAGAGAACAAAAAATCAGAAAATAAACATTCAGAAAATGAGCAAGTTGTCGATTGGAGTGATGTACAGGTAAATGATTACTTAAATGAAATTGACTCCTCATACGTTGCCAGGGAGGTTAATATTTTTTATGAAAGCAGGAATTATAAACTTGCATGGATCGATAATGGAAAACTCAGCAAAAATGCATATGTGCTTCTGGATGAATTGAAAAGCTCAATTCATCAGGGTTTAAAAACTGAAAATTACTCGATCTTTGAGATCGATAAAGACTTGCTTAATCCTGATTCCGATAATTATATAACTCTATATTCGCAGGCTGCAAAGACAGATGTGCTGTTAAGCGAGGCATTCCTGAAATATACAACTGAGTTATTAACAGGAATTATTACTCCGGATTCACTTGGGATTGTATGGGAAATTTATCCGAAGAAAGTAAATCTTCCTGAATACCTTGGGGAGGCGCTTGAAAATAATTCAATTCATGAATACCTGTATAAGCTTGGGCCTTATCATGAGAGCTATTACAAGCTGTTGGATGCGTATAATTATATGTCAGGAATTAATAAGGAAGAATGGATCTTACCTGGCTATTTTCCTTTATTGAGACCCGATGACAGTAGTGAATATGTGCTTGATTTAAAGGTGTTTCTCCAGGCTTCGGGCGATTTAATTCCGCCTGAAACGGAATATATGGAATCTGCTGTTTTCGACCAGCGGCTTGAATATGCCGTAAAACAGTTCCAGGAGCGTCATGGATTGAAAGCCGATGGACTTGTCGGGAATATGACACTTAATGAAATGAATGTGCCGCTGGAACACAGTTTAAACCAGCTCCTTGTAAATATCGACAGGATCAGGTTTCTGCCCTCCAATCTGGGTAGAAGATACATTATTGTCAACATTCCCGGATATTTTCTTGAATATTATGAAAATGATAAACTTAAGCTTACGATGAATGTCGTTGTCGGCAAAATTGAAAATTATACCCCGGTATTGAAAGATACAATGAGTTATATAGTCTTTAATCCAGACTGGAATATCCCTTACAGCATAGCCACCGAAGAAATGCTTCCGATTATAAAATCAGATACAACTTATCTGACCAGGAATAATTATGTATTATTAAGAGGAACTTATGAAAGTACCGATACTGTGAACCCCGGTGAAGTGGATTGGTCTGAGATCACACCGGATGATTTCCCTTTCAGTATTATCCAGAAACCAGGTTACGATAATGCACTCGGCAGAATTAAGTTCATGTTCCCGAACAATTACAGTATTTACCTGCACGACATTCCCGCAGATGAAGACTTTCAATATGAAAAAAGAGATTTCAGCCATGGTTGCATACGGTTGGAAAAACCTGTTGAACTGGCAAAGATCCTTCTTGAGGGACAATTAGAGCCACAGGAAATCCAGAATATTCTTATATCTGAAGAAACTGAAGTTGTAATCCTTGAAAAAAAAGTACTGGTTCACTTTATGTACAAGACCGCATGGGTCGATAATAATTATAAGCTTCAGTTCAGGAGAGATATTTATGATATTGATAGAAAATCTATATCACTTTTAAATTCATCACCTTGATATATAGGCACATAAGGAGGGTGGTGTATGGCATGATTCTTGATCATCTGGCATATGGCAATGCAATATTCGTTAAAAATTGTCGTTAAGGATAATTTGCGAATCATAAGATGAGACCAAAACATGACCTTTAAGATAATATTAAGTTTATTATTTCTGCTCTCAGGCACCATTCAGGAACCAAAAAGCATTTCAGTGGAAAGCAGAGGATCTGACAAGGAAGCAAGTAGAATTACTGATGGTATATTTTGTAACTGGCGAAACCTATACAGGAATGCATGGCCTTTCATTATATATAGACGGGATGGACAAGGATTTCAACAACAATGCCCGCAGCAGGGCAATTGTAATCCATGGAGCAGACTATGTAAGTACGGATTTTATTAAAAAGTACCGACGTTTGGGGAGAAGCTTTGGATGCCCGTCTTTAAGTCTTGACATTTGATATGTTGAAAAGTTGAAAAGTTGAAAAGTTGAAAAGTTGAAGAATTCAACCACTTCAACCCCATCTCCCCCTTTTTGAAGCTTCTTTGTACACTACTCGAAACTGCAAAAATCTGCTGGTTTTTCTTAGCCCCTCTCACTCCGGGAGAGAGGTTTGGGGAGAGGTTGTCTTAAGGGTAGTTGAAAAGTTGATAGGTTGAAAAGTTGAAAACATGGGACAGGCATCCGCACTATTTTACGCATAAACGCATAAACCTATCAATGCAACAACGCATCAACGTATAAACATTATTTAATGCCACTTGAAAATCTTCAGTCCTGCTGAAAAAAATACCACTCCTATAGCCATCAGTTCAAGAATAGGCATCGTCACTTCACGATAACCGGCTCCTTCATTGAAAATGCTCCTGATACCGTCAGTTAATGTTGTCAGAGGAAGGTTCCTGATAACCGGAAGACTCCATTCCGGGAAATTCTGATAGCTGAAAAATATACCCGAAAGTATCATCATCGGGAAAACCACAAAATTGATGAGTCCATTGCCTACTTCGGTGTTTGATGTGTGTGATGATACAAAAACAGCTAAACCTGCAAATGCAATGTTTCCGGCAAGAAACATCAGAATAAGGGCTGAAATATCGCCCTGTATTTCCAGATTGAATACAAGAATTGCAAACACGAGGAGTATACCTGATTCTATTAAATTCATTATCACCCTTACTGTGATAAGAGCTATAAGGAAATGTGATTTTTTCATCGGAGTGGCAACCAGCCTTCTTAATAATTTCTTCGATCGCTTTTCAATAATCCCGTAACTGATCCCCCACATCGATGACATCATTACACCCATGGTTATCAGTCCGGGAACAAGAAAATCTATATACCTGGTGCCGGTTACTGTGAGTGGCCTGATTTCGGTGTTTGCTGTTACCGGAATAGTCTCACCTTTCCCAATTATATTGCTTAGCTTCAGATAGGTAAGTTCTGCATCGGTATTCATTGGATCAAAGTGATATTCAACCGATCCGTTTGCTTCGCTCAGAAGTAGGTTTATTGTCCCTCTTTTCAGAAGTATAATGCCTTCTTCCCATTCCATTTCATAAAAAAGAAATACAGAATTTCCCAGTTTTTCATTGCTGGTGACGTATTTCCACCTCCATAGCTCTCTCTCCTTATTGTTATTATTTTCACAGTATCTTAAAAATTCGCTGAGAGTTGAGTTATCTGATCCTTCTGATTTACTTACTATGGCGACTTTCCTGATTATATCAGCTTTCTGTGTGAAAGCAAGTCCGAGTCCCAATGCCATCAGGATAGGAAAGAGTATTCCCCAGAAGAGTACTCCGGGTTCACGCAATATTTCTCTGAAGAGGGCAAGAATGA
>JBBQJD010000108.1:0-12184 GCA_038325595.1 Bacteroidales bacterium | reverse complement strand
CCCATGAATTATCTCCAAGTGTAGTACGGATCTCGTTTCTTATGCCTGTCAGACTCCAGTCGACATAATCAGTAGTGAACTTGTTGGGATCACAGACAGCTACAATCTGCAGTGCCGGATTGGTAATCAGTGAACACATTTCCCTTAATCCCTGGGTGCCACATCCTATGTAGCCCAGAGTAAGCTTATCACTCGGGGCAACATAACCTTCACCTCCAAGAACATTCCTTGGTATAATTGTAAATGCAAGGGATGCAGCAGCTGCTGATCCGATGAATTCACGACGATTGATTTTTTTCGATTTTGACATATTATCTGATTAGGTTTAATATTTGTTCAAATCATAGATCATCCTAATTTACATAAATGTCCGGGATTTTAAAGTGTTTTAGTGAAAGAAAATCAGATTAACAACTAAGAACGCAAAGTTTTTTCCAGAAGTAAATATTATTTCTTAATTCTTTATTTTATCTTAAATTTATAGTTACACAGAGTTTCACAGAGGATTCACAGAGTTTCACAGAGTTTCACAGAGTTACACAGAGTTTCACAGAGGATTCACAGAGTTTCACAAAGATTATATTACGTCTATCTTTGCGGTTAACTGTATTTAGACTTTATTTATATTTGTAGATATTTCTCAAGGATAAATCCCATGAAAAAAGCCCGAAGGTTTAATCTTACCATATCGAAATTAACCCCAGGAAAGATGAGGGGCTGGCTGAAATCTCACAATATTCCTCCAACACTCTTAATTTTTCTGCTTGGAATATTTTCAACTACCTGGTTTCTCATAAGAGTGATACCGAAGCCATCACGTGCCACCTACCCTTGTATGCAGGTCGCGGCTCCCTTTATGTCAGGATTTGTGGTTTATCTTCTCTCCCTTGGCGGAATTACACTGGCTTTCCGTAAAATGAAACAAAGCCTTGCACATGGCAGATACCTCGCTACAGCTCTTTTTTTGATATGTGCAATCGGTGGACTGATTGTCACACTTACGCATGGTACAGAAAATACTTATGCAGCCATCACCGGGAAAACAGGTCCGGATGATGGGTCAAATACTCCCGTGGGAACAGCAATGGGAGTAAATCCCGGACGCGTTGTCTGGGCATGGGACCCGGAAGCAACCAATGAAAACTGTGTCACAAATTTCGATACCCAGAACTGGTACTTTAAGCCTGACAATACAAACAGCGAGGTGGTACAAAATATGATCCGGAAAAGCCTTGTAAGTCTTACAGGTGGTAAATCTATAACTGAAGCCTGGGATATTCTGTTCCGATATCATAATCATAAGAAGAAGAATACAGATTCAGGTTATAATAAAGGTGAGAAGATATTAATTAAAATAAATCAGGGTACTTCGAGATTAGGCTTAACTGATGAGGACAAGGGAAAAGGCTTCTATTATCCCACAACCCTGAAAAAAGCTGAGGAAAGAAGAAAAACTACTTTCGGTGCTACAGAAACAGGTCCTTATGTTGTTCTTGAATTATTAAGGGAGCTGGTTAATGAAGCAGGTGTTGAGCAAAAGGACATAACAGTAGGTGATCCCATGACTGATATATGCGGACATAATTATGAGGTATGGTCAAAGGAATTCCCGGATGTTGTTTATACTGGCAAATTTTCAGATAAGTATGGCCGGACCCTTATTAAAGAAACTTCAGCTGAGCTTCTTTTCTATTCTGACAAGACAAAAGCAGATAAGCTTTATGATGTTATTGAAAATGCTGATTATCTTATCAATACAGCTTGTCTTAAGCCGCACATGGCGGCCGGTATTACGCTTACAGCCAAGAATCATTTCGGATCGCAGGCCAGATACAGCGCCATGCACCTGCATTATGCCCTTTTAATACCTCTCGGAAGCAAAGATCCCATTAATGCAGGATACCACAGATACCGTGTTCTTGTGGACCTGATGGGCAGCAAATACCTGGGTCAGAATACAGTTCTGTATTTAATTGAAGGATTATTCGGCGGAGGTGCCAGTGAAACAAGAGGCCCTGTGAAATATTTTATGTCCCCGTTTAACGGCGACTGGAGCAGCTCAATATTTGTATCTCAGGATCAGGTGGCACTTGAGTCGGTTTGTTATGATTTTCTGCGGACAGAATGGAACGGTGTGAACAGTCATGATGCCTCCAATAACGGATCAGAAAACCATCCCCAGATAAACGGGGTTGATGATTACCTTCACCAGGCTGCAGATTCATCAAACTGGCCGGAAGGAATTAAATATGATCCGGATAACAGTGGTAAACCATTACCAAGTCTTGGAGTGCATGAACATTGGAATGATGCCCAAAACAAGCAATACTCGAAAAACCTTGGAAATAAGAATGGGATTGAACTGGTTTCCATTCCTGATACACTTGTAAAAAATCTCAGGTAAGGAATTAAGGCAGAAAATTAGACGGTACACAAGGCTGGTTAATCTAGGTTTTAAGGAAACAATTAAATATATTTGTTTCTCACATATACCTCTAATCAAATTTTTAAGACACCCTAAACCATGGAAAATCCAGAAAAAAAATCCGGGACAACCCGTCGTGAAGCTATGAAAATAATGGCTGCCGGATCAGCAGCCGGATTGTTAGGTCTCTTTGGCAGCCCTCAGGCAAGAGCGGAAAAATATGAAAAACCCTCATATGCCAAAGGTATGGCGCCTGTCACAATCAAGAGCGTAAAAGCAATTCTTACTGCACCGGCAGGTTCGAACCTGATCGTAGTCAAAGTTGAAACTTCAGAGCCGGGTCTTTATGGTCTGGGTTGCGCAACATACACTCAACGGGCTTCAGTTGTCATTCCTGCTGTCAATACATACCTGAATGAATTCTGCGTGGGAAAGGATGTGGATAATATAGAAGATATCTGGCATGGAGTATATATAAGCTCTTACTGGCGCAACGGACCAGTTCTTAATAATGCCCTCAGCGGACTGGATGAGGCTTTATGGGACATTAAGGGAAAACGTGCAAGGATGCCTGTATATCAGTTACTTGGAGGTAAATCAAGGTTTGCTGTTCCTTGCTACACACATGCCAATGGCAGAACTCCTGAGGAAGTTGCCACAGACGTGCAAAAATTTATGGCACAGGGATTCAAGCATATAAGAATTCAGCTTGGAGGTTATGGCGGCGTTGGAACCCTGGGAAACCAGCCTGATTTTAAAGCTGCCGGTTTTGGAGGTGAAACTGATCAGTTCATGGACCAGAGAGCTTACCTGAACTCAGTTCCGAAAATCTTTGAAACAGTGCGCAAGGTCTGCGGTGAAGAGGTAGAATTATTGCATGATATTCATGAGCGTGTTACACCTATTGATGCCATCAACATGATCAAAAGGCTGGAAGAGTATAATCCTTTTTTCATTGAAGATCCGTTTTCACCGGAGAACATGGAGTGGTTTAAGCAGCTGCGTATGGCCACCTCCGTGCCTATTGCCATGGGTGAGCTTTTCAATAATATCAATGAATTCAAGATGCCTATGGTTAATCAATGGTTTGATTATATAAGGGTGCATGTTTCACAGATCGGAGGAATTACTCCTGCAATGAAAATAGCACGTCTTGGTGAATGGTTCAATGTAAATACAGCATGGCACGGACCAGGTGATGTTTCACCTGTTGGTCATGCAGCAAACTGCCATATGGATCTAGCCGTATGGAATTTTGGTATCCAGGAATCTGTTAGCTTCTCTGAAAAATTACAGTCGGTATTTTCAGGTTGCCCGACAATGAATAATGGATATATGTCTGTAAACGAAGTGCCTGGCTTAGGTGTGGATATAAACGAAAAAGAGGCTGCAAAATATCCGATCAGTACTAAATCGAACTGGCAGGTACGCAAAAGGGACGGTACTATTATCACACCATAATATATATGTATGAAAAAGTTTATTTTCTTATTATCCGGATTAACTATAGGAGCCATGCCACTATTGAAATTTCCACAGACAGAGATAAGCAACGGAATTATCAAAGCAAAGATTTATCTTCCTGATGCAAAGGAAGGCTATTATCAGGGAACAAGGTTTGACTGGTCAGCTAATATGCCTGAACTTCAATTTGAAGGACACGATTTTTTTGGCCAGTGGTTCAGCAAATATGATCCAAAAGTTCATGAGTCTGTAATGGGTCCAGTCGAGGAATTTACTGCCCTGGATTTCCCTGAAACCAAACCGGGGGAAAGCTTTATTAAAATAGGAGTAGGTGTATTGAAGAAGCCTGATAACGAGCCATATGCCTTTGCCAGACTGTATGAGATATTAAATTATGGCAAATGGACTGTCGATAAAAAGCCTGACCAGGTAAAATTCACACATGAACTGAATGACAAGGTCTATTCCTACATGTATGAAAAAACAGTACAGCTCATTAAGGATAAGCCCGAGCTTGTACTTTCCCATACTCTGAAAAATACAGGAAAGAAGACTATTGAAACAAGTGTCTATGACCATAATTTTTTTGTCATGGATAAACAACCTGTCGGACCAGGTTATGAGATAATATTTCCGTATAATATTTCCGGTGATGGAAGAGGATTCGGTGAACTTGCTGAAACAAAGGGAAATAAAATCGTTTTCCTCAGGAATCTCAAGAGTGACGAAACGGTGTTTAGCAGCGGTCTTGAAGGATTCGGAAGCAGTGCTGAAGATTATGACATCCGTATTGAGAACCGGATTGCCGGGACGGGAGTCAGAATTACATGCGATCAACCCTTGCTGAAGCTTGTGTTTTGGTCCTGCGCAACCACAACATGTCCTGAGCCTTATATTAAAATTAAAGTAGAGCCTGGGAAAGAATTCAGCTGGAAGATTTTATACAGCTTCTATACCCTGGATAAAAAATAAAAATTGCCGTCGGTTTCAACCGACGGCAATTGAAGTATTTTCAAACAAGGGCTTTAGACTAAATTTTCTAGATTTCCTCCACAATCAGCTTCCTCCACTTTACCTTTATTCCTCCGCCATCGTGAATCTGTAAAGCTATTGAACCGTTTCCCTTACCTATCTTTTCGTCGCTGAAATCCACCATTGGTTTGCCATTCAGCCATGTCTGTACCTTATCTCCTTCAACACGAAGCCGCAGTTTATTCCATTTACCGGGCTTCAGGATATTTTCTTTTTCATCTTCGATCTGTTTAAGCCAGCCCCTGCCATACGATTCGTATATTCCTCCTGTATCATGATCTTTCGGGGCAACTTCGCACTGCCAGCCTGATATTTTGGTACCTTCGATCGTTGAACGGAAAAATACACCGCTGTTACCATTACTCTCCTGAAGGAATTCCACTGTAAGATCAAAATTTTTGTAATGTTTCTCTGTGGCAAGGTATCCGTATTCTTTTTTGGGACCGCTTTCACATACAAGGAGTCCATCTTCAACATACCATTTTTCAGTTCCATATATTTTCCACCCGTTAAGGTCCTTGCCATTAAACAACGACTGTTTTTTTCCGGGTGCTGCGAAGCTTGTAACTATCAGAAATACAATGATCGGTAAAAAGATTTTTTTCATAACGATTTTAAATTTATTAACCTGTTTGGATATGCGTAATTACATCTGCAAGATAATTAAAAATGTGCTTGTATCCAGATGAATTTTTTTTTCACGGTTTCATTTATTTTTTGTATATTATATTCCTGAATTATCAGGAATAATATTCTGAGATATTTTTCCGGACTCATTCGTGCCTGATGCGAGGTAAGTAATCCAAAATCAGGCATTTAACCTAGGGATCATTGAACGGAATTTTTAACCAAAAAAGAGGCAGACAAAATGGAAAAAATATTTGATTATTTTGATGAACGTTACCGGGAGTCAATTCTGAATAAACCTGCCGTAGAAGATGGACCCGTTATTACATTGTCACGTCTTACGGGATGTGACGCACGCATGGTAGCACAAAATCTCGTTGATGATCTTAACCGGACATGGGGCACAAAAAAATGGAAATGGATCGATAAGGAAATTGTCTATGCCATTGCAAAGGAACTGAATACTGACAGTCAGCGTATTGAAAATTTCTATGAAGGGAATGAGTTATCAAGTATTTCGGAGATGATAATGGCTTTCTCAGGAGGGTTCATAAGTGATCTCAGGGTAAAAAAAGCTGTCAGGGATATAGTGCTCTCATTATGTAAAACGGGGCATATTGTTCTGATCGGCAGAGGCGGGGTATCAATTGCACAGGGAATAAAGAATTCGCTTCATATAAGGCTCATTGCTCCATTTTACTGGAGAGTTGAGAATATAATGAAGAAGAACAAAATGGACATTGAAACTGCGGAGGAATTTATTCTTGAATCGGATAAAAACAGGTTTACACTGATCCAGACTTTTCTTGAGAAGAAGACTGTAATTATTGATCACCTGTTCGATGCAACTATAAACCGCAGTTCATTTACCGTGCAGGAAATCTCCGACCTGATTCTTTTTATGTTTGAAAAAAAACTGGCATATAAAAGAACAGTCTTCAAATAAGTAATATTTCATGATATTACATATTGTTGCAGTCGGAAACCTTTTTGATATGATCACTCAGCCTTCGATCGAGACTCTTCCTGTATGCATCCCAGTCGGTAATATGAAATTTTGCAACTCCGCTGTCCATTGCTGCCCTGGCAACTGCCGGTGCAACATGTGATATTAGCCTGGGATCAACCGGCTTGGGAAGAATATAATCTTTTCCGAATTCAAGCTTTTCAAGGTTGTAAGCCTTAAGTACACAGGCCGGAACCGGTTCCTTCGCAAGCTGTGCAAGAGCCTTTGATGCAGCAAGTTTCATCTCCTCATTAATTGTTGAAGCCCTTACATCCAGTGCACCCCTGAAAATAAAGGGGAATCCAAGAACATTATTTATCTGGTTTGGATAATCTGACCTGCCAGTAGCAAAAATCAGATCATCCCTTGTTGCCATTGCATCCTCAAAAGAGATCTCCGGATCGGGATTAGCCATCGCAAATACAATGGGATTTCTGCCCATGGAGGCAAGCATTTCCCTGGTCATAACACAGGCTGACGAAAGTCCGAGAAATATATCGGCTCCCACCAATGCCTGTGTAAGAGTATCAACATCCCTCTCACTTATAAATTCCTGCTTGTAAATATTAAGATCCTTTCTCTTCCTGTTGATTGGTCCTTTGCTGTCGCACATCACAATATTCTCTTTTTTCACTCCGAGTGAGACGTAAAGCCTCGAACAGGATATTGCAGCCGCACCTGCTCCGCAAACGACCAGTTTTATTTCATCAATTTTTTTCCCTGTAATTTCAAGGGCATTGAGAAGTCCTGCTCCCGAGATAATGGCCGTACCATGCTGATCATCATGAAATACTGGGATGTTGAGCCTTGCTTTCAATGCTGCCTCCACCTCGAAACATTCAGGAGCTTTAATATCTTCAAGATTTATTCCTCCGAAAGTGGGAGCAATTGCAGCACATATATCAATAAGTCTGGCAGGATCCATTTCATCAATTTCAATATCGAATACGTCGATGTCGGCGAACACCTTGAATAGAAGGCCCTTTCCTTCCATCACAGGTTTTCCTGCCATTGCTCCGATGTTGCCAAGCCCGAGCACTGCTGTACCATTCGATATGACAGCTACAAGATTTCCCTTTGCAGTATATTTGTAAACATCTTCGTGATTATTTTTTATTTCAAGACACGGATAAGCAACACCCGGTGTGTAAGCCAGGCTCAGATCGAACTGGGTTGAATAAGGTTTGGTTGGGATGACTTCCACTTTACCTTTGCGCCCTCTGCTATGATAGAGAAGCGCCTCTTCTTTGGTTACCTTTGGCATATTGTTTGTTTAAATTCACACGAATTTACAGTTTCACTATATTCATTTTTATGAAAAAAATCATAATATTTTCTTTATGAGGAATATATTCTCCATAATTTAGTGTTTTTGAAAAGCTGATAATTTTGCATTGACAACTAAATTAGATATTTTCAACCCGCTTTTAACCTTAATTAAATTCAAGTCTTCTTCATTTATATAAAATATATGAAAAATCTTGCAATCGGAGCCGATATAGGCGGAAGTCATATTACATGTGCGGCAATTGATCTTGCCTCAGGTAAGTTGCTGAGAGAGACCCTTACCGAAAGACCAGTAGACAATAAAGCATCGGCGGACATGATTATAGGAGTCTGGTCAGATGCGCTTTCGGCTGTTATTAAAAATGTCGATGGCAGGCAGGTTAAGGGAATTGGTTTTGCAATGCCCGGACCATTTGATTACGTAAAAGGAATATGCTATATAAAAGGTGTTGCCAAATATGAAAGTCTTTATGGTTTAAATATTACAAATGCTATTTCATCCAATCTTAAAGTGCCTGATGATTTTCTGATAAGATTCATGAATGATGCATCAGCCTTTGCGGTAGGAGAGGCATGGGCAGGCAGCGCTTCTTCAGTGGACCGCTCACTTTCAATTACACTGGGTACAGGTTTCGGATCTGCATTTATTGCTGACAGAATCCCGATTGTAGATGGTCCGCTTGTACCTAAGATCGGATGTGTTTATCACCTTCCTTACCTGAATGGAATTGCTGATGATTACTTCTCTACCCGTGGATTGCTGGGAAGATATAAAAATCTCACAGGCAAACAGTTAATCGGTGTCAAGGAAATGGCTTCACTGGCAGACTCTGATCATGAAGTCTCGAAGCTTTTCACTGATTTCGGAGACAAGCTGGGAGAATTTCTGGCTCCATGGCTGAAAGGATTCCGCGCTGAAATACTGGTTATCGGAGGAAATATTTCCCATGCTTACAATCTCTTTGGATCTGTCCTTGAGGACAGGCTAAAAAAAGAAAATTCACATTGCAGGGTCGCTCTTTCAAAGCTGAAAGAAGATGCCGCCCTGCTCGGAAGTGCTTACCTGCTTGATGATGAATTCTGGAAATCGATACAACATGCTCTCCCATTGATGTAATTTATTCCGGGTTCCAGGTTCCGGGTTCCAGGTTCCGGGTTCCAGGTTCCAGGTTCAAGGTTCAAGGTTCCAGGTTCAAAGTTTCAGGTTCCAGCACACAGCACCAAAATTAAATAGTTGTACCTAAATCTAACTGAACATGAATACTCAAAAAGTAAATTTAAAAAGAATACTCCCGGTTCTCATGGCATTTTTTGTCATGAGCTTTGTTGACCTGGTAGGTATAGGCGTTGACCGTGTAAGCAAGGATATGAACCTGAGCGCCACACTGGCACAGCTTATTCCTTCAGCTGCTTTCCTGTGGTTTCTTCTTCTTTCAGTGCCCGTGGGAGTGCTGCAATCGCGTCTTGGCAAAAGGTTGATGCTCAACATCGGTATGGGTGTGACAGCATTAGGGCTTCTGATACCTTATTTCTTTTATACTTTTGAAATGGTACTGGTCGGTTTTGCAATGCTTGGTATCGGAAACACAATTGTCCAGGTTTCAGCAAATCCGTTACTTGTGGATATTGCACCCGCTAACCGGACTTCCAGCTTTCTGAGCTTTTCACAGTTTATCAAAGCTATAGGCTCAATGATAGGAGCCCCGCTTGCAGCAGTTCTGGCTGCACAATTCGGCGACTGGAAGCTTCTGTTTCTTGTTTTTGGAGTTGTCTCGATAATTTCAGTGTTATGGCTTGGTGCTGTTAAAATAGATGAGAAAAAAGACACAGAAGTCAAGGCTACTTTTTCCTCTTCATTCAGGCTCCTTGGAAACGGCTTTGTGCTTATGATGGTTTTATCGATCTTTCTTGTGGTAGGTATTGATGTTGGATTCAATTCCAATTCAGGTCAGTTCCTTATGAAGCAATTCGGTATCGATCCCACGGCTGCAGAATCAGGCAGGAGCGTATATTTCTTCGGACGTATGCTTGGCACATTTGCCGGCGCAATTCTTCTGACAAGGATCTCTTCCAGGAAATTTTTTATGTGGACATCTATACTTGCAATATTGTCGCTGGTGGTGATGCTTCTGATTTCTTCACCTTTTATGGCATGGGGACTTGTTTTTGTTACCGGACTGGCTGTTGCAAATATATTCCCTCTGGTATTTTCAATTACTGTGGAGAGATATCCAACCCGAAGCAATGAAATTTCCGGTCTGATGATGATGGCAATATCAGGTGGAGCCGTGATTCCACTTATTGTAGGGTTAGTTAGCGAAATAAGCTCTGTGGCAACCGGAATGTCAATATTGATTCTTTGTATGGTCTATTTGTTTGCTGTATCAGTCTCTTGTCTTAGAAAACAATAACATTTTTGAAAATATAAAAACAGAGACTTCTTATTCCCTTTTTATTATGGATTTTTCATAAGTGGAAGTAAATCTTCCTTTACAAAAAGCTTCCATATTCACAAGTCGGCTACAACCTTAAGTGTGAGATATCACGTTATATCTGAGGGCTGACGGAGAAGATGAAACACCTAATATAATCCTGGAATTCTCAGGCTGTAGTGATAAAATCATACTATCTGGTTATAATAATTGCTTTTCTGGCGATAAGGGTTTTTATTCTCTAAAACCGAAACTAATTTTGTATTTAATATTCATTTATAAAGATTCTCATTGATGAAACTGAAAAAGAATATAGCTACCAGTGAAGCCGGATTAATCTTCAATCCTGGTACCGGCGATTCGTTCTCGGTAAATAATATCGGAAGTGAAATACTTGCTTTGCTAAAGGAGATCATTGATTATTTTTCATCAAAGTATGATGCTGAAAAAAATCAGATTGAGAGAGATTTGGATGATTTCTTTTCCCAATTGACAGATTATAATCTTTTAGATAAATAGCCATCATGACTAATATCAAAAAGAATAAAATTGTCGTTGCCATTACCGGCCTTAATGCAATTGACAGTCCGGGACCTGGTGTAGCAGTAATACGTGCTATAAGGGAATGTGAAGATTATGAGGTCAGAATAATCGGACTTGCTTATGAATCGCTCGAACCGGGAATTTATATGCACAACATTGTTGATAAAACATACCAGATACCTTATCCCTCAGCAGGAACTGATGCTCTTTTTGCACGGATATCATATATAAACAAAATTGAACATATTGATTTACTGATTCCAAATTTCGATGCTGAACTCTATAACTTCATTAAGCTCAGTTCAGAACTCAGAAATATTGGTATCAATACATTTCTTCCGGAACAGAAAGAGTTTGAAGCCCGCGATAAAATAAATCTCTTTTCATTCGGAAAGAAAAATGACCTTTTAATGCCTGCTGATAAAGTTGTCTCGAGAGTCTCTGAAATATCTGAAGCTGCAGATGAGTTTGATTTCCCACTTGTAGTTAAAGGTAAGTTTTACGATGCAGTTATTTGTAATACAATTGAGCAGGCAGAGAAGGCATTTTACAAGCTTCAGGCTAAGTGGGGATTACCTGTGATAATTCAGGAATTTATATCCGGAACTGAAGTAAATATTGCAGCACTGGGTGATGGCTTGGGAAACACAATTAGCGCTATCCCTATGCGTAAACTATATATTACAGACAAGGGAAAAGCATGGTCAGGAATAACTATAGACGACGATATGCTTATTGAACAGGCAGTGAAGTTTATAAAGGCAACAAATTGGAGAGGCGGTTGTGAACTTGAAGTAATGCTTACCTCCGATGACAAACCTTATATCATGGAGGTAAATCCACGTTTCCCTGCATGGATATATCTTTCAGCAGCTGCAGGTCAGAACCAACCTGCAGCACTCGTAAAAATGGCCCTTGGACAAAAAGTTGAGCCATTCACAAAATTTGAAGTAGGGAAGGTCTTTATAAGGTATTCGTGGGATATGGTAGTCGATATTTCTGAGTTTCACAAACTTTCAGGTTCAGGAGAATTATAAAAATTTACCAGATGAACAGCACTATGGAAAAGTTAAAGTATGAGCGCCCGGTTATTAAAAAAATGAATACCGGTCTGATGAATAAATTTGGTGCCAGGACAGAATATGAGCCATTTACTCATATTGAAGGTATACCTGTGAAATCATTGATTAATGAGTTCGGATCACCTCTTTTTGTGCTTTCAGAAAAGCAGATAAGACGTAATATCCAGAATGCCTCAAGGATATTCAAAACCAGATATCCTAAAGTGCAATTCGCATGGTCGTATAAAACCAACTATCTCAATGCAGTCTGTAATATATTTCACCAGGAAGGCTCATGGGCAGAAGT
>JBBQJD010000107.1:0-12368 GCA_038325595.1 Bacteroidales bacterium | reverse complement strand
TGGGATTGAAACATACCTCAGCTGTTAAGCCACTTCCTGAAATCAGCTGAACGATCAATACTGACCACAGTATCAAGCTCATCGTCGGCGTTTGGTTTCAGATCCAGCTTCACCCTCCCGCGGGAATATGCCACCATATTTGCAATGGAATCCATGTTCACAAAGTATTTTCTGTTAATCCTGAAGAATGCTGATGGGTTGATGATGGTTTCAAGCTTATCAAGTGTGTATTCAACTGCATAGCTGTTTCCCTGAAAAGTTCGCAGGTAAACTCCTTTTCCGAGGACATAGAAATATGCAATTTCCGAGACTTCAATTTTTCTGATCTTTTCTCCGATCTGGATCAGAAAACGATTCTTATAATCCGGTTCTCTTCCCTGAATATTAGCAAGAAGCATATCAAAATCGATACTGAAAGCTGATTTTACCGTCCGGAGTTTTTTAAGACTTTCAGCAAGATCGGTCTTACGGATTGGTTTCAATAAATAAGCGATACTATTGACCTGAAATGCTTTTATCGCATACTGGTCATAAGCAGTTGTGAAAATAACCGGAGTATTAATGGTAACCTGCTCAAAAATGCTGAAACTGATGCCATCGGAAAGCTGAATGTCAAGAAAAATCAAATCAACGGTATTCTGAAAAAGCCATTTTACAGAATCTTTAATAGAACCCGTTTTTGCCATAACAATTATTGATGGATCCACCTCCTTAAGCATATGCTCCAGCTTATCAGCGGCAATGCTTTCGTCTTCAATTATAATTACGTTCATCTGAATCAATTTTTATTAATGGGATTTTTGCCACATAATGATTGTTCACAACCTGAAATGATGGTTCCATTTTACTTATCAAAGCATATCGCCTGACCAGGTTTCTGAGTCCCAATCCGGTTGATGTACCTGAGATTTTTGGCTGGATATTATTCTTTACGATCAGGTAAGTTTCTTCACTGTATATTTCAATTTTAAGAGGTTTTGACTCATTTACGATATTGTGTTTAATTGCATTTTCGAGTAAGACCTGCAGCGAAAGCGGCGGGACAACCATTTGAAGGAGCCCGGCAGGAATATTTAAGTTGAAAGTAAGGTTTTCACCATACCGGATCTGCTGAAGGAACAGGTACGAACGCATAAATTCAAGCTCTTTATCGAGCGTTACAACAGGCTGTTCAATAGTTTCAAGTACATATCTGTAAATTTGAGAAAACTCGTCAATAAACAATTGTGCTTTGACAACATCTGTATTTATTAAACCCGAAAGCACATTGAGACTGTTAAACATGAAATGGGGATTGATCTGACTCTTAAGTACTTCAAATCTGATCTGGGAGAGCTCTTCCTCCAGATTCTCCGCGATTTGTCTTGCCCTACTGCTTTCGGAGTAGTAAATCCATCCTTCAAGAATTGACATCAGCAGGATATTGACCACAGCATAGATCATTGCATTTTTAATAAGTACCCCGGTGAAATCCTCCGTATATGGCTTCAACCAGTTTGCAAATAATGTGATAAGAGTAGAAATGACTATGGAAATAAATACAGCAAAGCTGAGTTGCAATGAAATTCTCATCAGTACCCTTTTTCCCCATGGCGCAAGGCTATTCAGGTAACGGATTATATAAAGATCGGGGTAGGCTATCAGAAAACCGGCTGAAAGACTCAGAACCGATCCCCTGAGCAATCGAAGAAAAAAGTGCTGATAACCGGCAAGAACATAATAACCACTGAGGTGATTGTATGTTATAACAATAAGTTGTACAAGAATTACCAATCCAAGCAATAGAGAAAGCAGCCGCCTGAAAGGAAAGTAACTATGAATATTATTGAAGCACATTTGTTAAGGTATTGCTATTTAAACTCTTTATTCAAAAATACTATTTGTGATGAAACAAAAGTATTACTGACACTCCGTATTTAAAAAGAAAAACGGATGAAGGTGTAATTAAAGAGGATGAAGGGGTGTGAAGGAAGATTGATGGTGAGATGGAGGGAGAAGATAGTTGCCAGGTGCTGGGTGCTGGGTCAAAATTCAAGATTCCAGGTTCCAGGTTAGAGATGTGATGAAGTTTCTGGTTTCGAAGATGCCTTGGTGAACCTTGGTGCCTTGGTGCCCTGGTGGCGAAAAATTTAAGAGACGAAGGGAGGAAGGGACGCCCTATAAAGACAAAAGACAAAAGTCACAAGACAAAAGTGGGCCTGGTATCAACTTTTATCTTTTTACTTTTATCTTTTGTCTTAACATTATTCATACTCCTTTGGAACGCCGCAGATCATTCTGAACTGTTGGTCCGGAGATTCATTCCGGTACTGATGCTTTTCACCGGGTTTGACAAGGGCAAAATCACCCTCATTCAAAGGATGTTTATTTCCTTCCTCATCTATCAGTAAGGCCTTTCCCTCAATCACATAATTCATATGTTCAAAGGGATGGCTGTGGTAAGGTGTATTTCCACCCGGTTCAACCGTAAATACCCTGAAGGAATAGACCGGTGTGCCGTCATTGCTTCCCAGTGGAAGCTGCTTCCATGCATCCTTCGCTCCTTGCATCTGGACCTTATTTTTTTCAACCTGATCTAAAGAAATGATTTTCATAGCGGATGGTTTCTGAATATGTAAAAATATAAAAATTAAGTTGTCCTTGTATACTATGCATCAGACGAAGGGAGGACAAAGGGACAAAGAGACGAAGGGACGGAGAGACGAAGGGACGAAGGGACAAAAGGGACAAAGGGACGATGGGACGAAGGGAAGAAGGGACAAAAGGGACGAAGGAATGAAGAACAAACGAAACAGAACAGCAAATTCTTCATTCTTAAATCGATTGTTCAAATGTTCTTACTTTAAAAACAAAATAGTAAAAGTTGAAGGTACCTCAGATAATAATCCGGATGCCGAAAGCTCTTAAAAGCCCCAATTGGGGGCTTGGGGGGTTGATACCTTAAAAAAGCTTAATTTTTTACCTTATTACAGTAAATTCACTAATTTAGCCAGTACTAATTTCGGTTAACTTAAACTGCAATAAAAATTTAAGCAGACAAGTACTTCATTTCCTATTAACGCCTAACAGATTCAAACATGTCAATTCGCACCCTTAAGTATTCATTGTTATTCACAGGTCTTTCACTTTCACTCTTTGCCCAGGAGAATACAAGTGAATTATTCAAAGCCACTGTCATTACTCCGGTAAAGAGTTCCACAACCGGAGTTGAAGGCCCTGCCGTAGATAAAGGTGGCACAGTGTATTACGTTAATTTTGAACGCCAGGGTACAATAGGCCAGATTTCTCCTGATGGTAAACTTAGTGTCTTTATTGATCTGCCTGAAGGAAGCATTGGAAATGGTATTCGTTTCGACAGCAAGGGTAATATGTTAATCGCTGATTATACCAAACATAATATTCTCAAAGTCAATATGAAATCGAAAAAACTGACCGTATTTGCACATAATCCGGCAATGAGTCAGCCAAACGATATAGCAATTGACAGCAAGGACCGTCTATATGCAAGCGATCCTGACTGGAAAAACCGTAAAGGACGTGTCTGGCGGATTGACAAGAATGGAAAATTCACTCTCCTCGACAGCCTTGGAACCGCAAACGGTGTTGAAGTCAGTCCCGATGAAAAAACGCTGTATGTAAATGCATCCCGCCAGGTATGGGCCTACGATCTTTCATCGAAAGGTGATGTAAGCAATAAAAGGCTGTTTACAGAATTTAAAGATGGCGGTATGGATGGCATGCGGTGCGATGTTAATGGAAACCTGTATATTGCACGATTCGGTGTTGGACAGGTAGCAATCGTTTCTCCACAGGGTAAAGTTATAAAGGAAGTAAAGCTTGCAGGCAAAAGTCCGACCAATGTGGCATTTGGAGGCAAGGACGGATGCACAGTATATGTAACTCTTCAGGATCAGGGTAATCTTGAAAGTTTTCGTACCGATACACCCGGGCGGGAATGGAAAATGCAGAAGTAATAATGTATATTACTGTCCCTCAATTAAGTACAGCATTAAATAAACTAAAATAAATTAAAATCTATAAAATCCAAAACAATGAGAAAAATCTTTTTATTGCTCTTTTTAATATGTTTTATTATGACTGGACTTCTAAAGGCACAAACATATAGTATTGTTATAAAAGGAGGTCATGTTATCGATCCTAAAAACAATATTAATGAAGTTATGGATATTGCTTTAAAGGATGGGAAAATATCACTGATAGCAAAAAACGTAAATGAAAAGGAAGCAGTACAGGTAGTGGATGCCCGTGGCTTATATGTTACTCCCGGCCTCATTGACATACATGTCCATGTATACGGGGGAACTCAGATGGATCAGCAGTACATGAATGGTCCGAACTCAATCCCACCCGACGGCTTTACCTTCCGCGTTGGTGTTACAACAGTTGTTGATGCCGGATGCGCCGGATGGAGGACATTCCCTGATTTCAAAAGGCAGACTATTGATGTTTCCCAGACAAGAGTTTTGGCATTTCTCAATATAGTTGGAGAAGGTATGAGAGGCGGTCCATTTGAGCAGAACCTGAAAGATATGGATGCAAAAATAACTGGTGAATTTGCATTGAAAAATTCAAAAGATATCGTAGGTATCAAGCTGGCGCATTATAATGGTTATGACTGGACACCAGTTAAACGCGGAGTGGAAGCAGGAAAAATTTCCAATATGCCTTTCATGGTCGATCTGGGAGGAGCTACTCCTGCCTTGTCACTTGATACACTGTTCATGCAGATTTTTAATCCCGGTGATATATTCACGCATTGCTTCGGCCAGCTGGGCTCAAGCAGGGAGAGTATTGTGGATGTTTCAACCGGACAAGTGAGGCCGGTTGCATTGGATGCCCGAAAAAGGGGAATCACTTTTGACGTTGGTTATGGAGGAATCAGCCTTGCATATTCACAGGCTATACCGGCAATAAAAAATGGCTTCTACCCCGATGCAATCAGCACAGATCTTCATATTGGAAGCATGAATGGTGCAATGAAGGACATGATTACAACCATGTCAAAATTCCTTGCCATGGGAATGGATCTGCAGAGTGTGATTAATGCAAGTACGTGGAGACCAGCCCAGATCATTAAAAGGGAAGAACTCGGACATCTGACTGTTGGATCTGAAGCGGATATCGCCATACTTAACATGAGAAAAGGCAAATTCGGATTGTTCGATTATACAGGTCATAAACTTGAAACTGACAAGAAACTGGAATGTGAGATGACAATCAGGGCAGGAAGAATAGTTTATGACCTGAATGGCATTGCAAATCCTGTTGTTGCACCAAGGAACAGAGTTGCATATAATGTTGGCAAAAAATAAAATTCAGTACATCCAATCAAATCTAATTTTTATCAAACAAATAAATAATCATGAAAACAGAAAGAAGATCAGTTATTAAGAAAATGTTTGCCTCTGTAGTAGGTCTGACCGGAATTGCAATGGCAGCAAGTGCAAAGAATACTCCCGATGAGAAAGAATCAATTGACGTGACTACAGTTCAGGATGTCCCGATGTTTTCAGGTTCAACCAAATTCGGGAACCTGGTGTTTCTATCAGGAATAGGCGCTCATGAAGAGCCCTTCACTATTGCAGCACATACCGAGATAGTTCTTACAGGACTTGAAAAAGCTCTCATTAAGGCAGGATCGTCAATGGACAAAGTGCTTAAAGTGAATGTATATCTTAATGACATAGCTGATTTTCAGGGCATGAATGCAGTATACAAAGGACGTTTCGGAAAAAATCCTCCGGTTCGTTCAACTGTTGCAGTTGCAAAAGGCGGTGTTCCCGGAGATTCACTTGTTGAAATGGATTGCATAGCATATATTTAATCAGAATTAATAACCACTGAAATGAAACGCAGAGAATTAATTAAGAATTTATCAATACTTCCTGTATCGGGGGTATTACTTGGAGGCGCTCTTCCTCTTGAATCTATTTTGTCAGCACCAAAAAAAGTTACTATAGAAAGAAATTTATTCAAGGAACTTGGTATTCGTACCTTCATAAATGCTGCAGGTACATATACTGCCATGTCGGGTTGCCTCATGCAGCCGGAAGTCATGGATGCAATCAGATCAACAAGCCATCAGTTTGCAATGATTGATGAGGTACAGGATAAGGTAGGCGAAAAGATCGCTTCATTATGCCATGCTGAATCTGCAATGGTAACTGCCGGATGCTGGTCAGCACTGGTTCTTGGTACTGCCGGTGTACTTACCGGGGTGGATCAGAAAAAAGTAGAGAAGCTTCCGAATCTTGACGGTTTGAAATCCGAAGTTTTGGTCCAGAAGGCTCACAACCATGGATATGTTCATGCACTTACAAATACGGGAGTAACAATTGTGGAGGTTGAAACTGCAGCTGATGTTGAAAGGCTGGCAAGCGAAAAAACAGCCATGATGTGGTTCCTGAATTATGCGGGTCCGGATGGAAAAATCGGTAATGAAGAATGGGTTGCACTTGGAAAAAAACTAGGCATCCCGACTATGATCGATATGGCTGCTGATGCTACTCCTGTGGAAAATCTGTGGAAATATAATGAAATGGGATTTGACCTGGTATGCGTTTCGGGGGGCAAGGGTCTCCGCGGTCCCCAGAGTGCAGGTCTTCTGATGGGAAGAAAAGATCTTATTGCAGCAGCAAGGTTGAATGCTCCTCCACGCGGTGGAAACATTGGACGGGGAATGAAGGTCAACAAGGAAGAGATCATTGGTATGTATGTTGCTCTGGAAAAGTTCATCAAGCTCGATCACGCCAAATTGTGGAAAACATGGGAAGACCGTATTGCAGTGATGGAAAATGGTGTTAAAAAAATTCTCGGAGTAACTACAACTGTAATGGTACCACCGGTAGCAAACCGTACTCCTACCCTTCTGGTTGGATGGGATAACAACAGAGTAAAAGTTACAAAGAATGATTTCATGATGAAATTGCGCAATGGAACTCCATCAATCGAAGTAATGGGTGGAAAAGATAACAGTATTACCATTACTTCCTGGAACATGCAGGATGGTGAAGATAAAATTGTAGCAAAGAGATTATTCGAAGAGCTGACCAAAGCCAGTGTACTGGGCTGATTTTAATAATTTAACCTTACAATGTAAACGATGACGAGAAAATTATTATTAAGTCTTATTTTACTATCTCTGATGAGTGGGTTTGCCGTGGGGCAAACCTATAGCATAATAATAAAGGGAGGCCATGTAATTGATCCCAAAAACAACATTGATGCTATTATGGATGTTGCCATAAATGATGGAAGGATTGCTATGGTTGCAAAAAATATCAATGCGGCAGAAGGAAAAAAAGTTATTAATGCCAAAGGATTGTATGTTACCCCCGGCCTGATCGATATGCATGTACATGTATATTATGGTACAAAAACAGATCAGGGTTTAATGAACGGTCCATCCTCTGTTGCCCCGGATGCTTTTTCTTTCAGGGCTGGTGTCACCACATTTGTTGATGCAGGCAGCGCAGGCTGGAGATCATTTCCTGACTTCAAGAAACAGACCATTGATATTTCACAAACAAGGGTTCTTGCTTTCCTGAATATAGCAGCTGAAGGAATGAGAGGCGGTCCGTTTGAGCAGACAACAAAAGATATGGATGCAAGAAGGACAGCAGCATGTGCTCAAAAATATCCCGCTGAAATTGTCGGAATCAAACTGGCACATTATGAAGGCCATGAATGGGGTCCTACAGATAGTACCGTAAGGGCAGGTAATCTTACACATCTTCCTGTTATGATAGATTTTGGCGGCAGTAAACCTGCCCTTTCTATTGAAGAGCTGTTCATGGAACATCTTCGTCCGGGAGACATTTTTACACACGCTTATGCAAATTTAAACGGAGCCAGGGAATGTGTAGTGGATGAAAACGGGAAAGTTAAACCGCTGGTTTTTGCCGCTCAGAAAAGAGGAATCATTTTTGACGTCGGTCATGGAGGTGGTTCATTTCGCTGGAATCAGGCTGTCCCATCAATAAAACAAGGGTTCATTGCCGATGTAATCAGTTCCGATCTGCATACTGGCAGCATGAACGGAGGAATGAAAGATATGGCCAATCTGATGTCGAAATTTCTTGCACTCGGGCTTTCTGTTCAGGAGGTCATTTTAAGATCGACGTGGATTCCTGCCAAAGTTATCAACAGGCCGGAACTGGGAAATCTTAGTGTTGGATCAGAGGCTGATGTTGCTCTTTTCAGCATTGTCAAGGGTGACTTTGGATTTACCGATATTGGCAGTGATAAGATGAAAGGAACTCATAAACTGGTAGCCGAAATGACTTTCCGTGCCGGCAGGATTGTATGGGATCTGAATGGGATCGCAGCAACAGAATTCAAAAATCAGTAATTTTTAAATGGATAATCACATGATTCTCCAAAAATTAATAAATTTGTACTTAAATCTTAATTAAACCGACAATGAAAACAGAAAGAAGATCTGCAATAAAAAAATTATTTGCCACAGCTTTAGGTGTAACCGGAGTAGGCTTAGCAGCCAGCGCAAAATCTGTCTCTAAAGATGAAAAGGAGGCCCTGAATGTAACAAATTTCCAGGACGCACCTTTGTTCTCTGGCTCAACCAAACTTGGAAACCTCGTTTTTATTGCAGGAAAAGGAGCACATGTAGCCCCTTTTACAATTGCAGCTCACACTGAGATTGTTCTAAAAGAACTTGAAAAAGAACTTGTCAAGGCAGGATCATCAATGGAAAAAGTTCTGAAAGTAACTGTATATCTGAATGATATAGCTGATTACAAAGGCATGAACGAAGTTTATAAAGGCAGGTTCGGTAAAGTACCTCCTGTTCGTTCCACCATTGCAGTTGCAAAAGGCGGAGTTCCCGGCGATTCACTTGTTGAAATGGATTGCATAGCTTATATCTAGAGCTCAGGAGCTTAAAATCTAAGGAATAGAATGGAACTGGTCATCAGCTAACATTGGTGGCCAGTTTTCTTTTAGATTGATAGGTTGATACGTTGATATGTTGATACGTTGATGGGTTGATATGTTGATAGAGTGATACCAGTATAAAATCAACCCATAAACTCATCAACCGATAAACAATAATAAAAGTAAGAATATCTTTCAGGTGTAGATTACCATCTGCCTCTCGGCATCCCATCCCATTCCTTTCACGTACATATTATACATTCCCGGGGAGGAGAAACCATCCCAGACAACCTGATGTGTGCCAGGCTCAAGATCATCGGCAAGCAAACGCCATACAACCTCTCCGTTACTGTTAAGGATGTCCACATAAACATCACCTTTCTGCGGTACGGTTACTTCCATCACAACCTTTTCATTTGCATCAGTTCCAAGAGCTCTGATGGAAGGTATTGACTGCGATGTAGTACCATTCTTCCAGGAACTATAGTCGAACGGCTCATCGCAAAGGTGGTACTTATCTTCGTTTTCCCTGGCAAGATAACCAGTAAGCAATGGAGTTCTTTTCAAAGAATCAAGATTGATTTTAGTGGCTTTGCCATTTTCCCACAAATAAACAGGAATTACATGAGGATCAAGGACATTCGACAGTCCCCGCTCAATGCCGATGTGGAAAAGACCAAAATTTCCCGGTTCTTGGCCTGCCAGCCAGTGAGATATTATATCAACACGGAATGCATCTTTTCCAAATATCACATTGTTGCTCATGAAGTCCATCGGTTTTCCGTTATGAGGTCCGCCGGAAAAACCATCTCCGTCATGGCCGTACACACCTTCAACGATATTTATCCCTGTTTTGGTTATGCTGAACGAATCGAGCATCCTCTGTACCCATTGTTCCATATAGAGACCTCCGTGAAAGGGAGGCCTGTCCATTTGTGTATCCCATCTGGGAATACCGGCTTTGACATGCTTTTTATGAAGCTCGGCAACCCTGGCCATGTAGTCGGGCTGAAAAAACTTATGATAGCGTTTATCATAAGTCTTAAAGACATCCATGCTGCCTCCGCAGAAGTTGCTGAATCTCTTTCCTGTTATTCCCTGCAGATTCTTAATCGAAGCAGTAATGCCCATCTGATGGGCTTTGAATTTGGCTATATTGATAAGAAAAGCATCGGGAGCATTCATTGGACTCATGTAGGCAACTTCCCTGAAAACAACTCCGTCAACTGGTTTGAAAATCAGGTTGTCGCCAAGATCCCAATAATCTTTTGATGTAAGATCCTTTAAATCAAAGCCATTCCTTTCAGCCATCTGTGTATACCCGTTGACAGGCCAGAGAAAAGGACAGGAGCTTTCCCTTAAAAATATACCCCGGTTGGGAAGATTATTAACAGACTTAAGAAAACCTTCAATAAAATTCAGGTCTGTAGTAATTCCAAGGTTTGCAGTAGGATCCTTTTTATCAGGATTGTTGCAGGTCCAGTTTGGCTTGCAGGCAATCCTGGTCGCACTTGAATAACCATTGCCTCCTGTAGTTTTAACAAACATCTCACCGGCCAGCTTGAATGCAGCTTCTGATATTGCAGCTGCATCCGTTTTCTCCTTAACTGATGTAAGATTAATAAATACTGCTTCAGGATGTTCTTTTATAAAAGGATGAAGATCAAAGCCTTCATCAGATGATGATCCGGCAAATGCATTATAAGCAGGAGCAGCTACTCCAAGGATTCCTGCAGCAGAGGAAACCTTTATAAAATCACGTCTTTTCATGTATAAATAACCATTTCACGCTCGGCATCCCAACCCATTCCTTTTACATAAACATTATACAGACCTGGTTCAGAGAATCCGTCCCATACAACCTGGTGTTTTCCGGGTTCGAGATCATCTGCATGAAGACGCCACACCACTTCGCCATGCTTGTTCAGGATATCGACGTAAACATCACCTTTCTCAGGAACTGAAACTTCCATTACAACGTTGTTGCCTGAATCAGCGCCAAGACCCTTTATTGAAGGTATTTCAAGGTGTGATATCTTCCCTGATTTCCATGCGCTGTAATCAAAAGGCTCATCGCACATGTGATATTTCTCTTCATTCAGTCCATCATTGTTTTTCCTGAGATAATACGTAAGAAGAGGTGTCCTTGTGAGAGAATCGAGTTTTACCAGCTTTGCCTGGCCGTTTTCCCAGAGGTAAACAGGAATGTCGAACGGATCCAGAACATTTGACATGCCACGTTCTATTCCGATATGAAATAATCCGAAATTTCCCGGTTCATGTCCTGCAAGCCAGTGTGTAATAATATCAACTCTGAACGGATCCTTTCCGAAAATCACATTATTGCTCATGTAATCAGCGGCTTTGCCTTCATGAGGTCCGCCTGAAAAACCGTCGCCATCGCGGCCATAAACGCCTTCCACTATATTGATCGCTGTCGGAGTTGCACTTAATGAGTCAAGCATTCTGTTAACCCATTGTTCCATAAATAGTCCTCCACCATAAGGAGGTCTGTCCATTAGTGTATTCCATCTTGGAATGCCCATTTCCATATGTTTTTTATGAAGCTCGGCAATCTTTGTCATATAATTGGGCTGGAAATACTGGTGATAACGGGGATCATACGATTTAAAAATATCAAAATGCCCTCCGCAGAACTGGTGAAATTTTCTGCCGGTAATACCCTGAAGGTTTTTGATTGAAGCAGTAATCCCCATCTGGTGAGCTTTGAACTTAGCTATATTAATAAGGAATGTATCGGGGGCATTCATGGGAGCCATGAATCCTATTTCCTTAAAAACCACTCCGTTTTCTACTTTTTTGAATATCAGATCCCCTTCTTCAAGATCCCAGAAATCTTTTGAAGACAGATCCCTTAGGTTGAAATTATTCTTCTCAGCCATTGCATAATAGCCTTTGGCGGTCCACGAAGAAGGACAGGCACATTCTCTCAGGTAGAAATCCTGCGGACCTTTTTCCTTTACTGCAACAAGGAATCCTTCTACGTAATTAAGATCAGTTGTAATTCCCAGGGAATCGTTCGAGCCAGCCTGGTTTCTTCCGCTGCATGTCCAGTTTGGCTTACAGTTTACTTTTGTTGTATTTGGAAAACCGGTTCCATCGTTTGTTTTAACAAACATCTCGCTGGCCAGTTTGGTTGCAGCCTGAGATATTGCCGGTCCATCCGTTTTTTCCTTTACTGAAGTCAGATTGATAAATACTGCTTCCGGATGTGCTTTAATGAAAGGATGAAGGTCAAATCCTTCGGCAGCTGATGGATACCTTCCTCCAAATGCATTGTAACCAGGTCCCACAAGCCCAACTATACCTGCTGCTGAGGAGACTTTTATAAAATCACGTCTTTTCATCTATCAGTCTTAATTACTTTACGGCAATTAGTTTCACAATGTTCCTTCTTCGGACTTTCATAGGAAAGTTTCTGAGCTGGGAAAGCT
>JBBQJD010000106.1:0-12555 GCA_038325595.1 Bacteroidales bacterium | reverse complement strand
GCCTCATTCCTCACGCCTCACGCCTCACGCCTCACGCCTCACGCCTCACACCTCACACCTCACACCTCACACCTCACACCTCACACCTCACACCTCACGCCTCACTCCTCACTCCTCACTCCTCACACCTCACACCTCACTCCTCACACCTCACTCCTCACACCTCACACCTCACACCTCACACCCACACCTCACACCTCACACCTCACACCCACACCTCACACCTCACACCTCACACCTCACTCCTCACTCCTCACTCCTCACACCTCACACCCACACCTCACACCTCACACCTCACACCTCACACCTCACTCCTCACACCTCACACCTCACTGAAACAGATTCAATGCTTTGGCCGGCATAATTGGTTACGCCTGAAAAGTCGTTTATTCCAACCGGATTGTCGGTATTCTTACCCTGATTTTCGTTTTTTTTCCTGAATATTTTGAACAGTCCCATTGAAGTAATTGTATATAGGTAAATAGTTTATTATAAATCAACGTATAGACTTGTAATTATTGTACTGGAGACTATTAATAAATTACTGACTATAGGTTGGTCTTGTTCTTAAAGACTGTTTTTATTTACGAGTGTTTCAATGAGAGGGATATTTTTTAACTCAGAAATTATTTAAACGTAAAATGCTCACCCTAAGGTAGAATGCTCTTTGCTTGCCCCCCTGAGGGAAACGGGAAAGGGGGTTTATAGATACAAAATTTCATAAAAGAGTATTTAGTAGCTGAGAAACACAAAGTGCACAAAGGATATGATAATGGTTAAATCTCGTTATATCTTTGATAATTATTAATTTAAACGCTTATGAAATACAACTTACTTTCCGGATCGCTAATCTTCATTTTCACCTTAACCATTTCATTAACATCTTTCGGACAAAAATCGCGGAAGGATGTTGCTGAAAGAGACAAATGGAACCTTACGGATATTTACAAGTCTGATGAAGAGTGGAATAAGGCAAAAGAAGCTTTTGCTTCCCGCCTCGGAGAACTGGAAAAATTCAGGGGTACACTGACAAAGTCAGCATCAGACCTTTTACATTTCCTTGAACTGAATACTGAACTCAACAAAGAAGCTGAGAGATTGTATGGTTATGCCGGCATGAATTCCGATCTTGATACAAGGAACATGAAATACAGCGGCATGACTCAGGAGCTCCAGCAGATTTTTTCAGAATTCGCATCCAGGACAGCTTTTTCCGATCCTGAAATACTTGCCACAGACTGGAACGTTATCGATGAATTTATCAGCTCAGAAAAAGGCCTTAAACCTTATCGCATGAATCTTGAAAACCTATTCCGTCTCAAGAAACATTCACTCAGCGAACCTGAGGAACGCATAATGGCGCTTTCGCAATTGCTCACCGGAATACCGTCTTCCGTTTATAATCCATTTTCAAATGCTGAAATGCCTTCACCTGAAGTCACCCTCTCAACGGGTGAAAAAATAAAGGTTAATCAATCGGCTTATAACCGTTATCGTGCAGTGCCGGTAAGGGAAGACAGAAAATTAGTATTTGACGCATTCTGGAATAACTGGCAGAATTACAAGGCAACATATGGTGAAATGCTTTATGGCTCATTAAAAGCATCGATGTTTGAGTCAAAAGCGCGTTATTACGAATCATCTCTCGAAGCTTCACTTTATCCTGACAGTGTACCTACAACAGTCTATCTTAACCTGATAGAAAATGTAAATAAGAACCTTCCTGCATTTCACCGGTATCTGAATATAAAAAAGCGTATGCTTGGAGTTGACACTCTCAGATATTATGATCTGTATGCACCTGCTGTAAGGGAAGTGGATCTTAAAAAAACATATGATGAGGCTGCAGCGACTATACTGGAAGCGGTCAAACCACTTGGTGATGATTATGTTGCAACAGTCAGGAAAGCTATTGACAGCAGGTGGATTGATGTTTATCCCACTACAGGTAAACAATCCGGCGCTTATTCAAATGGCATGTTTAAAGAGTTGCACCCTTTCATACTGCTCAATTACAACGACTTATATCAGGATATGAGTACTCTGGCTCATGAGCTCGGGCATACCATGCATAGTTATTATTCCAATAATGCACAGCCCTATCCATTGTCGGGCTATCCGATTTTTGTTGCAGAAGTTGCATCAACCTTCAATGAAGTGCTGCTTTTCGACTATATGATCAAAAAAGTGAAGGATGATAACACAAGGCTGTCTATGCTTATGACCTGGCTCGATACCTTCAAAGGAACGCTTTTCCGTCAGACGCAGTTCGCTGAATTCGAATTGAGGATACACGAAGCCGTCGAAAAAGGAATGCCAATGACAGGAGATACTTTCTCTGAAACATATATGGATATTTTGAAAACTTACTATGGTCATGACAAAGGAGTTTGCGTTGTTGATAAAAATGTTGAGATGGAGTGGGCTTTTATCCCTCATTTTTACAGAAACTTTTACGTTTATAAGTACAGTACCTCTTTTACCGCATCTATTGCCCTTGCAGAAAAAGTCCTCAGCGGTGATAAAGAAGCATTGAAAAAATATAAGACATTCCTCGCTTCAGGCGGTTCAGAATATCCTATTGATCTCCTGATAACAGCAGGAGCCGACATGACAACAAATGAACCCTTTAATAAAGCCATTGATGCCATGAACAAGGTAATGGATGAAATCGAGAAAATACTGGATAATAAGGGTATTCAATAATATATATCCACTGCGACCAATTTTTATCATTTAAACAACTTTCAAGACAAAAGATATGTTACGACCTATCAGTGTTCAACGCCTGACTAACATTCTATTTTTCATCATTCTGGTAAGTGCCATATTGTATTTTGGCAGGGAATTTTTCATACTTATCGTTTTTGCAGGGTTCCTGGCAATGCTCATGACCCCTTTGTCAAACAGGCTTGAAGGAATGAGGTTCCCAAGGGTATTTTCATCATTAATATCCGTGCTGATAATTATTGTTGTAATCTCTGCAGTACTCGTGCTACTTTCTTCTCAGATTATCAGTGTAATACAGGATATCCCGAGAATTAAATCAGAATTTGATGAATTGGTAATCAGTATTCAAAGCTGGGTTTACAGGGAATTTGATGCCAGTATTGAAAAGCAGATGATTAATGTGAAGGAACATGCCGCAGATGCAATGAATAGTGGAGCTGGTTTCCTTGCAGGTGCTGTAAAGGGTACATTTGGTTTTCTGGGAAAAACTCTGGTTGTCATGGTTTTTACTTTCCTCTTCCTGCTTCACAGGGAAAAGTATGAGGATTTTGTTGTGATCCTCCACAAGCCTGATAAGAGAGACGAATCAAGGGAAATGATAGACAAGATAACCAGGATATCAGAGCAGTATCTGACCGGCAGACTGGTTGCTGTGATAATTCTGGCAATAGTTTATATAATCGGCTTAACGGTAATAGGGGTGAAAAATGCTATTGTGCTCGCACTGATTGCTGCGCTTATATCATTTATCCCCTATGTGGGCTCAATAATCGGAGGACTGGTACCTTTGTTGATGTCATTTGTTGAAGGGACTCTTTACCAGGCGCTTGGAATAATCATCGTTATGGTGCTTGTTAATATTATAAGTCACTATTTAGTTGAGCCTTACATAGTAGGAGGAAGCGTTAACATCAGTCCGTTTTTCACTATCCTGAGCCTGATAGTAGGAGGTATATTATGGGGGCTGGCAGGTATTATCCTGTTTCTGCCAATGTTGGGTGTACTTAAATTAATCTTTGAAAACATCCAGGGCTTGCAGCCATACGCATACCTGATAGGAGATCAGGATGACTCCTCGGTTCATGAAAAGTTATGGTTAAAGTTGAAGGAGTGGTTTTCAAAAAAGTAATTTATTGATTCTTTGAATGGGAGCAGGAACCTGCCTCAGAGTAAGTGGAGTCTGAAGGGGCAGAACCTCCCGATTATTAAATTTCTATAAAGAATAAAAACTTTATTTAAATCCCCTTGTTTTAACAGTTGCAACATAATTGTTTAACCAATGTTAAAACCATTAAACCTGTCCGGGATTAATAATATCCTCTTTTTCTTCATTTTAATTAGTGTTATACTCTATTTTGGAAGGGATTTTTTCGTTTTGATCGCATTTGCAGGATTCCTGGCCATGCTTATGACTCCCGTTTCAAATAAACTTGAAAATTATAACATTTCAAGGGTTTTGACATCCCTTTTATCAGTGGTGATCATTGTTGCGGTAATTGCTGGTGTCATAGGCCTGCTTTCTGCTCAGATTTCAAATGTTGTACAGGATATACCCCAGATAAAAAAAGGGTTGCAGGAAATGATTGCAAATATTCAATCATGGATAAGCAATAAATTTGGTGTTAGTATGGAGGAGCAGATGAGCACTGTAAAGGAACAGGCTTCAGGGGCAGTCAGCAGTGCAGGAGGATTTCTTGCAGGGATACTGACAGGCACTTTTACCTTCATAGGGAGTTTTTTGCTGGTTCTTGTTTTTACATTCCTTTTTTTACTGCACAGGGAAAAATATGAAAGTTTCGTCGTAATGCTCTATAAACCGGAAAAAAGAAAGGAAGCCGAAGAAATCATATCGAAAGTCAGCAAGGTTGCCCAGCAATACCTTGGGGGCAGACTGATTTCAATTGTTTTCCTGGGAATACTGTATTTGATTGGATTTACTATCATTGGACTTGAAAATGCTGCACTTCTTGCGGCAATTACTGCAATAACAACATTTATACCATATGTAGGACCTTTCCTGGGTGGGTTGGTTCCTTTTTTCATGGCAATAATAAGTGGATCATTTAACCAGGCTCTCTGGGTTGTCATTATAATATTTGCTGCGCAACTTGTTGATAACTATTTTGTTGAACCATATGTGGTTGGGGGAAGTGTCAGCATCAGCCCTTTCTTCACCATTTTTATCCTGATTCTTGGTGGAGCTATATGGGGTATCGCCGGAGTAATATTATTCCTGCCTATTCTGGGAATTGTAAAGATAGTTTTTGAAAATGTGGAAGGCTTGCAGCCATATGCATATCTGATTGGAGATCAGAAAGAATCTTCCGGGTCTAAAGAACTGTGGTCGAAGTTTAAAGGTTTGTTTTCCGGAAAATAGCATGAATCATTGTACTAGTGAGCGTACTCATGCAGATCATTCATTCCTTGTTGTTTAAACGACAGTTTCCTTAATTTTCATTTTTGTAGTCAGAAATACAAGATAGCTCACACAAAGTATCAGAATGACGATAGCTCCTATTTGTCCTCCCATCAGGTCGGAAGCTATTCCCATGGCAGCAACGAACAGGGCTCCGCCGAAAATACCTGTGATCAGATCGTAATCAATTTTAAGCTGGGCCTGAAGGTTTGCTGTTAATAAAATAACAATAAGAATAAAAAATGGAATAGATTTCATAGTCAAGGGAAAGAGTCTTTACAAATCTACATTTTTATTCTATGTGTCCTGCATTCAGATTCCTGGCTTTTCCCTCTTCCCCCAGGGGCCTCCGGCCCTGGGAAAAGTAATGAAGAAGAAATCTTATTTAGTTAATCCTGTTGTGGTTGAGACCCTTCAAATGGTAATGTAAACCTGAAAGTACTTCCTTTCCCGGGTTCGCTTTCAACCCATAATTTACCCCCATGCTTTTCAACAAATTCCTTACAGAGGATCAATCCTAGACCCGAGCCTCTTTCATTTTCTGTACCAGCAGTTGTCATTACTTTGGAAATATCAAATAATCTTTTTATTGCGTCCTGCTTGATGCCTACACCAGAATCAATAACTGCAATGGTTATATGAGTGGGATGCTTTTCTGCAGTAACAATTACAGAGCCGCCTCTGTTGGTAAATTTTATTGCATTAGATACCAGGTTACGTAAAATAGCCTTTAGCATGTCAACATCTGCATATACATTGATTACCTCTTCAGTGTAAAATTTTACTGTGATATCCTTTGAGTTAGCACTTGGCCTGAGGACTTCAAAGACATTTTCGTACATCTCTGCAATGTTGAAATACTGAGGTTTAAAGATGATTTTTCCCGAATGTGCCCTGGTCCACATTAAAAGATCCTCAAGTAGATTATATGTATGTTTGGCAGCGCTGTTAATTATGCTGACATAATTTTCTATTGTTTGGGTATCAAGCCTTCGAATATCCTCTGTTAATATTTCCAGGAATCCAAGGATGGAAGTGAAAGGACTTTTCAGGTCATGGCTGAGGATGGTAATAAACCTGTCCTTGTCAAAGTTGAGCTTTTCCAACTGTGTATTCAGCAGCCGCATTTCCCTTGAGCGGATCGTTGATCTTATCTGCATCACTGACAGAAAGAATAATAGTAAGCTTATTATAATTCCACTGAGAAGCACAATTATCAGTTCGCTGTAAAGGAAAGTAAGTTCATCTCTTTTGATACTGAATTGCATTGTCCATTTCTTTCCATTAAACTGAACAGGAAGTTCATAGAAAAGATTTGGTTTTTCGTAGTATGCAGCCAGGCTGCTTATCCGGCTGTCATAAATAAGTGATTCCTCTGAAATAATATCTTCATCATAAATCTTAAACTGTAACGAATTGTTTTCCGGAGATTCAAACCCTCGCTGAATACCGCTCATCAGATCCCTCATGCGGTAGGGACTGAATACCCATCCAATTATTGCATTTCTTCGTTCCTCTTCGGAAAATATGGGCATATCATTATGATATACAGGAACATACATAATAACGCCCGGCTGAACATTACTATCGTCTGCTTCCTGAACAAGGATTACCTTTCCCGACAACATTGCAAAGTTTGAATCCCTGGCTATTTCCATGGCTTTCCTTCGAACCGGTTCAGAATACATATCATAGCCAAAGGCAAGCATGTTCCTTCCGGAAAATGGTTCAAGATATATTATCGATGTATATATTTCCCTCTCTCCTTCAGGCCTTACATTATAGTAATAAAAGCCACTTTCCCTGACAAGCTGAATATGCTCCTCCAGCTCATCCGGTGAAATTATCAGCGAATATCCAAACCCTTCTATCCCCGGCAGGTATTTGCTTACCCTCGTTCTTTCAGTGAATTTGCTCCAATCTTCACGTGTAATTGTATCAGTTACTGCAAATAGGGCTGCTCCGCTTCGTAAAAGCTGATCGTGCTGTTTCAGACGTGATTCTATACTGATCCTTAACTCATTACAGGTGAATTGAAATTCCTGAATAGCTGTTCTCTGCATATTCATTCTTGTATAATAAACCGAAAAAGCAGTAAGAATTAACCCCAGAAAAAGGATACCTGCTGTTACAAATGCCTCTCTAGCAGAGAAGTTGGAAATAATATTATTTTTTTTGAAGAAGGTTAGTTTCATACACCCATGAAAGGAGAATTGAGGTTAGCGAATATACTAAAATAAATAAACAAATTAATTGCATCTTAGTTGTGAATAGATGTATTAAACCGCTTTCTCCATGTGATGCAGAATGACTATGCGTTCTTTGCTCTAAACTTTTATCCGGTATTCAGAACCCCATTTAGGGGGCAGTGGGCCTTAATGGATGAAATTTCTTTTTACCGAAAGACTATCCTTTACAGTATCACCGCTATTTAGTTTACCCTTCAATGCATCCGGACGAAAAGCATTGCTGGCATCATAAAACTTCTCGGAAATATCCACGCTCGAAATCAATACTCCCGGAATATTTAAAGGTAACTTATTCTGTATAAGTCCGTCGGGAGTTATGAAGTGACATGGCCAGCTTTCAGGGGTGGATGAATTTGTTAATGATATATAGAAGAAGTTGGTTGCAGCATGTGCCTGTGCAGAGATCGGCATTATAACAGGGTGTATGCTGCCCTTTTCCTGTCGGGCATTATAAAATGAATGAAATATCAGGTCACATCCAAGCTTCCTGTATTCACGGGTCAGTTCTGGGAACCTTACATCGTAGCATATCAGTAGGCCGCAGTTTACGCCGTTGATGTTAAAAGTCACAAAATGATCCCCGGGTGAGCAGTATTTCAAATCGCCGCTGGTACAGAAACGTTTATCATACCTGTCAATCACCTTGCCATCGGGATCAATAACATATAAACTGTTATGAGGTTTATTATTACCGCTTAGCCGGTGAATTGATCCGAGTATAACCCAGATATTAAGCTTGTCAGCCAAAGCTGCAACAGAATCGGTTAGCTCAAACAACTGATTCCAGTTGAAATTATCGAGCGTTTTCATGTCTTCCCCCGGATATCCCGATAAAGCACATTCGGAAAAATGAACCACATCGGCTTTTTTGAGACTGGCTTCTAAAATCTGATCTGAAATATATTTATAATTCAGTTTAATATCAGCACTGACAGGAAACTGACATGATGCTATACGCAGTTTACCGCTGCCCGGTTTTTTTGTTTGGGCATTTAAGCCAATAAGACCTGAAAAACCCAGCATTAAAAGAATTATAAATTTTTTTTTCAGTTTTTCGCTTATCATATTTTTCAGGCTTTATTTATTGTTTTCAATTTATTCTCAATTAGTTCTATAACAGCCCGGGTTGCATCAGGGAATACAACACGGAGATCTATCTCTCTGTTGTTTTTCAGTCGATCCTTTAATGCAAGCATAAATGCATTTTTTGTTTCAGTGGCCAGGTTGATTTTACAGATGCCATGTCTCACTGCATCGATCAGCATTGCATCGGGAATGCCAGAGCTTCCATGGAGAACAAGCGGTGTAGGTATGCTCTGGCTAATCCGGGTCAACAATTCAATATCCAGCTTTGGAGCCTGTTTGTAAAAGCCATGAGCCGATCCGATAGCGATAGCAAGGGAATGGACACCGGTGCTTTTCACAAAATCCCTTGCATCCTCCGGCTGGGTGAACTGAGTTCCCTGAGCCTGTCCCAGCTTAGCCACGAAACCCAGCTCTGCTTCGACGCTGGCATCATACCTTTCTGCTATGGAAATGACCTTCGATGTCATTCTGATGTTTTCAGCCAATGTTTTTTCGCTGGCATCGATCATCACCGAATCAAATCCATTGTCGAGGCAATGCTGAACAATTTCCACCGAGCTTCCATGATCAAGATGAAGCCATGCTTCCACATTAAATTCCTTTATTGCTGTTTTTGCCATATTTGCCGCTATGGCTAAACCCATATAACGAATTGAACTCTCTGATAGCTGAAGGATCACAGGCATCTGAAGCTTCGATGCTGCCTGAAGTATGCCTGATAAGGTCTCGAAATTATAAAAATTGGCTGCCAGTATTGCCTTCTTTTCAACTTTAAACTGATTCAATTTATCTCTTAATCTCATATTGTCATAATTTGTAGTTGAACCGTTCCCCGGCAATTTTACTTACCATTTCACGATTTTCAAATGCTCCCGTTCCACCGGGCATGGTTGTGTTGATGGCACCTGTAAGGGCACCTGTTTCAAGGCACTTTCCAAAAGAGGCTTTTTTAATAAATTCGGCTATGAATCCTGCATTGAAACTATCTCCTGCACCTATACAATCCACAACATTATCATTCTTAAATGCGGGTTGTGAAATTAATTCCTTTCCGTCCCATCCCAGCGCACCATCGCTTCCGTTTTTTATTATAACATTATGTGCAAAAGGCTTGATCTTTCTGATTCCTTCTTCCACCGATGAGCTTCGTGTGAGTAATTCAAATTCTTTTTTATTCGGAAGAAAAATATCAATATAAGGCAGTAAGGACTCAAGCGGCAGATCCCATTTTTCTTCAGGATCCCATTGGGTATCGAATGATGTAGTCAAACCCAGTTCTTTAGCCTTCCTGAAAAGTGCAACAAGGTCTTTTTTAATTCCCGGCTGCATAAAACAATTTGAAAAATGCATGTGTCTGGCTTGTTCAAGATACTTAAAATCAATATCTTGCAGTCTTAAGTCATCCATTGCCCCGGGGTATGTGATATTAGCCCTGTCCTGATCGTAATTTAGTACAATTGTTGCACCTGTGCTTAGAGAATCCGATTTGAGAATGTGACTTGTATCAACATTTCTGGCTTCAAGCGAACCCATGACTACCTCTGCAAAGTTATCCTTTCCTATCTTTCCTATGAATGAAACTTTTGTTCCGAGGGCGCTCAGATTACTTGCAAATATCGCTGATGAACTACCGAGTGTTACAGACATGCTGCCGGCCATGATCTCCTTTCCTATCACAGGAAGCCCGTCAATTTTATTCAGGATGATGTCAACGTTTAACTCACCGATCACTATGACATCTGTTTTTTTGGTTTTTTGCTCCATTTTTAAATCTTTTGCTCATAAATTAAAACTATTCTCCGAAGAGAATTTATCCCGACAAGATAAAATATTAAACACTCTCCGGCAAGGTTTCGATATAACTTTTCCTTATGATACAATACATTTAAAGACGATTTTCATTATATAAGTTTACAAAACGTGTATATTTGTTTTTCAAAACTTTGAATTTACAAAAGATTGTTCACTGAATTATTTAAATATATGACTATCTTCAATCACGCATAAAACCTAATTGAATTTGACTTCGCCGAGCTCCTGGGCTTCGCTTCGTCGGTTCTTCGTTAGCCCCTTAACCCTAAAGGGTGCGAAGAACCGAGTCCGGCTCTGCTGGCGAACCCGGCGCAGCCAAAATCAATTACTCCATTTAGGGCCGGGCAAAATAATTGATTTTCAAACATTAAAGTATTTATATTTATGATTCCTGAAAATCATACAAGAATAACAAAGAATAATCCCGAAATATAATATAAGTTATGGAACGACGAGATTTTATGAAAAAAGCAACAATTGCAGGTTTATCAACTGCAGCTATTACTGTACCAGGATTATCAGATCCGGTTGCAGATCAAAAAACTAAGAAAAAAACCGGAAAGGTTGCCTCAGACCGCATACGTACCGGATTCATCGGAGTCGGAAACCGCGGCCAAGACCATCTCCGTACTTGTCTTGGTATGGGAAAGGCAGATATTGTTGCAATCTGCGATGTTTCCGAAAGATCGTTATCTGATGCTAAAAAACTTATTTCAGCTGCAAATGTTCCTGAACCCGCAGTATACACAGGTAACGAATTTGCATATCTTGATATGCTGGAAAAGGAGGATCTGCAGGCTGTGATAATAGCAACTCCATGGGAATGGCATACCAGGATGGCAGTTGCTTCGATGAAATCAGGGGCATATACGGGACTGGAGGTTCCTGCTGCAACATCTATCGAAGAGTGCTGGGATCTGGTAAACACACATGAGGAAACCGGAGTTCACCTGATGTTCCTTGAAAATGCAAATTATGACAAGCCTCTTCTGGCAGTTCTCAATATGGTACGGCAGGGGATTTTCGGCGAATTACTGCATTGCCGCTGCGGATATTTGCACGACCTGAGGGGAGTTAAATTTAATGACGGTGTGGATTACGACTATGTTCCCGGACGTCCTTTGAAATTTGGAAAGGATGCGTACGCTGAAGCGCAATGGAGAGGTTTGCATTCTCTCCGACGCAATGGGGACGTATACCCTACACATGGCATTGGTCCTGTAGCTAAAGTCCTTGACATTCATAATGGCAATCGCTTTACTTCCATCTCTTCATTCGCAACCAAGGCAAGAGGCCTGAAGAAATATGTGGATGATTATGGAGGCCCGAATCATCCGCTTGCAAATGTACATTGGAATTGCGGAGATATAGTCACTTCAACTATTAATTGTGCAAACGGCGAAACTGTTCTTGTAACACACGACTGCAATAATCCAAGGCCACATGTGGGCGATTATATGGTTCAGGGAACAAAAGGCTTGTGGAATGGTGACTGGAAATCAATTTATATCGAAAACCAGTCTCCTGTTCAGCACACCTATGAAAATGAAGAAAGCTGGGTAGAAAAATTTAACCACAGGATGTGGCGTGAAGAAGGGACAAAAGCTGAGGGAGCCGGGCATGGAGGTATTGATTATTTTGTTCTGAATGACTTTTTCAACTCAGTAAAGGATAATAAACCTGCTCCGATAGATGTTTACGATGCAGCTGCATGGAGTGCAATTTCTGCTCTTTCAGAAATGTCAATAGCAAGTGGAAATGCCCCTGTTGATTTCCCTGATTTTACACGTGGTCAATGGATTAAATTCAGGGATGAAAAAGTCTTTGCCCCGGATGAAAAGTTTCCACTGCTTACAGATCGGTTTATTAAATATTAGAGTGCTGATCTAATCTTCTTATTATCAGAATATTACTCATTTATTACCCTGAGGGATAAAGTATTATGGTCTTTTTTGGTGATGTACAGCACCTGCTTCCTTTCGGAACAGCTCAGATGATAAGTGATGAAGTAAGGCGAAGGCCCCCAAACCCCTTAAAGGTCTGGCCCCCAAAACCCCCTGAAGGGGGCTTTAAGAGCTTTCCAGTCGTAAGAGTCTGGCTCCAACCCCTTGGTAAAAGTTTTTAAGCGTTCTCTTTAAGCCCCCTTCAGGGAAACTCCCGTCGAATACTGATGAGGTTCTGTAAGTGTGGCCTCCTTCCTGAACCCATTGTGGCATAGTAGCATAAAGACCCGTTCCTGCAGCTCTCTCCACGGGCATTTTC
>JBBQJD010000105.1:0-12768 GCA_038325595.1 Bacteroidales bacterium | reverse complement strand
ATGCTGACGATGGAAGAGTAATCTCTGAAAATGAACTTGATAAGCGTATTGAGGAATGGTCAAAATAGTTTGGACTGATTTGTCTGTTTTCGAGTTAAAATAGATTTTTGATTATATTTCACTCGACTCTAAACGATACGCGAAGAATCAGGTTGAAAGGATTAAATCAAAGACACAGATCCTGAAAACCATGCTCGATATTGGGCGGATTGTACCTGAACTTGAAAACAGTGAAATACGAGAATTAATAGAAGGAAATTATAGAATTGTTTACCGGATTAAAACAAAAGATATCGTTGAAATCCTCACGGTTCATCATTCATCAAGGGATTTTTCTTCAAGAGAATTAATGAATTACAAAGCATAACAAAGTGCAATTGCAATCTTCGCGCAAAGCCTACGCAGAGGGCTGACAGCAATTGCACTCAACGTTATAAGGACAGAATGTAACTTCCAGAACCAAGGATTATGACATGACTGTAATTACCAAACGATGCAAAGTTCCACCAGGAGACAGAATGTAACCTCCAAAACCTTTTTATCATGTCTATTCTTTGTTTTTTAGTAACTAAAATGACGTTATTAGGTGTAATATCAAAAGCCACCAATAAAAAAATCCTTGTAAAGTATTAATTTACAAGGATTTAAAAAATTTGAAAAGTGAACCTGGAGGGACTCGAACCCCCAACCTTCTGGTCCGTAGCCAGATGCTCTATCCAATTAAGCTACAGGTCCCTCATACGGACGCAAATATAACAATTTTTATAAATGATATGCAGTAACAGATTTCACTATTTTGTGAATTCAACTTAATTCTCAACCAGCCGGCATACCGCTTTTGTACCTGCCATGCTTCAGGCAAAGCTCAATGAATTTCTCCACCCTCTCCGGACGCACATCATTCTGAATAATATGTGCCGGTGAAATCATATATCCTCCGTCCTTACCCAGAATTTTGATCTTATTAATGATATCCTGTTCCAACTCATCATCGCTTCCATGCGGCAGCAGATCCTGCTGGTCTATGGCTCCCCAGAATGCAAATTTATTTCCGAAGTTGTTCTTCATATCCTCAGGCAAATGTCCGGGTACCCCGGGCTGCACCGGATTAAACACCTCGAACCCGATCTCACGGATATCATCAAGCAGATCAGCTACAGCGCCATCGCAGTGCAGGATAGGAATGATATCGGGTTTGGCTGCCCTGAACCTGTCGATCATACCTTTATATATAGGCTTCAGCTGAGACCTGAATACCTCCGGAGGGATGATCAGGCTGACCTGTGTTCCAAAATCATCACCGAACCAGATAGTATCTACTCCTTTTTCAATGAGCCGCAACCCTATTTGAGTCTGAAATTCAGCGCATGCTTTGAATAGTGGGATCACATATTCGGATTCCATCATCATATCGACCAGCAGCTTCTCCATCCCGACCAGCTGGTGTGCCAGGGAAAATACCGTAACTTCTATATCACCAAAGACCAGGTAGTCTTTTTTATATTTCTTCACCAACGCTTCGACATCACGGTAGCGGCCGGGGGCATCCGGATCGGGAAATTGAAATGCATCGATATCTGCTTTGGTTTCGGCTCCTGCAAGCGGATACTCGACAACCTCCACATAGATATCGCCCTGACGCATACGCATCTTGTATTCGTTGAGCCAGGTACCGTCGGCATCCTTAATAATCCGGTAATCATCTGAAACAGAAGCTCCTGTAACCACAACATCGCTGCCCATGGCAATCCGAAGCTCATTGGCGCTGATGCGGTAAGTCACATCTTCATACAGATTCTCTGTATAGTTTACAGGAATACCCAGCTTTTTACCGAAATGATCTGCCAGCTGGCGGCATAATTCAAATTGTACAGGTACCCGGTCGGGTAATCCGGGGAGCCGTTTAAAGGCTTTTAATACTCTTTCTCGTGGTGTCATAGGTTAAAGGTAGTAATATTTTGTGACGGAGGGACGAAGGGACGGAGGGACGAAGGGACTGGTTTGGGGGCAATATTCTTTAAGTTGAAGAACTTTTGAAGCCCCACATTTAGGCGTCGGGCTTGAGGCATGAGGAATGAGGCGTGAGCCTTCGTCCCTCAGTCTTTACGTCTCTCAGTCTCTCAGTCTTTTAGTCTCTCAGTCTCTTCGTCCCTCAGTCTCTCAGTCTTTTAGTCTCTTAGTATCTCAGTCTCTTCCTAGAACGGATGCCCTATCGCTATATTAAGTATCAGATTCTCCCTCCTCCAGGCCGAACTTCCGAAATTAATCTGATCTATTACCCATCTCCGGGTTTCTTCCAGCCATGGCTTCCTGAGCGGGGTGGCCAGATCAAAACGCAGTACGACAAAGGAAAAATCAAACCGTAATCCGAAACCTGCTCCCACTGCGAGTTCTCGCATGAAACCCGTATATGGATTACCTCCTTCATTGGCGGGATTGGATCCCAGCAGCCAGATATTACCCGCATCGGTGAACAAGGCTCCTTTGATGAACCGGAAAATGCCAAAGCGGTATTCTGCATTCGCTTCAAACTTAATATCACCTCCTGATTGAAGAAATCCGGTTTCGGTTTCCTGAAGCTCTGTGCCCGGACCAAGAGAATTTATATGAAATGCCCTGACACTATTTGGTCCGCCGCTGAAGAACTGCCTGGTATATGGCAATGAGGTTGAATTGCCATAGGGCACAGCTATTCCTGCAAACAATCTCATTGCCAGCTTGTTATTATCAGGAAAGGTATAATAAGAGCGGCCATCCAGGCTTAACCTGGCGTATTGCGAGTAGATTGATCCGGCTACTGTCAATGGATTTTCTGATGAGATCTTCTTTCCTGAAATTATTTTTGCCAGTGAAAAAGTGTTTCCCGACAGTTCTGTTGCAAGCTGAAAGTAATACTGCATCTTTTTATCGGGTAATACCTGTTCATTATAGGTATATGTATAGCTTACCCCTGCAATGAACTGCTCTTCATAGCTCTTTTTCAGATACGGATTGGAATTCAGCAGCTCTATAAAGGCATCAGACCTGTTCTTTATAGATGTATAGCTGATATTCACCGGATCGAGTTCATGGTCTTCCAGGTTATTCTCTTTCCAGTTAAATCCATAAACGAACTGCGACTGGCGCATGGTGAAGTAATTAACCCTTTTCAGGAAATTATAAGAATAGAGGATCCGTGTTTTAGGAATCAGATTCCTGTTTGCACCTATTTCGAACGGAACCAGAAAACGAGGTAAGCTCAGTTCTATCTGCGGATTATAAGAATAGGAATAGAGATTGTCTCCGCTAAGCTGTGCTTCATATGATCCGCCCAGGTTCACCTTCAGTATCTCAGCTCCCTTAAAGGTATTTTTATCGAAATAACTCAAATTCATCCGAGGTCCGGTAAAACTATTCGATTTGGATACAAGATCTATCTCGGAGCTGAATGTGTGCTTTGGCATTGGTGTCATCATTATGGAAGCATCGAGATATCCTGCAGCTGAAGTGTCGCTGTCGGAAAATCTTACATTCACAAACTTGAAAATGCCCATCGACATCAGCCGGTTAAGTGTATTGTTATGATTCTTTCTTGAATAAATCTCATCTTTTCTGAGGTGAATCGATCGTGCCAGTGCCCTTGGTCTGATCTTCATCCCTCCACTCCTGTCCCGGAAAATTGTATCCTGCTGCCCGGCTGTGTTGCCGGCAAGTGAAAATTCCTGATCTATATCCACATTGTTAATCCGGTAAACCATAAGGGCATTCTGTGGTATACTGTCTTTTAAGGTAAGGTGAAGAGTTACATTCTTTTCTGCCTCCGAGGTATCAGCCCTGTAAACCAGGTAATCGGGACTGAAATAGAAATAACCATTGTTTTTCAGTAGATTATCAATCCTGATCCTTTCATTTTTTAAGATCTCAAGATCATATCTTTTCCCGGGGCTAATCAAAGATTTATCTCTCTCCCTGTCAATGATCCGGGTAATGTTGGAATCTGAAACAGAATATATTACCTCCCTGAAATGAAACGGTTTATGAACACTGCTGGAGTAAATTACTTCTGCAGTCTTCTTCTTTTCATCAATTCTGAATTGTGTGGAACTTTTAAAAATTCCTGAATTAAAAAGCACTGCATCGATGATCTCAGCAGTGACTGAAGGCTTGACATCACTTATGAGTACAGGTTCCTCCCCTTTTCTTTTAAGCCATTTTTTGAATTTGCCCCGCGGAGATTCCCCTGCCTTCATATAAAGCCATAATCTGGGACGCATTCCAAGGAAGGTTTTGTTTGGAAACGGACGGATTGCATCTTCTGCCTCCGATTTTACGGATCTCTTATCCACGGCAGTAAGTTCATCAGCCGATTCAAGAATGATCTCCGCACCTGTATAAAGCTTTTCTCCGGGGGCAAGATACTTTGTGCCGCTGCAAGCTGCTCCGGAGACGCAAAGGATGATCAGGAAAAACCTGCTAATTACTGACCTGATCATTTATGGCATTTTTTTTAATGGATCCGTACCGCGTTTGCGGAATAAGTACTTCCACCTGTTGAATTCACGGACATATTTCACACCTGCACCTGTTTCAACAATCTGGCCTTCAATAGCTCCCTCATATGTGTTATGACGGAATCCTCTGAGCCGGAATCGTCCATCTTCGGTAAGCTTGTATTCTACTGTAACATCGCTTGTTATATCGCTGGCGTTATTTTGCTTTGCCTTCTCACCTTCAACATCAACAACACCTTCAACTTGCACTGATAAGCGTTCATTAAATAGCTGCTTCTTCACACCCACATCCAGCTGTGTTCTTCCTTCAGCCTGTCCCGACTGGTAATCATTATAAGATTGTATGTCGAAGTTCAGTTCCACTCCCGGCACAAGCTTTGAGCTCCACTGGTTAAGCTGTTCTGAAAGGAATTTTCCCACTGTTGAACGGACAGTCGATGATGCGGCGTCGGTCTGGAAAGGATTTTCCTGCACAAACCTTCCCAGAACCAGCAAAGCAAATACCTGCTTGTTCAATGCCGACGGATCTTCATTTAACATGGTAAGCTTTGCATTCACCGATCCTCCGAAAATACCTTTATCTTCAGGTGCCAGCTGTATGTCAAAGCTTATTTCCGGGCTTAAAATCTCTCCGCGCAGCTTCAACAGAACCTCAAAAGGGTAACGCTGCTTATACATATTCTGATCTGTTTGGCTCATTCCCGCCAGCTGGTCAGCAACAAGGTCGATCGGAGCAGCACGCACAGAGTAGCCCGCATCGATAGATATATCAGCATCCATCGGATCTCCATTCCAGATTATTGTACTTCCCTTTTTTATATTAAATTCCCTCTTAATCAGCGATTCAAGGGAAACCAGATAACTGCCTTCATTTACATTATACACTCCTGTCAGGCTCATTTTTCCGCTGGGGTCAATTGCAAAGCTTAATGCAGCCTCACCTTTGACTACCAGCGAGTCATTTGTAGCAGGATCGAGCAATACCCGGAGAGTAGCTTCTTCGTCTATTTCAATTACAGAAGTAATATCGAATCCGGTAATACCGGTCTCCTGAGTTCCTTTATCAGTTGCTAGAATAGGACTCCTCAGTTCCGGGCCCTCAAATTCCACAACAGCTTCTCCCCTGTCGGCACTTAATTTTTTTTCAGGAACCGCAAATGTAAAATATGAATCCTTTTTCATTTTCAGCTTTGCACTTACAACAGGAAGAGTCATTGGTCCGGTTATTCCCAGCTCAGTGTCGATGATCAGCCTGCCAAAGAAGCTTTCATTATCTTCTTTAGTCGTATTGAACAGCAGGAAATCCTTTGCATTGACCTGTAATGCAAAAGCTAAATCCTTGAAATTGTTCATTGTGACAGAACCATTTACACTGGCAGTGTTCTTGTCCTGATCGAGAATATCAAATGAATCAAAATAAATCCCGTCTTCTTTCAGCTGAACCGTTTCCTGTACCAGGTGCAGGCGGTTGTTCAATGCAGCGGGTGTAACATAAACATTATTAAATACGATGCTGCCGGTTATAACGGGTGCAGAAATACTGCCGGCAACAACAAGATCGCCTGTGAGGCTTCCTGATGCTTCAGTTAGTGCTCCCATGGAAAATGCCTTTACCGTTTCCATGGAAAGCGACCGGATCGATGCTTTAGCATTTACAGGTTTATCATCACCTTTCGTGACAAAATATCCAATAACCTGAACATTATTTTCCTCACCCGATAGATTTACATCAAAATCAAACCGGTTTGCCGAGGGATTTTCTGCCAATACTTTTAAGTTTCCGACAGCTGCTTCCTTAACAAATAAATCGCTGATTGCAGCATCCGCAATAATTCCATAGCCGGCATCAGACTTTTTAAGCAGAATATTGCCGTCGACTATTCCTTTTACTAAAGCAGTATCTCTTTCAATAATTCCTGAGATATCTTCAAGACTGAAATTTCTCACATTGATTTTCAGATCATCATTGAACATATCGTTTACAGAGGCAACACTGATCTCACTTCCTGTTTTGCTTATTGTAAGATCGTGGATCAGGAATCCGTTTTTACCAAAAAGAATGTAATTCCCGGCTGAAAAGTTCCACCTGTTGTTCATGAGCCAGAAGTTTTCGGGGTTGAAACTGATCCTGTAATTATCATTATCCCTGGTAATAAGGGAACGGATCAGAAGCTTCGGATCTCTATTTTCATCGATTGAAGAAACAGTTGTAGTTATCTGGTTATCAGCAAGCTCTCCTTCAACAAGGAAATTATCAAGATTAACCTGGGCGTTGGAGATTGTGCCGGCGGAGACCTTATAATTCAAGACGTTCACATCCGAATTAATATCTACCGACAGATCATTGATTACTGTTGTCCCAAAGACAATCTTTTTAATTGCCGCATTGAACTTCAATTCATTATTCTCACTGTCAAAGCTGCCTGTAACAGGTCCGGGGATGAATTCCGTCAGCTGTGGCACAAGAACCTCGTGCAGGATGGGGTGATCATAAAACTGCATCCCGAAAGTGAAATTCTGGTTTTCGCCTGTCATTCCCTGTCCGGCCAGATATTCCTCGGGCTCCGAAAATGTATCAGAAACGGAGAAATATTCATTGAGAAATCTGGCAGACAGTTCACCAAGCTCTGCAGGGAAGACTGTTCCTGCATAATTTATATCGATAACCGGACTGCTGATATTCAGTTCGCTGTGACCCGGTTCATTAACCAATGCCAGTGTAACCGAATCGATATTGAAGTGTTCGCCGTCATGGGAAATTAAGATGCTTGAAATTCCGGCCCTTCCGTTCATTTCACTCATCGGATTGCCTCTGATATCGGAGTTCAGGACAAAACCAACTTTCATATCATCTTTTGTGAAATTAAGCTTCTGAAGATCAGCACCGAACAGGTTAAGATCTATTTTATAATGTTCCTGGTCAGGGGTAAGGTTCACAAGAGCATTTAAATCAAATTCAGCATTTTCATCATCAAGATTTATGCTTCCCTCGAACTGCCTGCCTGTAACTGTTCCATTTAAACTGAGGTTGTGGTAAGTATAATTATTCAGAAGGATATCCGGGATCTGAAACTTCAGATCTGCAGTTATTGTATTCAAATCCCGGCCATAGCCATTAGTCTCAGCAACCAGGGTGACAGGACCAAACATCGAGGTGTCTTTCAGCAACCTTCCTAAATCAAAACCAGATACAGTTATCCTTCCATTGAAATTTTCGTTTTGATCAATTGCGGCGTTAATATCCGCAGCTCCGAAACTGCTGTAAAGGTTTATTTCCGATTCAAAAGAATTCATACTTCCTGTGAATGATCCCTCAAGGCTGATTTCAGTTGGAAGCTCAATTGCTGCGGGAATCGACGATCCGGCCAGCATTATTAAATCGTCCCTCCCTGAATAGATTTTAAGTTCCTTGATATTGAAATCAGCAGTTTCAATAGCCGGTAATCCTCTGATATTAAAATCGGTTTTAAGACTTGTTCTGTTACCGGTTTCAATCACCAGGTTTTTTCCGGAAAGATCATTTACAGGACCGGATAACGATCCGGAAACAGAAGTGATAATCTTTTTGTTTTTAAAGAAATCAATCCGGCTGAGAGCTGGATTAAAATATACTATATCTGAATTTCTTACAGACAGGTTCTTCACATCGACATTCAGTATCATTGTCGAGATGGAATCTTTCAACGATTCAAGCGAAGAGTATTTAACGTTCAGATCAGCGTCGATAGAGGAATGGCTGGTTTGAAGCTTTAGGTTTTCTGCTGAAATGGAATGTTGATCCATCCTGAATTTCGTTTGAAAATGTTTTATCAGGAAATCATTCTGATCAACGGCTGTGAAATTATTCACAGCAACCCTGGTTGAGTCCGGAGAAAAGTACATATCCTTCAGAGACAGAGATAATTTACTGTATTCCAGATGATTTGCATCAAATGTATTTCCAACTTTCTTCTTATTTCCTACATGATAAGAAATTGAATTATTATCCAGATCAATATTGTTTACAGCGATAGCAAAGTTGCTTTTGCCGGTAAGAGTATCTGGTCCGGTAACCGGCAGTGATGACGAATCAGGAGCAATTGTATTGAACCGGATTGTGCTCTCCGATAAATACAAAGAATCTGAGTTTACTGTCTGACGCTGTAAATCGGCGGATACATCTATAAATCTGAATTTACTTATATCCGCAACAAGAGCCTGTTTGCTTGTGGAATCGTCATAATTCAGCTCTGCATTATTAATGATGATGCTTTTTGCAGTAATTACCGGTAAAACACTTTTATCCTTCTTTACTTCCTTTTCTGTGAATCTGGTAATAAGAAGCTCTGCATTAAGACCGTCAAGCAGCAATGAGTTTATATCAAAAACAGATTGCGCCAGATCCATATTGTTCATTTTCAGATCTAAATGGCTTAAGTCAGCTGCAGCATGCATTCCCGAATACTTATCAATATATTTTACCCTGATTTTTTTGAGGCTTACATTATCTATTGTTATTATCCAGTTGGATTCCTTTTCCGGTCCAGGTTTTACCTTGCCGGCAGTATCGCCGAATGCAGTGAGAAAAAAATTATAATTGAAGAGGGAATCTGTTTCGGAACGATGGAGATTTGCTACTCCATCCTCCAGTGAAAAGGAAACAACATGCAAATGCTTTCTGACAAGATCTCTTAATGAAATATTTACCCCGACACTGCCCGTATAAAATAGGGTATCCTTGCTAAGATCATCGAGATAAATGCCTTCTATTTCAACAGATTTCAGAAATGCAATATTTATTTTTCCAATTTCAACACTCGTATTTGTTTTTTTGCTGATAAAAGAAGCAGCATAATCAGCAACCTTAGACTGAATTGAAGGAATCCTGAGAACCAAAAGGATAATTACCAGAATCAGGACAAAAGAAATTACGACCCAAATGACTGCCTTTAAAGTTTTTTTTATAATCAGAAGAACTTTATTCATTTATTATCTCCCTTGAGTATCAACCCCATCTCTTTATAGCAACCCATCAACGCCTCTAATCCCTGCCCCCTGCCCCCTAAAGGGGGTTCGAATACTGTATGTAATTATCTTACAATATGTGACTTAAGCCCTCTTCAGGTGTTGGAGGCAAGTTATCATCACGCTTTACACTCGCTTTACACTCGCTTTTCTCCGCTCTTCGCTCAACGCTTCACGGTTTTCCACTTTTATCTTTTTACTTTTGTCTTTTGTCTTCCTTCAACACCTCATTCCTCATCCTCATTCCTCAATTCCTCGTCTTCGCCACTCCCCGGTAATGATCATCCAGCATAGAAGCATACACTTCATCCACCGGCTTTTTAGGATCATATTCAGGACTATGTTTTACATCTTCCACCGTAGAAGTAACCACCACACTTGAAAGATTCCAGCTTATATCCTTTATCATTGACGGGGATATGAGCACCTTTTTTCCGGGCAACCATTTTCCTGTATCAACAACCATAAAATCAATTCTCCAGGACAAATCGTCGATAATAAAATCCTCAACCTCACCGAGTTCACCATCAATAGCTTTAATACTATAGCCGGTTACATTATCAGTACTGCGTAAATGCGGATCACCTTCCGGTTCTTTATAATCGTTATCCTCTGGTTCCAGTACCTGGTACATCGATACGGGCGGCATTCCTGTCGCTCTGCCTGTCCAGTAAATATTCCACGGATAATGGTTATAAAGCTTTAGCTCCTGCTGCCTAGATACCGGTTTTTCAGTGTCAATGTCAGGACTGTTTTTTATCTGGTCCATGGTAAGATTAACCTGGAAAGTCTCATCTTCCCAGTCTGGCGTTAAAATTGCCTGAGATGAAATCAGCACCTTACGTTCGGAAAGTAGTTTGCCGGTCTCTACAATAAGATACCTTATTGTCCAGGTTACGTCATCAAAGTAAAAATCCTTTACTTTTCCTATTTCTCCATCGGTCGCACCCATGGTAAAACCGATCATACTCCTGGCACTTCGTTTCATAATACTCTGAATTTAGGGTTATTACTACTAACCATCTGTAGTTTCAACACTTCAGAAGTAGTTTTGTTGCCTGAATACTTGGGAGAAAACTAATCAACCTATAAACCTATCAACCCTATTCTTGTTATTATCATATGATTAATTACTCCGCAACATACACCGATCAGTACCAGCTGACCATGGCTCAGACTTATTTCCTGAAAGGTCAGTTTGATAACATTGCCGTATTTGACTATTTTTTCAGGAAATTGCCATTCAATGGTGGTTATGCTATTTTTGCAGGGTTAGATACAATACTGGATATAATTGAAACCCTTCGTTTTAACAAAGAAGACCTTGAATTTCTGAGAAACCAGGGTTATGACAGCAGCTTCATCAAATACCTTGAAGATTTTCACTTTACCGGTACTGTTTACAGCTCTGAAGAAGGCGATGTTGTCTTTCCTGTCCGGCCGGTACTGCAGATTGAAGCCAAGATCATTGAAGGACAAATCATTGAAACCATTCTGCTCAACATACTGAACTTTCAGACTCTCATCGCCACAAAGGCCAGCCGTATCAGAAAAGCAGCCGGTGCAAAAACGCTGATTGACTTTGGATTACGACGTTCTCAGGGTCCGGGAGGATATTATGCGAGCCGCGCAGCAATAATCGGCGGTTTTGATGGCACCAGCAACGTAAAAGCCGGACTAGATTTCGATATTCCCATAGCCGGCACCATGGCACATTCATTTATACAGAGCTATGATGATGAGATTGATGCCTTCAGGGATTTTGCATACACCCATCCGGATAACTGCATTCTTCTTGTTGACACCTATAATACATTAAAAAGCGGTGTGCCTAACGCCATAAAAGTTGGTCTTGAACTTGCTAAGGAAGGTATTATTTTAAAAGGTATAAGGCTCGACAGTGGCGATCTTGCTTACCTTTCCAAAGAAAGCAGGAAAATGCTGGATGAAGCCGGCCTTAGAAATGTGAAGATCACACTCTCAAATCAACTGGATGAATATGTGATCAGAAGCCTTCTTGAACAGAAAGCACAGGTAGATGTATTCGGCGTGGGAACCAGTCTGTCAGCAGGATTGCCTGATGCAGCGCTTGATGGGGTTTATAAGCTTGCTTTTGCCAACGGAAAGCCACGTCTTAAACTATCGGAAAGCATAGCCAAGATAACCCTGCCACACAAGAAGCAGGTTTACAGGCTTCGCGACCAGTATGGCAGTCTGCTTGGAGCGGATGTAATTACTCTTATGAATGAGGAAAATGTAAAGGAAATGCATCACCCCTCTGAACCCGGTAAATCAATGGCATTTAAAGATTTACAAATGGAAGCCCTCCTGAATAAAGTAATGGAAAAAGGGAAAAGGCTTTATCCTGTGAAAAAAGTTGAGGAAATAAAGGTATACAGCCGGCAGCGGCTGGAGGAATTACCGGCAGAATACAAGCGGTTTGAAAATCCGCATGTTTATAAAATAGGCTTAAGCAATGGCCTTAAAGCAGAACGCGACAGACTGATTGAAAACCTTAAAAAATAAAAATTGTGAAAACACTTATCATCGTTGATGTGCAAAATGATTTTATGCCGGGCGGCACACTTGCAATCCCCGGAGGTGGTGAGATCGTTCCTGTAATTAATGATTTACTGGATAAGTTTGACCTGATTGTTGCAACTCAGGACTGGCATCCAAAGAATCATAAGAGCTTTGCTTCTACTCATTTCGCAAAAAAGCCCATGGATAAAATTGATCTGAATGGAATAGAGCAGATCCTCTGGCCCGATCATTGTGTACAGGGAACAGAAGGTGCCGGTTTCCATCCCGACCTTGCAACAAATAAGATTGAAGCGATTATACGGAAAGGTACAGATCCGGAGATTGACAGTTACAGCGGGTTCTATGACAACAATCATGAAAAATCAACCGGACTGGCAGGTTACCTCAGGGAAAAAGGCTGTAAAGAGCTATATTTCTGCGGTTTAGCATCTGATATATGTGTATTTTATACAATAAAAGATGCTGTGGAAGAAGGCTTTACGGCAAAATTCATACATGATGCAAGCAGTCCGCTGGATCAGATCAATTTTGTGAATATCCAGAATGAGTTGCATCGTTTGGAGGTGGAGATACTTCATAGCAGTGAAGTGTAAGGAAGTTTGGATCTATTAGCTAATCTCATTAAGTGAGAAGGCATTACCTTCGGTGAGCTCGCCTCACTTAAATGTGCTTGGTTTCTCACTGCGTTACTAATTACAACTATCTGTAATCACCTGGTGGACAAGAGAAT
>JBBQJD010000104.1:0-13103 GCA_038325595.1 Bacteroidales bacterium | reverse complement strand
GCAGATCCTGCCGGGTGAAAGCATTATATATTTTGGCGATACAGCGCATCTGCCATATGGTGATAAGTCGGCTGAATCGATAAAATACTACTCACATCATATCACAGAATTTTTGCTTGAGCACGACTCGAAGGTTGTCCTGGTGGCTTGTAACTCAGCTTCTGCTTCTGCTTTCGATTCGCTGAAGAAAGAGTTCCGGGATAAAACAATTCTTTTCGATGTAATTGATCCCGTTGTAGAATATCTGGGTACAAGGAATTTCACAAAAATCGGGGTTATCGGAACAAAGAGAACCATCAGCTCAAACACTTACGAAAAGAAAATAAAAGAGGTATCCCCATCCACAACCCTTGTTTCAATAGCAACACCGCTGCTTGTACCAATGATTGAGGAGGGATTTATTTTCGATGACATAAGCAATGCAATATTGCGTGCATATCTGTCAAATCCTTCATTTACAGATATCCAGGCACTGATCCTTGGTTGTACACACTATCCGATCATAAAAAACCAGATCAGTAAAATATTTAATTTCAATATTGAAGTTATTGATTCTGCAAGGATCGTTGCAATGATTCTCCGGGATACCCTCGAAAAGAAAAACCTTCTGAATGATTCAGGTAAGGTGAAAGACAGGTTTTTCATTTCCGATTATACACCTTATTTTGAAAAGATAGCCCGCATGTTCTTCGAGGGCGAAATCAATCTGAAAAAAGCAGACATCTGGAGCTGAGAGGTGATTCTCAGATAGTCCCATTTCGAAAACCTGAAGAATTTATTTAAGCGGAAGGTTCCCCTGCTTTTCAAGCTAATCTTTGTACACATCTTTCTAATATAAGTTCCTGCTGCGCGAGGGGGATCCTTCATTCCTCCAAACCTCCGCAAGCTCCGGTTTATCGGAATTCAGGATGACAGGGTATTTTGGATACATGGGAGGAAGAAGCGGCGATTCGTAATGAATTTTCTTCATTGATGTATTTCATCCGAATCGCCGCTTCTTCCTCCTGCTAATAAATTACTTACCTGTCATCCCGAGCGCCAGCGAGGGATCTCCTTCTCTCATTCTGAATTTAACTAAATTAAGATGTGATGAAAGATAAGCTTTTGCCCTCCCCCAGGGTGAGAGAGGGTGAGAGAGGTCGGGTTCTGAACAACAGTGCTACAGTTATAACATCTTGATTAACAGAAGGATACCTCCTCCCACTTCGGGGGAGGGGCAGGGGGAGAGGCCATTCCATAGCATATTCGGGTTGTATAAAGATTAACTTTTGAAAAGCAGGGGAACTAACAGTCCGTTACTCAATTGTTTTTGGTTTGAAGTTCTATAATTTTAGACCGGTTAAGAACATTACAAGAAAAATGAAGTTATTCTGTAAGTAAATCTTAAACATGATCATTATCATATGTCAAATCTTTAATTTGTATGAATTTCAATTTTTAAAATGGTAATTTTGAGCAATATAAGTACCTGATGCAAAAAAAATAATTTAATATGGCTAAACGATCTGAGGCTATTGAAAGGGAGGAAGTAGTTATCCGGTTCTCCGGTGATTCAGGAGATGGTATGCAGCTTACAGGTACTCTCTTCTCTGACACTGCTGCCCTTTTCGGCAATGACCTTTCTACATTCCCCGATTATCCTGCAGAGATAAGGGCTCCGCAGGGTACGGTCGGAGGTGTCTCCGGATTCCAGGTTCATCTGGGACATTCGGAAATTAATACTCCCGGCGATTTTGCAGATGTTCTGGTGGCAATGAATCCGGCTGCCATAAAAGCTAATGCAAGATGGGTCAAGGAGGGTGGTACAATTATCTTTGACGAAAATAATTTCACTGAAAAAAATATACAAAAAGCAGGCTACGAAACAGATCCTTTTAAAGAGGAAAAGCTGGAAGTCTGCAACATTATAGCCGCCCCGATATCGGCGATGGTTAAAGAAGCACTCAAAGATTTCGGACTCGATCCCAAATCAGTTTCAAGGACAAAAAATATGTTTGCCCTGGGAATGGTTTACTGGCTGTTCGACAGAACCCTTGAGCACACTGAGGATTATTTTGAAAAGAAGTTTAAAAATAAGCCCGGGATGGGAGAAGCTAATAAAATTGCGCTGCGTGCCGGATACTACTATGCTGAGACTATTGAAGCTCTGAATCCTGTTTATAAGATCCTGCCTGCAAAGATTGCCAGAGGAACATACCGCAACATTAATGGGAATACTGCAACAGCATGGGGTTTCATTGCTGCTGCGGAAAAAGCAGGATTGAAGCTGTTCATCGGATCATACCCCATAACTCCTGCCACCGGTATACTCGAAGAACTTGCTGCCCGCAAGGATATGGGCGTAATAAGCTTTCAGGCTGAGGATGAGATAGCAGGTATTTGTGCTGCCCTCGGAGCCAGCTTTGCAGGAAAGCTTGCAATAACATCCACATCAGGCCCAGGAATGGCCCTCAAATCAGAGGCTCTTGGTCTTGCTGTGATGGCTGAACTACCCATTGTTGTGGTGAACGTGCAGAGAGGCGGTCCTTCAACCGGTTTGCCGACCAAAACGGAACAGGCTGACCTGATGCAGGCTCTTTTCGGACGAAACGGAGAATGTCCTGCCGTTGTGATAGCAGCCAGCACACCATCTGATTGTTTCCATTTTGCATTTGAAGCAGCAAGAATAGCAATGGAGCATATGACACCGGTTATACTTCTTTCTGACAGCTATCTTGCAAATGGAACAGGACCATGGAAGATACCTGAAATGAAAGATATTCCGCAGATCAATCCTCCTTTTGCCAGTAAAACTGAAATTCCTTTTTTACCTTATAAACGTGATGCCGAAAAACTGGCACGTTCATGGGCTGTCCCCGGAACACCGGGACTGGAACACAGGATCGGGGGTCTTGAGAAAACTGAAAAGGGCACTGTTTCTTATACGCCTGAAAACCATGAACTAATGGTCAATATGCGGGAAGAAAAAGTTCAGAGGATAGCCAACGAAATTCCTGATCTTGCAGTTCAGGGATCAGAGTCAGGCGATATCCTGGTGACCGGCTGGGGTGGTAAATATGGTTACCTGATCACTGCGGTCCGCGAATTGCAGGCTGAAGGTCATAAAATTAGTATTGCTAACTTTAACTATATCAATCCGTTACCTAAAAATGTAAAAGATGTATTCCGTCGTTTTAAAAGGATACTGGTGTGTGAACTCAATCTTGGACAGTTTGCCAACTATCTTCGCATAAAGCATCAGGAATTCACTTATGATCAGATCAACAAGGTTCAGGGCTTGCCATTTACAATAAACGAGATTAAAGAAAAATGCTATAATATGCTGGAGGAAATGAAAAATGGCTGATACAATTACAAAAAAATACTCTCCCAGGGATTTTAAAAGCGATCAGGAAGTAAGATGGTGCCCCGGATGCGGCGACCACTCAGTTCTTGCTTCTGTTCAGAGGGCACTTTCCGAACTGGACATACCTAAGGAAAATGTTGTTTTCATATCAGGGATCGGATGCTCATCAAGGTTCCCTTATTATATGGATACATACGGTTTCCACAGCATTCATGGCCGTGCGCCGGCAATAGCTACAGGGGTTAAGACAGCAAATCCTGAATTATCTGTATGGCAGATAACAGGCGATGGCGATGCCCTTGCAATCGGAGGCAATCATTTTATCCACGCAATCCGCAGGAATGTCGATATCAACATCATATTATTCAACAATGAAATTTACGGGCTTACCAAAGGCCAGTATTCACCTACTTCTTCAAGAGGACTTGTCACAAAAACTTCTCCTTTTGGTACAGTTGAGGAACCATTTTCAGTCGGAGAGCTTGTAGTCGGCGCGAAGGGTAAATTCTTTGCCCGTACACTTGACATAAATGTAGCCTTGTCAACTCAGATCTATATTGAGGCAACAAAGCACAAGGGTACATCTGTAATTGAGGTCCTTCAGAATTGTGTTATTTTTAATGACGGAATTCATGATGCAGTTGCTGATAAGGAGATAAGGGAAGAAAGGACTATAATTCTGAAGCATGGACAACCAATGATCTTCGGAAAGGAAAATGACAAGGGACTGATCCTCGACGGATTAAAATTAAAGGTAGTTAAGATTGGTGAAAATGGCATCACCGAAAAGAAACTTCTGGTGCATGATGCTTTTGAATCAAACCCGGGGATTCAGTATATGCTTGCAAATATGACCTATCCTGAATACCCGGTTGCCCTGGGTATAATCAGGTCGGTTCCCGGACAAACATATGAACGTGCAGTTGAGGAACAGATAGCAGCCGTTCAGGAAGCATCTCCAATAAAAAATATGAATGATCTGCTTCACAGCGGCTCAACATGGAATGTGGATTAAGTGTAGGTAATACACTTAATATTATTACTTTTTTTAACCGCAAAGCACGCTGAGAAGAGCAAAGGACGCAAAGGCATCTCCATGAAAGATATTACTTTGCGTTCATAATTCTTTGCAAACGTGGCGGTTAACGGCTTTCCATTCATAACAGTTATTTTACTAATTTTAGAACTTCATACAACCAGTCAATAAGATGACTTTGGTAAAGCCACAAACTGGCGGTGGTTAAGGGTATTCAATTGATCGGGATACAATTAACAAAAGGAATGGCTGTAATATCAATTAAAAATTAAAAGCACTGATTATGAGCATTATTGAAGGAATCATGGAACTCCAGAAATATGACTTTACAGACACTTCATTCGATCTTCTTATGCAGAAGAGAATACATCGCGTGCTTGTAATATGCAGTAATTACGATAATTACATGCTTGAGGAGGATGGACGGATTGATGAGCAGATCTTTAATGAATATGCTTCCCTTAACCTGAGGTACCCTCCGACATTCATCCAGACCGATAATGCAGAAGATGCATTCAAAATACTTCAGGATGGAAACATCGATCTGGTAATATCCATGCTCAGTCTCAAGGGAACCGACGTGTTCGCCCTGGCAAAAAGAATTAAAGCCAAGTATGAAAAAATACCTATCGTTGTCCTGACATACTTTTCAAGGGAGGTCTCGCTGAGGCTTGAAGGTGAAGATCTTAGCGCTATTGATTATGTTTTCTGCTGGCTGGGTGATGCATCTCTGATCCTTGCAATCATAAAGCTTATTGAGGATAAGATGAATGCAGATTATGACATTGAAAATATAGGTGTTCAGGCAATAATTCTTGTCGAAAATTCTATCAGGTATATTTCATCCTATCTTCCAAATATATACAGGATAGTCCTTCTCCAGTCACTCGACTTTCAGCGGGAAGCACTGAATGAACACCAGAGAATGCTTAAGATGAGAGGAAGGCCGAAGATCCTTCTTGCAAGTAATTATAACGATGCACTCGACCTTTATAAAAAATATAAGTATAACGTCCTTGGTGTAATATCAGATATCAGTTATAAACGCGATAATATTCCTGATGAAAACGCCGGAATAGAATTATGTAAGGCGGTAATGGCCGATGATGACAAGGTCCCGTTTCTTATACAGTCATCGAGTACGACACATAAAAAGATTGCTGAGGAACTTGGTGCCGGATTCATAAATAAATACTCAAAATCCTTATCGCTCGAGCTGAGAAATTTTATAATCCAGAACCTGGCTTTTGGTCCGTTTGTTTTCAAGAATCCCGATACAATGGAACCGATTGCGATTGCTACTGATCTTCAGAGCCTTCAGCAGAAACTGCTTGCCATTCCGGATAATTCCCTTGAATATCATGCATCACGCAATCATTTTTCAAAATGGCTGAATGCAAGGGCTCTCTTCCCGGTTGCACAGATGTTTAAATACATAAGGAGAGAAGATTTTGATACAATGGATGAGATGCGAAGATTCCTGTATGTGGCCATCTCAAGCTTTCGTCTCGGAAAGGGCCGGGGCGTAATAGCAAAATTTGATAAAACAAGCTTCGATGAATACCAGATATTCTCCCGCATAGGAGAGGGATCAATCGGCGGGAAAGCCCGTGGACTCGCTTTTATAAACAGGATAATCAAGAACAATAAACTATTCAACAGTTTTCCTGATGTACTGATTACCATCCCCAGAACTGTTGTTCTGAGCACAGACATCTTTGACGAGTTCATGGATCAGAATAACCTCTATTCTGTTGCTCTCTCAGATCTGTCTGACGATGAAATACTTAACCGGTTCATTAACTCGGAGTTACCCGGACATGTGTACCAGGACTTCTATGCATTTCTTGCTGTTTCAAAGGATGTTCCGATAGCGGTGCGTTCTTCAAGTAAGTTGGAAGATTCTCATTATCAGCCTTTTGCAGGAATATACTCGACCTATATGATTCCGAGAATCCCTGATAATAAGCTGATGGTAAAAATGCTGTCTGATGCCATAAAGGAGGTTTATGCTTCAGTCTTTTATAAGGAAAGCAAAGCATATATGACCGCAACAGCAAATGTTATTGATGAAGAGAAAATGGGAATCATTCTCCAGGAAGTATGCGGTACCAGGCATGGGGAGATATATTATCCGACTGTGTCCGGGGTTGCCCGTTCCATAAACTATTATCCCATTGGCTCGGAAAAAGCTGAGGATGGTATTGTAAATATTGCCTTCGGACTGGGGAAGCTTATCGTTGAGGGAGGATTATCCCTTAGATTTTCACCAAAATATCCTAAAAAGATACTTCAGCTGTCCTCGCCTGATGCAGCACTGCGCGATACACAGAAGGAGTTCTATGCCCTTGATCTCAACTACAACAGCTTTGTACCCTCTACTGATGACGGTGTGAATATACTGAAGATTGATATCAAGGATGTGCAGAACGATGCTGCCATGAAATATCTTGCATCAACTTATGACAGGACAAATAATATACTGCGTGATGGAATAATTCATCCGGGTAAACGTGTAGTAACATTTTCGGGTATTTTGCAGCATAAAGTCTTCCCACTGGCTGAAATTTTAAGCACATTGCTCGAAATAGGTCAGCGCGAAATGAATAATCCTATTGAAATTGAATTCGCCGTAAACCTTGAAACACCTCCCGGAACACCGAAAATTTTTAATTTTCTTCAGATCAGGCCTATAGTACATACGGAGGAGGCACATGCAATCAATCTCAGCCATATCAGGCCTGAGCAAACAATCATATATGCAGATTCAGCCCTTGGAAATGGTACTTTCAAAGGAATCAATGATCTTATTTATGTAAAGCCCGAATCTTTTAATGCGGCAAACAACAAAAATGTAGCTATTGAAATTGACAGGATCAATTCACAGTTTGTAAAGTCCGGGAAAGCATATGTGCTCATAGGTCCCGGCAGATGGGGATCGACTGATCCATGGTTGGGGATCCCGGTAAAGTGGCCGCACATATCCGCAGCAAGGATCATAATCGAGTCAGGTTTAAAGAATTACAGGATAGATCCAAGCCAGGGTACCCATTTCTTTCAGAACCTGACATCTTTCAGAGTAGGTTACTTCACTATCAATCCTTATATTAATGAAGGTTATTATGACGTCAATTATCTAAATAATCTTCAGTCTGTTTATGAAGATAAATATATAAGGCATATCAAATTTGAAAATCCGCTTGAAATAATGATCGATGGAAGAGGTCATAAAGGAGTGATATTAAAGCAATGAGGGAGTAATTCCAGATTCCTGGTTTCATGTTCCATGTTCAGGTTCCAGGTTTCAGGTTTTCAGGTTCCTTGTTGTCAGCCCCTTAAGCCGTTTGCAGGAATTTGCATTTTTTCAACCCCCTTTCCCGTTTCCCCCTGGTGGGCAAGCTAAGAGCATTCTGGAAGTATGATAAGAAGCACTCCTTCCCCGCTTGCCTTGCTCCGCCGAAGCAACAACCATCATTACCATAAAACTATAAGAAGGCTACGCGAAGGCGAGGGGGGAAGGCCGGGATGGGGGTTTTAAGAGTAATAAGGTAAGGGAGTGCATTTTATGAAGTTGCCTGAAATACGGCACCTTCGGTAACTGCATCCTTATTAATCTTTCTTACAAGGCTCTGAAGCACACAACCCGGACCTACTTCTGTGAATGACAGTGCACCATCTGAAATCATATTCAGGACGGTTTGTGTCCATCGTACAGGAGAAATGAGCTGGGCAACGAGATTTATTTTTATTGACTCGGGATCAGAGTATGGACTTGCGTTAACATTCTGATAAACAGGGCATAAAGGCTTATTAAACTTTGTTCCTCTAATGGCTTCTTCAAGTTCAAGCCGTGCCGGTTCCATTAGGGGCGAATGAAATGCTCCTCCCACAGACAGTACAAGAGCTCTTTTTGCACCTTTTTCCTTAAGTAATTGTATTGCTTTTTCAATTCCTGCAACCGATCCGGAAATCACCAATTGACCGGGGCTATTATAATTGGCAGGTACTACAACTTCTTCAATTGAGGCACATACTTCCTCTACTATTTTATCATCCAAACCAAGAATTGCAGCCATGGTTGATGGATTTGACTCGCATGCTTTCTGCATTGCCTCTGCACGTTTTGATACCAGCCCCAGTCCGTCATCAAATGAGAGAGTTTTATTTGCAACAAGAGCAGAGAATTCTCCCAGCGAATGTCCTGCTACCATATCAGGCCTGAAGGAATTTCCAAGAGTTGCAGCCAGTATTGTTGAATGCAGGAAAATAGCAGGCTGTGTGACCCGTGTTTGTTTCAGATCTTCATCGGTACCGGAAAACATGAGATCGGTGATCCTGAATCCCAAAATCGAATTTGCCTTTTCAAACATTTCTTTTGCAAGAACTGACTTGTCATATAGATCTTTCCCCATTCCGACAAACTGAGCTCCCTGACCCGGGAAAATGTATGCTTTCATCTATGATTTATTTAAATTGAACAGTTTTTTTTCGGGAAATAAAAGTATGATTTTTTTTCATTGGTTCGTATGAAAAAAGACAGCAGGTATCCCCTTCTCACAAAAAAAACATAGAAAATACACAGATGCTACACGGAGTATCAATGCAACCTTGTCCCGATAAGATGTACGAACTCTTCCCTTGTATTCAGTTCTTTAAGGAATATACCTGTAAAGGCAGAAGTAGTTGTAACAGAGTTCTGTTTTTGAACACCTCTGATTTGCATGCACATATGCTGGGCTTCAATAACCACAGCCACTCCGAGTGGATTAAGACAATCCTCAAGGCAATCCCTTATCTGCATTGTAAGTCTTTCCTGAACCTGCAATCTTCTGCTGAAAGCTTCAACGACACGGGCTATTTTGCTGAGTCCTGTTATATGACCATTCGGAATATATGCAACATGGGCTTTGCCAAAAAAAGGAAGCATGTGGTGTTCACACATTGAATACAGATCAATATCCTTCACTATTACCATTTGCTGGTATTCCTCCTTGAATTTTGCCGAATTTATTATTTCACACGGATCCTTATTATAACCACTTGTAAGATAGTTCATTGATTTGGCAATTCTCTCAGGAGTCTTAAGAAGACCCTCTCTTTCAGGATTCTCACCAATCAATTCCAGGATTCTGCGGTACATGGATGCAAGCTCTTCAATTGTTTCTGCATTCCATGTTTCTATTTTATTATATCCGTCTGAGATCTTATTTGACCCGTCATTTATTTTTTCAATCTGGTTAGCCATAATATTCAATAGAATTATTTTCAGTTTCTTCAATTTTAACACAATGAAGGATTGCTCCCTCTTTTTCAACCGTTAATTTAAGTTCATTCCAGATTGCCACAGCAAGATTTTCAGTTGTTGCTATCTTTCCTTTCATGAAATCAACTTCGAGATTGATGTTCTTGTGATCAATTTTATCCACGACTTTTTCAAGAATAATCTTCTTGAGTATATTTATGTTCATTATAAAGCCATGTTCAACGGATGGTTCCCCTTTTATCGTCACCCATAATATATAATTATGTCCATGCCAGTTAGGGCTCGAACACTTTCCGAAGATCTTGCTGTTGAGTTCATCGGACCAATCGGGTCTGAACATTCGGTGTGCTGCACAAAATCTTTCTCTGCGTGTCAGATATATCATGCTGCTTTATTTTAAAAATGTAATATTAACCATTAATTTTGATCTTTTAAATTCATAAAAGCAATATATTTATGAAGTTAACTCCTGTCAGGTCACATAATTAATGCTATATCTTCGTTAAATTGAAGAAAAACAACCTGTATCTGAAAAACTATAATAAATAATAATGGTAAATATATGTCATTCAGGATCTTACTTGTAGCTGCAACGGCACTTGAAATAAAAAACTTTAGAAAAATTGCTGGATTTAATGTTACTCCAGATGGGTTTTCTTCGGGCAATACTGAAATGAATGTCCTTGTTACGGGAGTGGGTGCAATGTCAACATCATGGTCGATGTCTGAATGGCTTCGGTCAAACAGAAAACCTGACCTTGCCATTAATATTGGCATTGCAGGCAGCTTCAGGGATGATATAAAATTAGGGGAAGTAGTCGTGCCGGTTTCCGATTGTTTTGCTGATTCAGGTATTGAAGATGGTGATAATTTTCTCACCCTGGCAGAAGCTGGACTTGCCGGAGCAAATGATTTTCCGTTTAAATCCGGGGTGATTGAATCAGATAATAAATACAGTGAACTGGTAAAGAATAATTTGAGGCCGGTTAAGGCTGTTACAGTAAATATATCTACCGGTTCGGAAGTTACCAGGAGAAGATTGGTAAAAAAGTATAATCCTGACATCGAAACGATGGAAGGAGCAACTTTTTTCTATATTTGCGCCAGAAATTTTATCCCTTTTCTGGCTCTCAGGGCAATTTCAAATAATGTTGAAACCCGAAATATAAACAATTGGAACATTCCTCTTGCCCTTGAAAACCTTGCAGAAAAGTATAATGAATTTATTATAAGACTGGAGTAAGAGATGAAGTTAACACTTGGTTTCTCGCCATGCCCCAACGATACTTTTATTTTTGATGCAATGGTTCATGGCAGAATTGATACGGAGGGGCTGGAATTTGATTATTTTCTTTCCGATGTGGAAGAGCTTAACAGAAAGGCACTTGCGTCTGAGGTTGATATCACAAAAATGAGCTTTCATGCATATGCATATGTGGCAGAGAATTACCTGATCCTTGATTCAGGAAGTGCACTCGGACACAGGAACGGTCCTTTACTGATAAGCAAGCGCCATATTGATCCATCTGAATTGAATAAAGCAAGGATTGCAATTCCCGGAAAATATACAACAGCTAATCTGCTTTTCAGCATTGCCTGGCCTGAAGCTGTAAATAAAACTGAATTCCTGTTTTCTGATATTGAGGAAGCATTGCTGACCAATAAAGCAGATGCAGGACTGATAATTCATGAAACAAGGTTTACATATGCCAGGAAAGGACTTTTAAAGATAGCTGATATGGGAGAATACTGGGAAAAACTTACCGGAATGCCAATCCCGCTTGGTACTATTGTGATAAATAAGAGAATCCCTGAAGAAGTTGCACGGAAAGTCAACAGAATTGTCCGTAGAAGTCTTGAATATGCTTATCATGATTCTTTTGCTTCTTATGATTTTGTTTCAGGTAATGCAAAAGAAATGGACAGCACGATTATGAACAATCATATAAAGCTTTTTGTGAACGAGTTTACCATTGATCTTGGGAAAAAAGGGAAGAAAGCAATTAATGAATTATTCAGAATATCAAGGGAAAAAGGCGTGATTCCTGCAATGCCCGGAAATATTTTTTTAACTACCTGATGATTATTTGAGTAAAGGGGGAAAAGGTTTGAACATAGATAAATGCAGATTGTTATTTCAATAACAAATAGTACTAATTCTAATTTATCTAAATTTTAAATCAATGGGATTTGAACTACCAAAACTTCCGTACAAGCTGAACGCACTGGTTCCCTATATTAGTGAGGAGACGCTTGATTACCATTATGGTAAACATCACCAGGCTTACGTAAATAATCTGAACGGTCTCATCCCTGGTACAGAATTTGAAAATGCTGATCTGGAAACTATTATCAAAAAAGCTGAAGGAGGTATTTTTAATAATGCTGCCCAGGTATGGAATCATACATTTTATTTTGAATCTCTTTCAAAGCAAGGCAGAAAGCAACCTCATGGTGTTCTTTCTGAAGCCATTAACAGTTCATTTGGGTCATATGATGCATTCAAGGAACAGTTTAACAAAGCTGCTGCAACGCTTTTCGGTGCCGGATGGGCCTGGCTGGTTAAAAAGGACGATGGAACACTTCAGATCGTTCAAGAATCAAATGCCGGAAATCCTTTACGCAAAGGTCTTAACCCGATCATGACATGCGACGTATGGGAACATGCATATTACATTGATTACAGGAATAAACGTCCCGATTATATTAAATCATTCTGGGAAGTCCTTGATTGGGACAAAGTATCACAACGCTACTAGAATTTGTATGCACAGGAATAAGCAGGGGATCATTTATGATTCCCTTTTTTTTTACATTTGTATAAATCAAATTAATCAAAATGAATATTAAGGAACTTATTCTGAAAAACCGCTCTTATCGCCGATTCGATCAGGCCAGGCAGATCGATTCCAAAACACTTGAATCACTTGTTGATCTTGCAAGACTCTCTCCAACAGGTGCAAACAGGCAGCCTTTGAAATACCTTATATATAATTCACCGGCTGATTGTGAGAAAATATTCCCGGCACTTGTGTGGGCCGGATACCTTAAGGAATGGAAAGGTCCTGAAGATGGTGAAAGGCCATCGGGGTATGTAATAATATTGGGGGATAAGACTATTACAGAAGAATTCGGAGTTGATCATGGAATAGCAGCCCAGAGTATAATGCTTGGCGCTACTGAGGCCGGATTCGGAGGATGCATAATCGCATCAATCAGACGGGGAGATCTCCGTAATCAACTTAAAATACCATACAAGTTTGAGATTCTGCTTGTTCTTGCACTTGGGAAAGCTATTGAGAATGTGATAGTTGAGGATATAAAAGATGATGATGTCAAATACTGGAGAGACAATGAAAAAAATCATCATGTACCAAAAAGAAGTCTGAATGAGCTGATAATTAAATTATGATCATTTTTAAATGAAATATTTTGCGCTGATAGTATTTCCTTTCTTT
>JBBQJD010000103.1:0-13475 GCA_038325595.1 Bacteroidales bacterium | reverse complement strand
CCAGGTCTTTGCATAGTAGGCATCCGGCATTCCATCAGCCTGAATGGGAGGCATTCCTTCTTTTTCAACTTTCTTCATAAGTTTTTTCGCCCACTCAATCTGCTCATCGGTAATATCTATCCTGCTCAGCGGAACCATTTCTTTTGACACAGCAATAACATCGGTTGCAACCGGTTTTTCATTTTTCATTGCCTCAAGGGCAGAAATGCCAAGGAGATAACCAATTCTCTGGCATTCCTGGAATGTGTCAGGGAAACCTATCCTGTAATCAACCTGTGTTACATTTCCACAGCAGCCGTTGGCAAACATCGGCAGAAATTCTTTTCCCTTCACTTTCCTGATCGCTTCAGACATGTAGCCCGGATAATCTGCAGAATACAGCCAGTTATTTCCCGTTAAAGTTGTTGCGTGGCAGCCGAAATTCACAAGAGCACCCGTAGTTTTTCCTTCCTGTTCAAAAGAAATTGTAATGACCTCAGGATCAATTGATCCCCACGGTTCAATAATGTAGCCCGGTTCCAGTTTTTCCCAGCACATATGTGTTGTGCCATCTTTAGCTTTTAATCTGCGGTTATGAGAGATCCTGTTCTCCTGGCTTCTGCCTACAGACAGAATAGTGGGTTGCAGTCTTTCATTCGCCAGTATGACGGCACCGGCAGCTTTCTGCAGAAATTCTGCAATTTTAGGATTATCGGGATTTGATTCAGGTCCGCTATGGGTATGAGTAGCCATTATCATGATATTTTCAGGCTTTATATCCGTTTTCCCGGCAATGTATTGGCGCATGAATTCAACAGGCTTCCTGTCGAGCATGCATATATCAATTGACATTACTGCTACTTTCTGACCTTTGCCGTCGGAAGCAACCAGCGCCTTTGCATAAAGTGAATCATGAATACCTCTCGAGGCATAATCATCACCTCTGTAGTTGCCAACCAGATTGAGCCCTATTTCAGGTGTATAGTTCACCTGTGCTATGCCGATTTCAAGAGTGGATTTTATCCCCGTCTTACCCTCATTCTTGCATGAGGTGAGTACTATCAACAAAGCAAATATTCCGGAAATGCACAGGAATATGCTCTGGATTATTGATTTAATGCTGACTTTTTTCATTTGCGATATATTTTAGCTTTTTATTTTTAAGAATCGGAACAATTAAAAATTATGTCTTTCAATTATCGGATAATTCCACGTTAATAGTATTGGAAACACTTTCGCCTGCTTCCAGGTAAGGCAGCAGACCTTCTTCCTTCAGTGTTTTCCGGTTTTTGGGCGGAACATTACAGGGCTCAAGGCCAAGTACATAATCTCCCATACCCATCATTTTCCATTGCGTAAGATAAGGTAATTGAGCTGTTTTAAATCTAATTGCAAGAGATATTCCGGATTTTTTATTTCGGAGGGTAACAGAGGCCTGATCATTCTTCCCATCCTCCATTTTGTGATAAAAAACCTGTTCCTGGTATCCTGCCTGCGGTTTTGTAAAACTTCTGAACTCCTTTATTCCTGAAGCAGCAACAGGAGTAGCAGGAATTGTATCCAGCGGATCAATTATCAGTTCAGAATCCTCTGACAATAAAGGATATCCGAGATTCATGTGATAGAGAATGGTATAAGGACTTATTTTATATCCAAAATTTGTAACGGTATCTTTTATTTGCAAAATATTTTGACCCAGGATGGAAGAAATCTCCCTTTCCAGCCGCATTTTAGTTCCGAAAATATGACCTTCTTCAATAATACCCCTTAGTTTAATATGATATTCATCGCCGATCCACTCAGAATGATCTGCAACCTGCCGGGCCGGGATAGTTGAATACCTGCCGTGCAATCCAAGCTGTTCATCACCATCTGCAACAGGGGCACCTAAATATGTAAGTCCGCATGTTGTCAGCAAGCCACCTGAAAAGGTACGAAGCCAGCCGAAGCCTTCAGGTTCGAAGAATGCCGGATGAGTTTCTCCGTTGGGGGATATGTAAACCAGGTTGTTGCCCCTGAAAGAGGCAAGTGAGATATCCATGCCACGGTCAGGTAAAATGGTATACTGCAGGCCGTTTCCGCAATTCACATCAATGCATCTCATATTCCTTCCCGGACCATCAGTCAGTACATAATGCCTGGTTCCTCCGGCTTGAGCCTGATTGCCAATGTATTGCATCAGTGTGTCTCTCTTCATTTAATTGGAATTATAAGTGTAAAAAATACATTTATTCCTTAAGCGTTTAATGCATTTCAGTCTCGCATGTACCGAATCCGCCCCGGTAGTAGTTGAACTGAACATTCGGATGATCGGCAAGTAGTGACATCGGAACCGCGCTGTCCATGATATTTTTACTTATCATCAGGGCAGTAAGCCTTTGACCGAAGGGATTATCGTGAGTGCCTGCATGCCAGATAGATACTTTTTCTGCTTTCCATGTTTGAACAGGTCCTACGGTAAGAGCCTGCATGGGGATACCTGTTACAACTCCTCCCGAACTTGTGCGGGCATTTTGCATGCATGTAACAGGGTGAAGATCAACTACCCTGGCAGTAAGCTTCCTGAATTCTTCAGGAGATGGCGGCTGATCTTTGTATTTTCCTTCTCTTTTTACAGGATCGTTAAAAGCCCAGTGCTTGGTATCACCCTGTCCTCCCTGCATTACAGCACATCTGACGCCGCTTTCCCAGCTCCGGATATAAGGAGCAGTATCGGCTTTTGGAAAATGCATGTTTGAATCGGGCATCCTGAGTTTTATATCAATACGGTTAAAGCACAGGTCCCTGTCGGCTTTTTCAAAGGAAAGCGGATGTGAGGCATCCATTTCCTTGCCATTGACATACCATTCATCCATTCCCCAGAAATGAGCGTTTGCAAGATTGATTTTCAGCTCATTAACCAACCTGGCAACCAAAGGCAGCTGTTCCGTCGGACCAATAGGGCCACAAATTCCCACGGGGTTATCAGCTGTAACCTCCTTCCACGCGGTAATATATTCAAGTGCTTCTGCCAGATAAAAGTCTTCCAGCGTATCATAGAACACAACTTTAAAACCTTTCCTGGAAAGCTGAAGCATATCTTTCGGAGAAAGCTTCGCAGCATCGTTCAGCAGATTATCAGGAAGTGTGGTGAAATCCCACCAGCCGGGGGCAAGCATACTTATTTTACGGGGCATATTATACTATGTTTTATTAATTTCTATTTTTTTAAACGAGTCTCCTGCTTTAAAATTCAGGAACTTCAACTTTATTCACTTAAGACCCCAATCCCAGCCTTAATTTCAGAAATGTTCTTATTTCTTGCGCGCTCTCTATGCCTAAGCGGGCGAGTTCTTCCCTTAAAAAATAACTATCCTTTATACACCTCTGATTATATTAGTTAATCTCATTAAGTGAGATGGGGATTTCTCACTGCGTTCGAAATGACATTTAAGTAGTTGGATATCGCAGCTTCTTCCTCCTCTACCATAAAATTGCACTGTCATCCCGAATGAAGCCAAACCCGAGCCTGCGAGGGTTTGGTGAAAATGAGGGATCTCATTCTCGCAGAGAAAAAATTAATTGTGTATAGAGGGTAGTTAAAAAATAAGTGAAGGGTAAGCATGGGTTTTTTAGACTTAATTATTTATCTTTTATAACGTGATCTCCGATAACTTCCATCAGAATATTCGTTTGTGGAAATCCATGTCCGAGATGCTGCCTGAACCCTTCTGCATAGCTGACACCTGCAAATCTTCCTTTTTCAGCGGCAAAGCGTTTCATTGCAAGAATATATTCGTCCATTTTATGATGCGTGAGCAGCCAGTTGCGCTGACTCTCATGCTTTGCCAGCATCTTTTCCTTGGTTTCTATTTCACCCGATATATTAACGTACAATGAAGGAATGACGGGTTTGCCAAAAATGTCCTTGCCTTCCATGGGATCACAATAGTAAAGGAAAGGTACCGGCTCATAAGGAGTTGCATTAACTTCCATATTTTTTATCCCTGTGGAAAAGCATGCTGTCTGAACGATCAGGCTGGTGAGTTCATGGTCAACCATGTAATCATTCGGACTGGAAGTAAAAACAATTGACGGATGAACATTTCTTATTAGTGCAGTGGTCCTGTTAATCGAATCGCGATCATAAAGGATATATACATCTTCGAGCCCGAGGCAGTGGTAGGTTGCTCCAATAACTTCAGCAGCCCTTGCGGCTTCTGCCTTTCTTATACGGCTGATCTCTTCACGTGAATATTCGGCGGTTCCCTTGTCGCCCGGTGCCATTGTTGCTATATGCACTTCCCAGCCTGCTTTCCTGAACAGCGACAGGGTTCCTGCACAGACCATTTCAGCATCATCGGGATGGGAAAAAATTCCCAAAACTATTTTGTCCATAAGGAAAATTCTTAATTGATCTCTATTACCCTTCCCGTTCTTGCTGATTCATAACATGCTGTAAGAATCTTCTGATTCTGCAATCCCAGCGATGACCTGTTTTCCGGTTCGCGTTTTTCCAATATTGCATTGCTGAATTCTTCAATTTCAGCCATATATGTATTAACCGAAGGTGGATTTATGTTTATTCCTTCAGCAGCTTTCCGTAGCTGGGCTGCATCGTATCCTGAGGTATCACTCTCAAGCCATGCTGTCATTTCACCTCCATCACCCTGCCCGATTGTACCCTGAGCCAGAATGCTTCCGCCCGATCCATAGAGTTCCAGAATGTTCTTGCTGCTATTGTCGGGAATACAGAAAAAAGTATCTACAGTAGCGATTGCTCCATTTTCAAAAAATAACGATACAACTGCACTGTCTTCTGATTTATAGGAATGTATGGTGTTATTTATAAAACAGCTTACACTCTTTATTTTCCCGTAAAACATTTCAAGAAGATCAATGCAATGACTTCCCATATCCATCAGTGATCCGCCGCCGCCTGTTGAAGGGTTCTGCCTCCATGAACCTTCTATGGGAGGATACCAGCAGGAAAGCTGGGCACGGCCGTAAACGGGTTTCCCGATTTTGCCGTCGCGGATTAGCTTCAGAGCTGCCTGATGACGGGTGTTAAATCTCATCATAAAAGATGTTCCGAGAAGAATTCCTTCAGCTGTGCAGATGGAAATCATATTTTCGGTTTCTGCTAAAGACATACCAAGGGGCTTCTCGCACAAGACATGTTTTTTGGCCTTTGCACAGGCAATCACATGTTCAGGGTGCAGGTTCACCGGCGAAGCAACATATACAGCATCAATACCCGAATCGAGAAGTCCGGCTATGCTGTCTGCGGGTTTTGCATTGAAATCTTTTGCAACAGCTTTGTTAACATCGGAATTGATGTCGTAAACTGATGCAAGTATCGCATTTTTTGAAGGCATAATTCCTTCGGGGATTGTTCTTCTTCTGGCAATACCACCTGAGCCTATGACGCCCCATTTTATTTTCTTATCCACGATTTTTCTGTTTAGGTTTTATCATTAATTGTTCCCTAAATATAGTTGATTATTTCTGAACTTTCAGCTGTTTTAACAGCCAGTTGCCTGCTATTTCACCTTGTTCCGGAAATGTCCAATGGCCTGTTTCCAGGAAAAGATCCAGCTCTCTGGGAGCTTTAATAACGTTATAAGCTGCATACATCGATGTGGGCGGACAGGTCAGGTCATTATAGCCCCATGTGTAGTAACCTGGTATTGTAAGTCTTTTTGCAAAATTAACAACATCGTAGTATTCAAGTGTTTCCACTTCTCCGGGCTTCGGTTCTGTTTCCCTGAAGTAATGAGGCCAGCCTCCTGCTCTTTTGTTCAGGTAACCTGCAAAGTCACAGAGGGCAGGGTACATCGAAGCCAGATATTTTATTCTTTTATCAAGACCGGCTGTAATTATTGACAGGGCGCCTCCCTGGCTTCCCCCGGTGACAGCGATGTCGGTTCCGTTAAATTCAGGCAGGGTGAAAATAAAATCAACAGCCCTTACACAACCGAGGTAAACTCTTTTGTAGAAAAATGCATCACGGTCATTCATTTTGGTTTTCCAATATCCTGATATGGCTCCGTTCATGAGATTATCATATACCTGCGGATCGAGATTGACAGGAATACCATGGATTCCAATTTCGAGCGTAATCACACCAAGGGCAGCCGTTCGGGAATCGCCATTGTATGGACGTATGCCAGCCCCGGGTACTCTCAGTATTGCCGGATATTTGCCGGCTTTTTTCGGCATGGCAAGTATACCGTATATCCTTGATCCATTCACTTCATTCTGAAAACTGATATGATAAACATTAGCTTCGCTGGTGCATCTTTCAGGCATTAAGGTAATTCGCGGATCAAGATTTATTTTGCGTGCCCCGGCAATTGCATTGTTCCAGAAAGTGTCAAAATCGGAAGGATCTTTTACTGTTGGCTGGATTTTATCAGGGTCAAAACCCGCTGTTGCAAGGCCTTCATATTTTTTGCCATCGACAACTGCCCATACTCTTACCCTGTAAAAGCCGGGCTCTTTCATTGTACCTGTAAATTCGGTTTTGCCATTTTTAAGGACAACACCTTGTTTTATTACATCAGGTAATCCTTCAGGACCTGTTTCGTAATCAATTGTTACATTTTCCATCAGATTTCCATATTGAAGTACCTGTACAGAAAATTTTGCCTGTTCTTTTACTTTGTATGTCCAGTCCTTATGATCCGGAGAAACGATCACTTTTACCAGGGTGGTGGCTGGTTGTGATAAGCAATTCAGAGAAAATGCGAATAGTAATACTGATTGTAACAACAATCCTGTTATTGACTTTTTCATATTAAAAAGAAATGTTAATTATTGATATACAGTTATTTATAATATTATTTTGTTGGAATATAAGGCATTCTTTTAACAACTTTGCTTATTCCTGCAAGGAAGATGGCATTGCTGCTCATCGGAGCTGTCACAACGGTACCATAGTCCTGCTGGGTAGCCTGGTAATTGTCTGAACCATGAAGGTTAACTTCTTTTATAGCTTTTCCGAAACGGGGATTAACCCATTCGAATGCAAAGAAAGTAACAGGATTATTATTCATATCAGATGAGCATTCAACAGGATCACCCTCATAGCAATAGGCCTGCTGGGGAGATCCGGTGTCACCGATCTTTTTATCGAGGCTTTTATCACCCCCCGGATTCCATTCAAGAATGTTTACTCCATATTGTATCGGCACTATTTCTTTATATCCGTCTTCATATACAATTTCATACCATCCCAGCAGATCAGCGGAATCAAAGAAGTTGGGGATATTAAAGTATGATTTCTGATTCCACGACTGACGTGCACATGCATGCAGAAAGATCAGGCTGCTTACATCCTCACCAATTTTTATTCCACTGACACTGGCCGGAAGCGGATTTTTTTCCTTTCCTGCCGATCCAACACCTACCACACGGTTTCCTCCCTGACCTGAAGCCAGGTTAAATACTTTAAAACCTGAATTGACTTTTCCTGATTTCAGGGAGCTCATTTTAACATCAAAAACTTTTGTGGCAGCCGGCAAATTCATATTCTGTGAGATATCGACAGCAACAACCGGATCGCCATCCTGACTTGGAATTCTTTTACCCCTGAATCCGGCTCTTACATCGGGCATCATTTCCCTGACAATCTCTCCAAGCTCCATCTGGCTTAAGGTATGCGATGACCAGAGAAGGTTTGCACAACCGAGATAATCAAGAACCATGTCTTTACCGAAAGTGAACTCATTTGTTGAAGCCCATGCTGAAGGAGCGCCGCCAATCATATCTGTCTTTTTTATCCTCTCTTTCCAGTTCGTAATAGTGGGGGTAAAATTACCATAGATCTGGGTGAAGCCAAATTTATACAAGTCCATTTCCTTTACCTCATCATCCCAGAACCAGTTGAATATCAGTATGTCCTTTGGAATTGATTCCTTTACAACAGCAGGACGTACGGCCCCCGGAGTCTGATATTTCACACCCAGGGAAGAAGTCCTGTCCTGTACTTCCGCCTTACGGACACTTTCCAGCAGATAATCGCCCCACATTGCTATTTTGATGCCTTTTTTTGCAAAATAACCATGAATCTTACTGACTTCATCTGCAAATAATTTCGAATGATCCTTGCCCTTGCAAAGCGGACATACACCCATCGGGGCTCCCCACCATTCATCATGGCCTATATGAACCATTTTTGGTTTCATAACTTCAATATATTCATCATACACATCGAACATGAGCTCGTAAGAAGCCGGGTTGGAAGGGCAGTATGTATCGGGCCATTTATCGCCGGGATATTCTGCCAGCTCAGGATGCCTTGTCAGCAGATAATATCCATGAGTAAGCGAAGGAATTTCAGGAATTACTTCAATAAAGTTTTGGTTGGCATATTCAACTATTTCCCTTATATCATTTTTTTCCATGATGTAGCCATCTCCGGCATCGTAATGGCTCGAGTTTTTCTCTTCACCGTGTAATCCCTGTGTTGAATTAGAACGGGTATATTGCATGTATTTTGAAAATTCAATCCAGCCTGCATTTACTTCAGGATGCTTGTCGAGCCTCATGCAATTCACTTCCATTATCACTTTATTGTACTTGTAGAGAGCCATAAAATCCCTGAGAAAACGTTTGAAAAAAGCAACGTTCTCTGGTCCGGGGACGTACAGCCTTACACCTCTGAAAGGCATATTCGGCCAGTCAGTAACCTTTACTCCCTGAATGCTTTTTCCCATTCCGGCTGTAATAAGCTGACGAAGTGACTGCATTCCAAAAAATGCTCCGGGATCATCCCATCCGGCCACAACTACCAGGTTTTTCGCGACATTCAGAATATATCCTTCTGCACCCGGTTTGCTGTCATTAACGGTTATATTATTTTTCCTGCAATATTCACTTATAAGGGGATTTTTTATTGTCCCCATAATGATAGTCTTCCCATTGGCAGGAACATTCCCGTTTGTTTTGATTTCTACTGCAACGCTGTATTTATCACTCAGCTCCCTCACCAGAAACCTTGCAAGGGACATATCCTGTTCGCCCGCGTTTTCTGGCACAATGATGGAAATGGTTTCATCAATTGTAAATACATCACTTGTTACCTGAAGCTCCTGTGGAATTGGAAAGATCAATGGTTTTTCCATGCCCGGAATCTCGCAAGATCCGGTGAAAAAAGCTCCTGAAATAAGAAGCATTATTAATAAACCTATTAGTTTCTTCTTCATCGTAATATATTTAAGTTATTAGTTATGAGGTATATACAATTTAATTTTGAATATCAGATTCGTATGAATTCTTTCCTGAGAGCAAAGGTAGCCAGACCAGTCAATTCACCTCTTTTTACATCAGTGATATTCCTAAAATAATTTTTAGGATTATCCGGATTCTAAGCTACATTAAAATCTTTAACCATATATTCAGAATAAAACAAAACTACTATTTTAACCGAATCAAAGCAATAGTACATGCAGTCTCATTTGAATACTTATTTTTGTCAGCTATAAACCCGCAAATAATGCATCCAGAAAACCATCTGCTCCAGGAACGTGTAAATCTTTTTGATGGAATCTCGATTGTTGCAGGTGCTATGATCGGCTCGGGTATTTTCATTGTAAGTGCTGATATTGCAAGAAATGTAGGTTCTCCCGGATGGCTGATGGTAGTGTGGCTGATTACCGGAGTGATAACGGTTATCGGGGCATTGAGCTATGGTGAGCTGGCCTCAATGATGCCGCATGTTGGCGGTCAGTATGTGTACCTTCGGGAAGCATACCATCCTCTGATTGGTTTTTTATTTGGATGGACAACTTTCCTGGTTATCCAGTGCGGATCTATTGCAGCAGTGGGAGTGGCCTTTGCAAAATTTACAGGTGTATTATTTCCATGGATCTCTGATAGTAATATCCTCTTTGAGCTGGGACCCCTGAAGATCAACAGTACAATGGTTGTGGCAATTGGCATGATCTCCTTTCTGACCTGGCTGAACACACAGGGTATAGTAACAGGCAAGACTGTACAGAATGTCTTCTCATCAACAAAGGTGATTGCTCTTTTTGGTTTCATTGCCATAGGTTTTCTTGCTACAAAGAACATAAGTTCGTGGGAAATAAATAAAGAAGTTTTCTGGCAGGCAAGTCAGGTCACCCCCGGTAATACGATTATACCGCTTGTGGGATTTGCGCTTATTGCAGCAATAGGCACTGCACTTGTTGGTTCACTCTTTTCTGCAGATGCATGGTATAACGTTACGTATCTTTCATCAGAAGTAATAAATCCAAAGAGGAATGTTCCGCTTAGTCTCTTCTTCGGCACATTGATAGTTTCGGTTATTTACCTTTTTACAAACTTCATATATATAAAGGTATTGCCCCTGGCCGGTTCACCTGACGGAACTGACGTCCTGAGCCGGGGTATCCAATTTGCAACGGATGACAGGGTGGCAACTTCGGCTATGAGTGTTGTTTTCGGCGATTATGCCGCTGTAATAATGGCAATCTTCATTATGATCAGCACCTTTGGATGCAATCATGGACTTATTATGGCCGGTCCGAGGGTATATTATGCCATGGCGATGGACGGATTATTTTTCAGAAAAGTCGGCAATATAAATAAAAAGGGAGTTCCGGGATTTGCACTTGCTGTACAGGGAGTCTGGTCCGTGTTGCTTTGTCTTTCAGGAACATACGGTGATTTGCTTGATTATGTGATTTTTGCAGTACTATTATTCTTCTCACTTACTATTCTGGCTATTTTTGTTCTCAGAGTCAAACGACCCGATATCCCAAGGCCATATAAAGCGTTTGGATACCCGGTGATACCTGCCATATATATTCTTATTACAGTGTTAATAATGGTGATACTGCTGATGTACAAACCAAATTATACCTTCCCGGGATTGGGAATAGTGTTGCTGGGTATACCGGTTTATTATCTGTGGAAGAAGTTCAATAAGAATAATGAAATCCGTTAGAGCAAGATGGGAATAAGTAGTTGTCTAAAAGAGTAATTCACGGTTGACGGCTTTGCCCCGGCCCCCCGCCGAAACGTGGCAGGCTCTTCCCTTATTTTTTAACCACCCTTTATACACAATTAATTTTTTCTCAGTGAGAAGGGGATCCCGAATTTCGCCAACCCCTCGCAGGCTCAGGGTTTGCGAAATTCGGGATGACAGAGCATTTTAATGGCTGGAGGAGGAAGAAGCGGCGATTCGCAAAAACTTTTTTATATTTAATATTTCCGGTTGCGAATCGCCGCTTCTTCCTCCTCATATTAGACATAAGGGGAGGCACGGTTTGCTATTGGGAAGGATAGAATCATAGGACTTATTTGTCAGATAATCGACTTTTTAGACATATCATTGTAGAGTGGGGCTTAAGGTAAGGTTTGATATTCCTGAATTATAAGGTAGGTAGACTTTTGGGTTAAATAAATGATCCATAAAAGAATTATCTTAGTATTGTTATTAAGGTAAACCCTCATCTCATGAAAACCCTCATTATCCTCCTGACCATCTTATCCATCTTCAATTATGGATGTAAAAACGAAAAATTTGCATTAATCGAAAATCCTTCTGCTGAGATCACAGATGGTTCAGAAGTTACCGGATGGACCTATAATTCTGAAAATAAGAATGTTATACATTATTTTGATAATGAAGCCCATCACGGAAATAAAAGTCTTTTTATTAATGCGGACCGGATTGCAAAAGGGCGCTGGAGTACAAAAGTTCTCCTGAAACCGTGGTCGGAATACCGTTTTACGGGCTGGATAAAGACTGAAAACCTGACCTCTGAAAGTTAATGGTGCTAACTTAATGTATTTATTTATATTTTCTATATCTTCCCTGTTTTGTGCGTCTTCCATATTTTCTGTTTGGTTTTCGTTTCTGTAGCATCTGTTTTAGTATCAATAGCCTCAATTCTTCTACGACCCGTGGACCATCGATTGTATACTCTTCCTTTTTTGTCCATAAGAATATTCTGATTAAGCGTATAGAATTGACAAATGAAATCTTCTTTGGGGGAAAAAGGCAAGTCTTTTATGCTTGCGTAAATTAATTTTCGTATCAGATTGTAAGTTGATAATGAAATACTAAGTTCTTTCAACGCCATGTCCGGTGTTTTGGAGCGAAGTACATTTATATCCATAACCGTCTTTATCTCCCTTATTCCTATTTCAATGTCCCAGCGGGTTAAATATAAAAGTTGAAAATCGTCTTTTTTTATCTTTTTATCCAGGATCGTTACCAACAGGATATAATCTCCTCCTTCAGGACTCTTGCATTGTATTCTTCTCATCAAAATATTAGCGGGTTTTTCATTGATGTCAAGCCATTTAGAACGATTTTTGGGTGTCTTTATCCTAATAATTTCATCTCCTTCTGCCAGTTTTTCTATAACTTCATAGCCCCTTTCTCTTTTAGCCGGAACAACTATTTCAATACCTAAACGCTTGCATTTTGAAATAATCTCGAAACAATTATACAAATCATCAAGTAATAGCAAAGACTTTGGTGGCATGTCATCAAGCATGTCATAAAACAAAGACAGTTCGCTGGTATGTCTGTTTGATACTTTGAAACTATACAGTTGTCCTGTTCCTCTTTCTATAATTACCTCAAGTAGTCCTTGTGGATACCCTTCACTGGCTACTCCGTTATGTTTTACTTCGTATTTTTCTCTTATACTCTCAGTATCCTGCATTTGTATATAGGTACCATCCCCCGAAAATACGCGATAACCATTCCAGTGGGTATAATTATTCTCTGCTTGTTCTATGTGACTGTTTTTAAACAATTCATTGACTAACTCATTAGGCAAGCGTTCACGTGCTTTGCTATAGGCTGCGGTGTTTAATGAAATGTCCTTTTCTAAACTTTTTGGCAACTGTAGAGTGTATTTCTTTGGCCTACCCGCCGTTTTTATCGAAGATTTACTATCCTCAGCTCTCTGTGTCTGGATACTTTGTTCTAGTTCTGAAAGAGTCTGATTCTTATGTTGTTGATGAATCATATAATACAAGTCTACTGAGTTTTTCAATGTTTTATCTTGTTGTACTGATGTTAAAACCATTGTCAGTAAAGTATTATTAACGGTAAAGACCCTGTCTCTTGTTTTTGCCTTTTCGCTTTTCACCTCATCATTTTTAATGCTCAAAACAGAAGCAGGGAATTCCTTTTCTAACATTCCTATAATATTACCCATTTTGCATTCCTGGATTTTACTGCTTATTGCAAGAGATCTATTCTGTTTCATTATCTTTGATATTAATTTACCACAAAGATAATATAATTATTAAGTTAGCACCATTAGTCCTCAAGGGGAGCGAAGAACCGATTAAGCTTGCTGGCGAGCCCGGGCCCAGCCAAAATCAATTTACTCCCCTTGGGGCTTGGGTAAATAAATTGATTTTGGCTGCGGGTATTGTCATAATACCTGATGTACAAAAAAATGGATCCCCTTCTCGTTGAGACAAAATTAAATGTGATAAGAGATTAGTTTTTGAAGGAGGACTTGTCCCGCCTCAGTGGGAGC
>JBBQJD010000102.1:0-13531 GCA_038325595.1 Bacteroidales bacterium | reverse complement strand
CGCCCTACACCCTACACCGTATGACGTATGCCATCCTTAGAACGACGGCATCCCCCTCTCAGGAGTCTTTATCTTATAAACAAACATGAAATTGAAGAAGAAATAAATGTCATTTTTCTGGGAATATTCCGATGTATATCCTTCGATATAATCTGAAGATGTAAATCTGCCGCCAAGTTCAGCACCCAGATTGATAGCGGCCGAATACATGATGTTTGCTCCCAGTCCAAACGGAATAACCGGAGTGATGCCTTTTGTTTCCTGTAACTTACCGGCAAGAGCAGCATTCGGCTTTACCTTATATGAAAGGCTTCCTACACCTGTAAATGCATAACAATCCATGGTTGAAAAAAATGACTTGAAAGGAGTACCTCTGCCTTTCAGCGAAAGAAAGCTGTTTTCACCTTTATTCTTCAGATAATAATATTCTGCAAGTAAGGAAGGTTCAAAGAAAGTTGATTTTGATTCAAATCCTCTTCCTTCATTGGATCCTCTGACATCTGTTGAATGAAACGATCCGAAATTGAAATTAACTCTTGCTGAAACTCGGTCTATGATCCTGTACCGGACATTCATATTCATATTGAACCTGGTTTGCCGGAAGGAAAAATCCTTTAACCCAATCATATTCTCACCCCTTGAAAATCCGCCGATATCTCCGTAAAACTGTGTAATTCCCGGACCGCCCCCAATCTCAACCCTCCTCATTTTCCATAACTGGGCTTTCCCTGTAGAAGAAAAGATTAAAAACAACACAAATAAGACAAGTACTTTTTTCATGGCATTTAAAATTAAACCTGCATTACCTGCTACGGACTAACCAAATTTAAACAAATTATTGGAATATCAAGTTTCCCACCCCAATCCCCCACGGGATATCAGCCCCCAACCCCAAAGGGGGCTTTAAGAGCATAGACCAGGTAAAACATCCGAAACGAAAAACGCGAAACGCGAAACGTACTTTTGTCCTGTGACTTTTGTCTTTTATCTTCTTATGGGCTTACGGCATACGAATGATTTTCAACACCCCAATATCCTCAACGGGATATCAGCCCCCAACCCCAAAGGCCGTCAACTTAAGGATTTCATTTCTTTAGTCAGCAGTATAGTTCATATAGAGAATTTAGATGGAAGTAGTTAATATTAAGTACATTATACTTTCCCCTCCTTTTGAAGGAAGGATGGCCGGCATAGCCGTCAACCTAAGGAAACTTCATATTGATTATATGAGTCAATATTGCTAGTAATACACAGATATACAATCATATAAGTTTCCCCCTGCTTTTGCGGGGCAGGCTCCCTCTGATGCGGGGCAAGTCCTCCTTTTAGAAGCTAATCTTTATACAAATCTTGAAAATTAGCTAATTTCCTGAAGCGAGAAGGGGGTTCCTCACTGCGTTCGGAATGACATTCAAGTAGTTGGATATGTGGAGGAAGAAGCGGCGATTCGAACCTCAAAATAGTAGATAAAAATAAATCTTTCGAATCGCCGCTTCTTCCTCCACTAAAATAAATTGCATTGTCATCCCGAATTTTCGCGAACCCTGAGCCTGCGAGGGGTTGGCGAAAATGAGGGATCCCCTTCTCGTTGAGACAAATTAAATGTGATAAGAGATTAGCTTTTAGAAGGAGGGGTGACCAGGCAACAGATTTGTGAGGTTAAATATGATGATGTTTTGCCTGGCCGGGGTGGTTGGTTTGAATCTTTCTTGATACATCTATTCTAGTGTATAACAGCATTTTCAACCTGAAAACTAAAAACCTCTGAGAAGAAGAAGATCAACTTCTACTGAAGTTGGTTATGGGTGTCCTGAAGGGGGCTTTTAGAGCATAGACCAGGTAAAACACCCGAAACGAAAAACGCGAAACGCGAAACGTACTTTTGTCTTGTGACTTTTGTCTTTTATCTTAATTTTTCCCCTTTTGTCTTTTGTCTTCTTTATTATATGAGCCACAATAATTTTCCCAACCTGGAAGGATAACGCCGTATAGCATTGAACGTATTACACCTGTATCGTTTTTTCATCCATTCAAGTGAAGGAAATATATCTCCTAATAAAAAATATAATCTATATCGTGGAGCAATTGATCTGAATGAGTTTTTATATGAAGCCTTATGGAAAAGTGAAGAAGGTTTTTGGATAGGATTAAGCAAGAACTTTTCGGGGTATTCTATTCTATCTGAGCCTCCGAGCAAACTAATATCTGCATACAACCGCAACTGTCCTTCACCGGCTATGACATGATTCTCAAAGTGCCGTATCAGGAATCTCAGGTGAGTTTCTTTATCTGGTATCCAGGCTTTCCTGTTGTCAATCTTTATTTCAATGGCATTATTTAATACCTGTTCCTCAGATCCTTTATTTTCTGATAAAAAAGCATGGATCTCCACGGCATAACCTTCCTTGTATAATGTTGGAAGATGTTTCCCGGGATAGGGCTTGATTTTATTAAAAAGTGGCGATTTGAATGGTTCGGCAGTAAAGCCCTTCTCCTTTATTAATTCCCATGCAGCCATAGCTGATTCCGGTGCTACATAGATGTCATTATCATTCATCTGACGAATACCTTTCCCTCCATACAGGCTGTATTCCAGCACCATTCCTTTCAGAAGCACATGCTTTATTCCTGCTGAACTCAGAATAAAGTCAACCTCTTTCCATTTTTCCCGGAGCCAGGTATTCCTGGAAATACTCTTCATAAGACCACTCTCAAGAACCAACATGGCAGAACGGGGAACACTCTTCTCTATGCCTGCTTCCTTTATATTATATGCGGCAAGCGCTATTATGCCGTGTGCATTTATAAGCCTGACCAACAAATCCCAATCATTAACCTCCCTTATCAGTTTTAATAAGCGCTCCCTGTTATTCTCATCATAAGGATACAGGCAAAGCAGGAGTAACAGATCTTTCATGATTTCAAAGGTAGGATTTTTTCGTAATATCAGCCCCCCAACCCCCTGAAGGGAGAGTAAGAGCGGAGTATCAGTCACCCATTTGGCGGGCCTTAGAGCGTGGAATATCTTTTATCTTAATTCCAGCCTTTTATCTATAGTTCACTTTTTCTTTTTTATTACTTTTGTATTATGTAAAACATCAGCTGGGTATCTCACTAATGGAAAAACAGGAGAAAAACAGGTTATTAAAGCAAGTCCTATGGGACTATAATATTACACCTGAGGAACTTGAGGCAGTTTTAAAAGGTGAAAAGTCCATGGCAGGGCACTTTAACAAAGAAAAGATTTTTCAAAAACTCATTGAATCGTACTCCTGGTATACTGTAATACAATTTTTCACCACCAATGAATTACAGGCGTTGCTTACTGTTGATATTATAAAAAACCTCAGATCCCCGTCATTACGCAAAAAATATGAATTCGTACGGAAAAGATTACTTGAAATTATACCTGTTGCAGGATAAATTTCTCAAATGGTGGTGTTCATTGGATATTCCGTTTTACATGACCGGAGGAACGGCGCTTGGAAGGTTTTATCTGAATCATCGTTTCAGTGAAGATCTTGATTTTTTCATGAATGCAAATAACCTGTATAAGGATTATATTTCAATTTTAAAAAGTAAAATTGAAAAGCAATTTGCAACGGATATTCAGAGATCTCTGTTTTCTGACGATTTTACAAGGTTTTTTATTACAGAAGGTGACATATTTCTAAAAATTGAGTTTGTAAATGATGTTGATTATTACGCAGGTAAACCTAATGATTATCAGTTTGGATTGATTGATACGCCTTTAAATATCCTGTCAAATAAGCTCACAGCTATAGTCGGCCGGGATGAACCAAAGGACCTTTTCGATATTGTTCATATCTCACTTAACTATTCATTTAACTGGCAGGATATATTTTTTCACGCAAAACAGAAAACAGTAATTAACGAACTTGATATTGAACAAAGAATCTGTTCATTCCCGGTTGAATGGATGAATAATGTCAACTGGCTGAGCTCAAATATGAATTTTGCATCATTTGAAAAATCAGTTCACCAGATTGCAGACGACTTTTTACTGGGCATTGAAAATACTCTTGGCAGAGATAAGATCAGTATATCAAAGGCAAAACCACTAACCCTGCGAGATGCTTCGGAACCTTGAAACATTTGTCTATATTGATAATCGGTGATCGGTGATCAGTAACCGGTAAATCGGTAGTCGTAGTCCAAGATCGTTCGATACTGCTCACTGACTACTGCATACTGCTTACTTAATGTCCTTTTGTCTTTTGACTTTTGTCTTTTATCTTCTTATAGGCATACGGCATACGGCATCCGGGCTTACCTAAGCGGGATCTCCCGACGCTCCTTTTGTCGGTCGGGATCTTCGATCCGCTACGCTTCGATATCCCTTATGTCTTTTATCTTGATTTCTTAAGATAAAAGACAATCCACCCTTCGCTACACCCTTCGCCAGAAGGCTTCGGTTGTCAAAGAAAGCTACGAGGTCTTTCGAAACTTTCCTATTTAAGACAACTATTGTATCATACAAAAATTGTACTATCTTTGAAATAAAAAATGAATCTCAGTGTAGGGAAGCCTGTTACAGGAAATGAATTGATCGGAAGAGAAAAAGAAGTCAGAGAAATACTTTTTACTCTTAAATCAGGTCAGAGTGTTGTCCTGATTGCACCACGCAGATTCGGAAAGACTTCCATAATGATGGAGGTTATGAATCAACTTGCGAAGGAAAACTATTATACCGGATCAATAGATGTTTTTACCATACCCGATCTGTTTCAGTTTGCATATGAAATAACGGGGCAGGTATTGAAGAACAGGAAAATGGATGAAGCTCTGGCGAAGTTAAAGCATAATCTGGGTGAAATTCTGACCAATATTAAATTCAGGAAGGAAATTGAGGATGCTGAATTTATTTTAAGTTTTGGCAAAGCACTGAAAGATCCCTGGGAACAGTTAAGATCCTCGGTGCATTATATTGAATCTTTTGCGTTGAAGCATAAAAAGAAGATATGTTTTTCTTTTGACGAATTTGGAGACATTGAAAAACTTGATGGTAAAGAGATAATTAAATTATTCAGAGGAATAATTCAAAATCAAAGTCAATCTATATATATTTTTAGCGGAAGCTACGAATCTGTCATGAACAAATTGTTCGTTACGAGTAAATCACCTTTCTACCGGATGGTTAAGATAATTGAACCGGGATTTATTGATAGCGAAGAACTAATAAAGTTTACAGAATCAAAACTTTATGAATTAAATGTTGCTTTTAAAACTGATGATGTAAGGAAGGGAGTTGCATTTACAAAAGGTCACCCATATTATATCAGGCTTTTTATTCAGGAGTATTATTTTCTGTCACTTCAGGAGAATGGAGTCACTGAACCTGAAATTGTTTTTAAAAACATGATGCAATCGGAGAACAATTATCTTGAAAAACTATGGGATGAAATATCAAATAAAAAAGAGACCAGATTTGTGATTCTCAAAATTATAGAAACCGGGAAACCTTACACCGGGCCTGGAGTCAGAGGTATAAATATTTCACGCGCTATAAAAGAACTCATGGGCAAGGGAATTATTTTTTCTTTAAAATCCGGTTATATTCTTTCAGATCCTCTTCTTGAGATCTTCATTAAAGAGAGAGTTCTGAAAATTTATTCGTAGTACTAATTGCGTATGATACAATTTCAGTACCTCTCACCGCGTCACAGTTGCTTTCTTGACAACCGAAGTCTTCTGGCGAAGCTTGTAGCGAAGTTGTCTTTTATCTTGGATTTCCTTCTTCACTTTTGTCTTGTGACTTTTGTCTTTTATCTTTTTATGGGCATACGGCATTCGGCTTACGGCAAAAGGGCTTACGGCATACGAATGATTTTCAACATCCCAACCTCTCACGGGATATCAGCCCCCCAACCCCCTGAAGGGGGAGTAAGAGCGGAGTCTCAGTCACCCATCGTCAGCAGGCTGTAAAATAGAGGTAAATATTTTTTGAAACAGGTAAATAATTATTTACTTTTGCAATATTTGAAATGAAGTGCTCCGAACTATTGAGATTACTTTTAAAAGATGGTTGGGTGGTAGTTTCGACTAAAGGATCGCATGTTAAGTTGAAACATCCTGAAAAACATGGGATCATTATTTTTCCTGATCATGGAGCACATGAGATGGGCAAGGGTATGGAAAAGAAAATCAGAAAAGAGGCAGGGCTTAAACAGAGATAATGATCAATGTCAGCAAAAAGGAAAATATTAGTTATAATTGAAAAGACAAAAACGGGGTTTTCTGCTTACTCAGAAGATTATCCTGTATTTACTACTGCATTAACTATACATGAATTGCTTGAAAATGCAAATGAGGCGGTCTCACTCTATTTTGAAGATAAGGAGAAAGAAATTCAACAAATTTATTTTGAAATAGATTTCAAACAATTTTTTCAATATTATAAAATCATAAACTCAAAAGCTCTTGCGGAGAAGATCGGCATGAATCCAACTTTATTGTCTCAATATGTGAGAGGTCATAAAAAGCCATCCGAGAAGCAAAGTCGTCGTATTCTTTATGGTATAAATAAGATCGGACAGGAATTGGCTGAAATGAGTGTTATTTATGAAACAAAAGACAAAAGAATGACTTAGGGACCAAGGGGACTTGTACGCAAGACAAAAGATTGAGGAGTTAACGACGAACCGACACGAAGTGGAGCTCGGCGAAGCCAAATCCATCCCAGCGGGATAAAAGTAAAAAGGCTTAATTTCTTGTGACTTTTGTCTTTTATCTTAATTCTTCAGAGGAACCTGAAAGCCACAACATCTAAAAAGCATAAATCCCCCCCGCTTTCACTGTTAAAAATGAAGCCCTGTTAATTCCATCAACCTGGCTTATTATTCCAACACTGACATTAGCCGCGATTTTTCTTCCAAAGGAATAACGTGCTCCGACGCCCGGATTAATAAACAGCTTGGTATCATTCAGACTGGAAACCTGGAGGTTAAGGCCTCCGTCTGCATATATATATGGTGTGAAGGGCCGTGGCAAAAATGAATATCTGAAGTCAAGAAACAATGGTACCAGCAGGCCGGCATCATAAAAAGACAGACCGACCCCTGCTCCAGCCATGAAATTGCTGTTAAGCTGGTAAGCGGTTACACTTGTGAATCCGAAGAAGTGTTTTGAATATGGAGTGGAATTAGTGTTCAGGCCAATGCCGGCTGTAAACTCATTGATAGACACAAAACCCTGATTTGATTTAAGAACCGAATATGGTTTATTCGGAATAACCCTATCCTGGGCATTTGTAAGCATTGCCAATACAAAAAAGAAAACCACAAAACTAACTGCACGTTTCATAATTAAAAGATTAGAGGCAGAACAAAGATATTTGTTTTATTGATTTAACAAAACGAAGGCTTTCCGGGCAATAGGCAGTAGCGCTGAACGCCGCCCGCCGCATGCAATTTTTCAAAAAAAATAGCCGCATCAGTAAATGATGAAAGTATGCAGTCACAAATTGTGACTGCATTCCTTAAAGAAAAGAAATATCACAGCTATCCCCTATGCCCTCTGAAACACTGAAAATCAACGTTCAACGCTTTCCTTCCTTATCCATTAATATTTTGTATGAGATTATTAAAAGCATTGTCACAGGCAGATAAACTTTTCATTGGAAGGATTTTGATACCGGCTTCAGGCAATATTGAATTTAGCATTTCAAACAACAAAGGATTTTTTAACTCAATAAGTGCAGGTTTATATCTGAGATTCAGGATTTGCTTCACCACAAGCCTTGGAATATCTGCAAGCATAGAATCATAATCCGGAAGTGGTGGTATAATCTTGAAACCTTCAATCCTGCCGTTCTCTTTATTTGTAATAATCAACAGAAAAGGGAAATAAGCAGCTGATGTTTTTTCTTTAACCGTGGTTGGCATCATTCGGAAATCAACCTGAATAACTACATGGGATACCCGTAAATTAGCCAATGTTACCAGGTCAGATTTATTGCAGATGAGTTTGAAATTAGCTTTCTCAGGAGGGATTTTTCTATATTTGTCGTGCCATTCAAGAATGTCATCATTTTTATAAGATTCCCTGGTCAGATAGACGTCATCTTCGTTTTCTTCAGGGTTAAGGAAGTTTATGTCTTTAGCGGCCCTGCTGCAAATAGTCAGAGCTTGTTCCAGTATTTCACTGAAATCAGCCATTTATAGGCGCTTAATGCAAATACTTCTCCGGCTGAGCCCATTATGCTTACGAAATATTGTGTTCCTGTAAATGTAGTTTTAACGGAAAATATGTCAGTTTTTCTCCATAAAATTCCAGGGCGCCATCAGATATAGCTCCCGCGATAAAATGTCTATTTTTTGTTGAATATTCTTGTATTGCATGTGAAAATGAATGAAAAATTAAACTGAACTTTATTTATGTCGATAAACTCAGAGGCCAACAAATATGATGAAAAAAATCAACATTTCGGCTCCGCTCAATGTTCATTTCGGCTCCGCTCAATGAACGGGTTGGCTCCGCTCAATGAACGGGTTGGCCGCTCAATGTTCATTTCGGCTCCGCTCAATGAACGGTTCGGCCGCTCAATGTTCATTTCGGCTCCGCTCAATGAACGGTTCGGCCGCTGACTGAGCGGTTTTCTTCGCTGACTGAGCGGAGTCGAAGTCAGCGAAGATCGTAAAGAGAAGTGAAAGCGTAGAGCGTAGAGCGTAGAGCGTAGAGCGTAAAGCGTAAAGCGTAAAGCATAGAGCATAGAGTCCAGGTGAAAGAGCGGAAGTACAGCGTTCAAGTTGAAAAGTGGTACTTTACAATTGCGAAAAAAGGATATTCTTAATTCTAATTACAATCATAAAAATGGATAAATAAAGTAAAATTATTTCAGGATTTAGATCTTTTCGCTCAACACTTTACCCTTTTCGCCAGAACTTCGAAACATATTACTCAACGCTCACCACTTTACGCTCTACGCTCTTTTCTTAACGCTCACCACTTTACGCTCTACGCTCTTTTCTCAACGCTCCCCGCTTTACTCTCAACGCTCAACGCTCTACGCTCTACGCTTTACGCTTTATGCCTTCCACACCTTCTGCCTTCCGCCTTTCGAAGCGCAGCGTTTTATGTCTCGGATGTTTCAAAATTATCACCTTTACAAAAATGTTCAAAATAACATTAACATGTTTGCAAAAATGCATATATTTACATAAAAGCAAAGCAATGTATCGAGAAAAGATCGAATCACTTATTTCATGGCGAAATTCAAAAAACCGGAAGCCCCTCATCATAAGAGGTGCCCGGCAAACAGGTAAAACATGGCTGATGAAAGAATTTGGCAAAAAGTTCTATAAAAATACCGCGTACCTTAATTTTGAACAGAACAAGCGGGTTGCAGACTTATTTAAATCTGATTTCGACATAAAAAGGATTTTGGCGTTTCTTAAAATTGAATCAGGACCCGCAATCGAACCCGGAACTACTTTACTGATCTTTGATGAGATCCAGAATATTCCCGAAGCAATTACTTCACTGAAATACTTCTATGAGGATGCTCCTCAATATCATGTGATAGCTGCCGGATCGCTCCTTGGTGTGGCCCTCCATGCAGGCATCTCTTTCCCCGTAGGCAAAGTGGACTTTCTCGATCTTTATCCAATGTCATTCCTGGAATTTCTGAAAGCTGCAGGTGATGACGCTCTATATGACACTCTCAGGCAGGATGACTGGAAGCTGATAACGATCTATAGGGATAAGCTCACGGATTACCTTCGGCAATATTATTACGTGGGAGGCATGCCGGAAGCCGTTCTGAAATTCAGCACGAACAGGTCCTTCAATGAAGTAAGAGATATTCAGAAATCAATATTGAATGCCTATGAGCTGGATTTTTCAAAGCATCCTCCGGCAAATATCGTCCCGAGGATAAGAATGCTATGGAATTCACTACCGGCACAGCTCGCGAAAGAGAACAGAAAATTCATATACGGACTCGTACGGGAAGGATCGAGAGCAAAGGATTATGAAGTTGCACTATCATGGCTTACCGACAGTGGACAGGTCTCAAAGGTAACCCGTGTAACAAAGCCGGGGATTCCGCTTAAGGCATATGAAGATATTTCATCTTTTAAGCTGTTTCCTGTCGATATAGGTCTTCTCTGCGCAATGACTGACCTGGATCAGAAAACCCTTATAAAAGGAAACCAGCTCTTTACTGAATTCAAAGGGGCTCTGACGGAACAATTCGTCTGGCAGGAGCTCAGGTGCATGGAGTCATTCCCTGTTTTTTATTGGTCGGCTGAGAGGGCAACGGCCGAAACAGATTTTCTCATCCAGCAGAACGATCATTTTATCCCTGTTGAAGTAAAGGCAGAAGAAAATCTCCGCTCCAAAAGTCTGAAAGTCTTTAAAGAAAAATACAATCCTTCAATATCAGTCAGATTTTCGATGTCAGTTTACCGGGATGACAAGTGGTTAAAGAATATCCCATTGTATGCAGTTACGAAGCTGAAGGATGTTATAAGTCGGTAATTTCCACCTGCTCACTGACTACAAAAATGTTAAACCGACTTCCCTGTTTAGTCTTTTCTCTAAAATCCTGATAAGCGCTGAAAGTTGAATATTTCCTTTCCAATTCTCGGTTTTTGAAATATAACTTTTTTTAGTTCCTGCTTTCTCAGCCAGTTGCTCTTGTGTTCATTTCGACTCCGCTGACTGTTCATTTCGACTCCGCTCAATGAACGGTTTGGCTCCGCTCAATGTTCATTTCGACTCCGCTCAATGAACGGTTCGGTTTTTCTTCGCTGACTGAGCGGAGTCGAAGTCAGCGCTGGAATTCTGCCTTCCGCCTCAATCTAACATGCGAAAATATTCGTAACGAAATATTCCGCATAATATATTCTGAAAATATCATATTTTTGTATATGAAAATATTCATATCGATAAATTTCTTAACCAATGGTTAATAATCCTTTTAAATTCGGGACTGTTGTTGATGGTCTTTATTTTACCGATCGTGAGGACGAAGTTGAAAAGATATCCTCATTCATAAAAAGTGAAAACCATATGATACTAATAAGCCCCAGAAGATTCGGAAAAACAAGTCTGATAAGAAAAGTTGTGAGCGAATCGGGCCGAAAGAATTTAATTATTGATATGCAACTTATTCTCTCCCCTGAGGATTTTGCATCACAACTCCTGAAAAGAATTTACAGGATTTATCCTGTTCAGAAGTTAAAGAATTACATTAAAACCTTTCGTTTGATACCGGTTCTTATTGTTAATCCTGTGACAGGTGAAACTGAAATTTCTTTTAAAACAGGATCGGGGGAGTTATCACCTCTGGAAGATGTATTGAATCTTACTGAAAGACTTTCGGAAGGGAAGGAGAAAATGATTGTTGTATTGGATGAATTTCAGGAAATATTCAGAATAGGTAAAGGACTTGATCGTTTCCTCAGATCCGTTATGCAAAGCCACAAAAATATTAATTACATTTTTCTGGGAAGCAGTGAATCTATGATAAGGGAGATATTTGAAAAAAAGGGTTCCCCTTTTTATCGTTTTGGTTCTTTAATGATACTGGGTAAGATAACCCGGGAAAAGTTTATGGCTTTTATTGATAAGAAGTTTAAAAAAATTACTGAACACCACCTTATCATATCCGAACAGATACTTGTTATAACTGATTGTCACCCGTATTATACCCAGCAACTTTCATTTGATGTATGGGAACAATTGAATAGAAATGGTTTCAGCTCTGAAATAGTCGAAAAATCTGTTGAGGAAATTGTACAGAGTCACGACAATGATTATGAACGAATATGGAACAGTATGATACGTACTGATATGATTGTTCTGACTGGAATTTCATTATCTGATATTTCACCACTTTCAGATGAATTCTCAAAAAAATTTGGCACAGGAGCTGCCAGCACCGTATTCAGTACCCTTCAGCGACTCACAAGAAAAGGACTGTTGATTAAGGAAAGTACTACATATAAAATAGATGATCCATTTTTCAAAAGATGGATTGTCTACAGGAGGCAAATTTAAAGACCGGTTTGTGGTAATCGTTCATTTCGGCTCCGCTCAATGAACGGTTCGGCTCCGCTCAATGTTCATTTCGGCTCCGCTCAATGTTCATTTCGACTCCGCTCAATGTTCATTTCGACTCCGCTCAATGTTCATTTCGACTCCGCTCAATGAACGGTTAGGCCGCTCAATGAACGGTTCGGCTCCGCTGACTGAGCGGTTTTTCTTCGCTGACTGAGCGGAGTCGAAGTCAGCGCTTGATTTTCGGTATCCGGCCTCCGGCCCTATTGAGTTTTAACCCCCCAACCACCCATTTGGGGGGCTTTAAGAGCACTGATGTTTTTTCGACTGTCGGAGAAGCCTGATGATTCGTTCTAACCTGGAATCTTGAATTTTGAATTTTGAATTTGATTAGCCTACAGCCTTTCAGGTAATTTGGATACCATATTTTTGTATCTCTCCCAGGAAATCAGCGTCATCGAAATCTCTTTCAATTAAAATAGGTTCTATCCTATCGTCTATCTGCCTTCTTAATTTCCACAAAAGAGGATTTATTGAAAAATAATCACCCTCAATGTGATCCACTATTATAGCAACATCAATATCACTATCCTCTTTATAAGTGTCCTTTGCATAAGAACCAAAAAGGTACATATTCTCAAAATGAAAATGATCTTTTAACAAATGCTTATATGCTCTGACTTTATTTATAACCTCTTTTTTATCCATTTTTGAATCTCTTTAGTACTATTAATGATTTCAAGACATCTCAAATCAGTGAGGCTTTTCAATAATCTCTCCTTATTTGATGGATAGCGGGCTTCAATGTTCAATGGCTCTATCTGGTCAATTAGTTCTTTTTGTTTATCAGAAAAATCTTCAGAAAAATCACCTTGTTTTGCCATGTATGAAAGGCTATGTGTATATGGAGGAGACTCTGATTTTAGTTTTGTATACTATGCTTTAAATGACTTCTCAATTGATTGGTGGCACATAAAACCAACATAGAGATACCTCTTGCTCTGAAGCATTGCTTCTGCAGTATCTAAATCATAGTCCGATAAATCAATCCAATACTTTATCTTACTATCCATTCTTTCAATTTATTACAAAGATAAAACAAAGGTTTGATATACAAGGTTTGTTCCGGAACCATGGGAGAACTCGATTTCCGGCTCCAAACCGATTGAGGTCCCTAATCAGCTACCAATTCATTTACACAAAATTCTTTACACTACCTCAACCTCTGTCTCAGGTCAAGGCTAAGGTTAAGAATCACTTGACTTTATAAACCTTAAACGCTCACCTCTCACCTCTCACCTCACTCCTCACTCCTCTCACCTCTTTCCGCCCTACGCTCTACGCTCTACGCTCACCTCTCACCTCTTTCCGCCCTACGCTCTACGCTCTACGCTCTACGCTCACCTCTCACCTCTTTCCGCTCTACGCTCTACGCTCCATGCTCACCGCTCTACGCTCCCCGCTCTACGCTTTACGCTCACCTCTCCATCAATACCCATATTTACCT
>JBBQJD010000101.1:0-13565 GCA_038325595.1 Bacteroidales bacterium | reverse complement strand
CAAAATTTTCGATCGAACGGATCAGAGCCACGTCACCTCCAGACATAAAACTGAATACCCTATCCTTTAAGTCACTATTTGCATGAACCTGTCTCCATACTGTTTCAATTGTAAGCGATAACCGTCCCGTAGCACCGCATCCGCAGAAAAAGATGTTGTTTCCTGATCTGAATGTATCATTTATGGCATCTTTCAGGTAGCATATCTCCCTTGTCTTTCCTGCTAAAATCCTGATTGTACTCCGGTCAAGTTCCTTTAATATGGAAATTGCCTTATGAAGATTGTTTTTTGCAAGATTTGAGAGGTCCCTGGTATCGGGGTGTGAAGATTCTGTAATAAGAGTACCTAATTTGTACTGGGAAGAAATTGCGAGAAATTCTTTTGCTTTTTGATCTGATTCAATCGACATTTTTATAAATTTTTCGCCAAGTTAAACATTTACCCACGAATTCTAATCTATTTCATTAATCAGTTAATCAGGATAACATAATATTTAAAAGGTCTTTAAAAAACCCTCAGTCTTCTTCCAAACTTCTTAGATTTATTTCAAAATCTGATAATAAAAATTACCTTCGGACTCTTTTAATTTATATGTTGGCGCTATTTTTATGAGAAAGATACTAGCTGCATTAACCTTTTTGCTCCTGGTGAGTCAACTCTCCTGGTCTCAAACTCCTGAAAAGAAAGGTTATCCCATAAGCGAGATATTTACAAATTTCCATTACAGCATTAATGATACATCTGAAACAACAGGTTTTGGAATTGAAAGGGCATTTTTAGGATATACTTTGCCTGCAGGTGAAAACTTTTCGGCAACAGTAATAGTTAATATCTCCTCCCCTGAGGAAGTTGTTGCAGGTTCAAAAACAAGAAGGTTTGCACATTTCCGGGAAGCATCTATAAGCTATTCAAAAGATAAGCTGACCCTGAACTTCGGAATTACAAAGACTCTTCTTGCTGATTATCAACAGAGATTTCTTGAAAAAAGATATATTGCAGATAATCTGTTGGCAATGAGGGGATTTGGGTATGTTTCGGATCTGGGAGTATCTGCCTGGTACAGGTTCAGTGATCTGATAAGAGCTGATGTTTCCCTTATGAACGGGAAAGGATATTCATCCATCCAGTTTGATAATAATATAAAAACTTCTGCCGGAATTTACATTACTCCGGGAAATCTGGCTTTCAGGATTTCTGGTGATATAATGAAAAGGGAAGCCGATTGGCAATCCACCATGGTGGGATTTGCAGGATTCAAAAACGAACTTCTTACAATTGGAGCGGAAATGAGCTACAAAAAGAATTTTGGAATTCCTGAAGGTTCTGACGCATGGGGCTTCTCATGTACAGGAGCTGTTTACATTTCTGAAAAAGTCGATATTTTTGCCAGGTATGACTGGTTTTCGTCTGCAATAGTCAATAATGATACATTCAGATGGAATTACCTTGAGGATGGACGACTGGCAATCGGCGGGATAGAATACTCTTACAGCAAGAAGATAAAATTCTCTTTGAATTATCAGGGGACATACGCATATGATAACCGGGAAGCGTCAGAATTAATTTACGTGAATTCGTTATTCCGTTTCTAGTGTTTAATACCTGATAATTCCCTTCCTGTTTTCATTGCCTTCAGATTAAGGTCAACAACATCCTTCCCTTTGGGTCCGAACAGTTTTTCAACTGCATTTTCAAGGCTGCCATAAGATATACTGATAAAGGGAGAAGCAGCTCCAAGTATTACCATATTTCCTGATCTTGAAGATCCACATTGTTTAGCAATTGAATCAGCATCAATAATAATATGATTTTTTATCTTTTGTATTTCCTTAATGATTTCTTCAACGGGAGGATAATCGGGAATATTAATAAAAGGAGTCGAGTTGGTAACCAGCCATCCTGTTTTGGACAACCATGGCAGATATCTCAGCGACTCCATTGGCTCAACCGATAAAATCAGATCAGCGGTACCATGAGGTATCAGGTCGGAAGCCACAGGTTTATCCGACAATCTGAAATGTGATTGGACATCGCCTCCTCTCTGGCTCATTCCATGAACTTCTGATTGTTTCAGAAAAAGATTGTTTTCGACCGCTGCCAATCCGATCACAGCTGCAATTGACAGGATTCCCTGTCCTCCTACTCCTGATATTATTATGTCGTTCTTCATTTAATTCCTTCAATATTATTCAACTGAAGCTTCGGCTTTTTTCTTTTTAGAAGCTGACTGGATACATTCGCGTAAAGCAATGATTACTGAAACACCCCTGTATTCCATTTCATCTTTTATGATAGTTACATTTTCATCATGATTTTTCCGAAGCGGTATAATAATTTTCAGGTGCTCGGGTACAACTCCTATTCCCAAACATATCTGCTTGATCCTTCCTGTGCCCGGTGACTGCTGACCTCCTGTCATTCCTGTTGTGGAATTATCGGATATTATTATTGTTACAGGTGAGTTTTTTACAACCGCATCAAGAAGTCCGGTCAATCCCGAATGTGTAAAGGTTGAATCGCCGATCACGGCAAATGACGGGAATAAACCGGCATCTGCTGCACCCACTGCCATGGTGATCGAAGCTCCCATATCAACGCATGAATTTATCGCATTATAAGGCGGCAATGCTCCGAGGGTATAACAGCCAATGTCAGAAAAAACTTTTCCTGCCCCATAGGGTTTAACGGCTTCAACAAGGGCACTGAACATATCAGCATGACCGCATCCCTTACAAAAAGAAGGAGGTCTTGATCTGACAAGCTGTGGTACTTCTGGTCCGGATTTTACCGGCATGCCGAGAGACCGGGCAACAATTGAAGGATTTAGCTCGCCGTCTCGCGGGACCTGTCCATCAAGCCTTCCGTAAACTTTTATGTCTTTATCAAGTATCCCGCGCAATGCCTCTTCAATAAAAGGTGCCCCTTCCTCCAGAACAAGTATTTCATTGCATCTGCCTGTCAAATCCTGGATCAGGTCTTTGGGAAAAGGATATGCTGATATCTTCAGAACCGGATAAATATCTTTCAGTGGTTCAATATTTTCCATGAGATAATTATAAGCAATTCCACAGGCAATTATTCCCAGATCCCTGTTCCTCCCATCTTTAAAAGTATTGTATTTAGAGAGCCTTAAGTCGTATTTAATTGATTCAAAGGAAGATAATAAGGCTTTATACTTTTTTCTTGCTATTCCGGGAAGAAGAACAAACTGAAGCGGATCTGCCGGCAGGTTCAGTTTTCTTTGAGGAATGGGATTTCTCAGCTTCACGCTGGCCCTGGAATGTGCAAGACGGGTAGTTATCCGGATAAGAACCGGCAATTTGTATTTTTCAGAAATATCAAAGGCATCAAAAATCATTTCATATGCCTCCTGCTGGCTTGATGGCTCAAAACATGGCACATTTGCAAATTTTCCATAAAACCTCGAATCCTGCTCATTCTGTGACGAATGCATCGAAGGATCATCAGCCGAAACAACAATCAGCCCTCCATTTACACCCGTAAGAGCTGAATTGATAAAAACATCAGCTGCAACATTTAGTCCGACATGTTTCATTGCGACCATTGCCCTTTTTCCCGCATAAGACATCCCAAGGGCAGCTTCCATAGCGGTCTTTTCATTTGCCGACCACGATCTGTGAATATTGCTTTCAGCAGCATCTGACGATGACTGAATATATTCCATTATTTCTGTTGAAGGAGTTCCGGGATAAGCATACATACCACTTAATCCGGCATCGAGTGCAGCCTGAGCTATTGCTTCATCCCCCAGTAATAATTTTTTCATAAATATTATATCTCATGGAATTTGATAAGGCCTCAAAGTTAAAATAAATGTTCAAAATTATTCCGGTGTTTTATCAGTGTTTGCCATATTGTTAAGTGTTAAATAATAGTTAAAAATTTTATGGTTATGCTCATTATTGTTTATTTTGCAAAGAATTAATAAAGACGGTTTTTTGAACAGACTACTATATAGCTTTTTGATCTTAATACTGTCTGTTCCGGTCTTAACTGGTCAGACAGGTAAATCGGACATATTTGTCCAGGTAAGCGGGATCATTGTTGATGAAGCGCACTTTCCTGTCGCCGGTGTTGCGGTTATCTCCAGGAAGCTTCGCCGTGGATCAATAAGTGAAAGAACAGGAATTTATCAGATAACCAGTACCCCCGGAGATACAATATTCTACAGGGCTTTAGGTTTTAAAAGATACCATACTATTATACCCACTGATTTTGAAGGAAGACATACTACCATGGATATTGTCCTCGAAATCGATACTATTAACATTGAAGCAGTGACAATACTTCCCTGGAAGAACTATAACGAATTTCTTAAAGATATAACTAAGGAAAAACCCGTGGACCCCCTCATACAAAATATGAATGACAATATTGCATCCATTTATGTTGCCATGGCAAATCAGACCGGAATTAAGGTATCTCCTGAAGCAGGTTTCTATTACAGTATGGCACAGAATTTCAATAATATGGCTACCAATGATCAATATCCTGTAAATAATCTTCTAAACCCGTTCGCCTGGTCGAAATTTATTAAGGGTATCCAGAACGGACTTTTCAAAAACCAGCGATTCAATAAACCTGTCAATGCAAAAGTCAGAAAGAAGAAAAATAAAAAATAGGTGAGAAACAGGTTATTACAATAAATATATCCAAAAATCCTGCTGTTCTGCAATCTGGTACATACAATAATATATCGTTGTTCGTTATTATTTATAATTTCGCACAGTATGAAAAAGTATGAAGGCAGACTGGTGGGTATTCTGGGAACAATAATAGTACATCTTATTGTGGGAATTGTATTTATGGCATTTCAGCTTAAATCAATACAAAGCGAAATGACACAGATTTTTGAGGTTGAACTTTCTCCTCTTGAAGAATCTGAGAATCCGGAAACCAAAGTTGAACTGCCTCCAACAAGCGTCGAAAAAATTCTTTCAGGTGATGAGGAAATGCTGAATATTGCCCGTAATCTGGCCAACAGATCCGAACAGAAAATCAATCCCGAAGAATATATTGATATGGTGAAAGAGGAATTAATAAAAAGCGGGAAGCTTAGTGAAGATAATTATATAGATCAGCAGAAAAAAGAAGCTGAAATGCAGGACGAGGGACTCTCTTTTGAGGATAAAAAAGATCAAAAGGAAGAGAACAAGCCTGATGAATCACAGGAAATGGCTGCAAATTATAAGGGTCCGACACGAATTTATTATGATCTGACTGGTCGCACACATACTTATCTTCCGCTACCTATATATAAATGCCAGGGGTCGGGAAAGGTTGTCCTTTCAATAGAGGTAAATCAGAAAGGATTCGTTGAGAAGGCCAATATAATTAATGGGGAAAGCACTACTTATGATCCTTGCCTGGTCGAAACCGCAATAAATACAGCCTTAATCTCAAGATTCAACTCTGACGCCAAATCGCCTAAAATACAGAGGGGCACACTCTCATATCACTTTGTAGCACAGTAACTTTTACTTACTTTTTTCAGAAAAGAAGATTCTCAGCCGGATAACTATACTCCCGGATAACTTCCGGAGTATTCCTGTCTGCATTCCTGTTATTTACCAAAGGCCCTATAGTATGTGCTTTCAGGTATTCAGAATCACACGGTTTCAAGAGGCTTAAAGCAGCATTTACTTCTGCAGCAGGATCAAGCCATGCAGCCTCCGACACTTCTTCGAGAACAACAGGCATCCTCTTGGCTGAATTATGGATTTCGGCCATCATCTCATTGGCATCAGTGGTCAGAATTGAAAATGTAGTAAAAACCTGTCCTGACTTATTTTCAATCCATTCATCATACAAACCTGCAATTGAAAAGATTTCATTGTTATGATGATACACATACCACGGTATTTTCTTTTGCCCCTTATGCTGCCATTCATAAAATCCTTTTATAGGTATAAGGCATCTTTTGGATCTAATGGCAGATGAAAAGGCTGATTTCTGAGCAACAGACTCCGAACGTGCATTAAATGTCTTTAGCCTTATTTCATTGGCTTCGTCTATTGTCTTTACCCAGGATGGAATTAATCCCCAGGTCAGGAGATTTATAGTTTTTACATCACCCATGCAAATAGCCGGCATTTCCGGGAGTGCAAAAGCATGGTAGTAATAACTTGGACGATACTTTTCCCTGTCAATCAATGTTGCTCCATAGCGGTATTCGAGTTCCTCTTTAACAAGATTAACATTTACCGAAAAGCACATTTTGATTAATTAAAGCTTTGACAGACTTACATTGAGAGGCAGTGGCATTGAATATGCAAAAAGGTCATTTTCAGGCCATTCATCAACATGAGATACAACCTTGTGCATCATGTTGTTTATATAGGAATAAATTTCAGGGCCATTCCAGGAACTGGAGTTCAAAAGCACAACCCAGGCGAGGCCATCCGATTGCCTTTTCATCATACCTGCAGATCCCGGGAAAGAACCGGTTCTCCACCAGGTACCGTCTATTATTGTTGTTTTCCATCCAACAGGGGCATAACCGTTTCCATTATCAGTCATGAACCTTATGCTTTTATCTGAAAGTATATCCTCTCTTGAATTGAATCCATCAAGAGCGAGCATAAATCTCATGAGGTCAGGAGCTGTGGCAAGCCACGCGCCTGCAGCACCCAGTGCTTCAATATCATTACCCCCGTATGAAGGCGGCAGAAGTTCTCCGGTGCCGTATATCGATGGTTTCAAAACAATATCTGTCGGTTCATAATAGGTAACTTCGAAGGGTGCTTTTTGTGTTGGAAGGTTGCCTGCCAGTTCCATATCATAGATCCCGACTGGTTCCAGAAGAGTTTTCTTGCAATACTCCCCATAAGATATGCCTGAAGCTTTTTCTATAATAAGGCCCAGGATACTGTATCCGAGATTTGAATAGGATCTTCCTTTGCCGGGAGTAAAGTGAAGGTTTTTATTAAGTGCAAACCGAACTATGGTTTTTGTATTAACCGGAAGGTCCACTTCCATATTATCAGCAATCTTTAATGGCATAAACATCTGATCACCATATCGTTGCGTCCAGCCACCCTCATGACTTAACAGGTGTGCTACAGTAATTCCGTAGACACGTTTATCCTTTGGCTCACTGAAATACGGATCGTTCAGGATCCCATCGGGACCAAATACATTATCGTTGAGGGAAAGTCTGCCTTGTTCCTGTAGTTTCATAATTGCAGCAGCTGTTACAAGCTTTGAAATACTTGCAACCCTGAATTTATTGAATGGCTGTGCTTCTGTTTTTAAAGCAGTGTCGGCGTAGCCAAAGCCGCGGGCAAAAATCAACTTTCCATTCCGGGAAACCGCAATTGATGCGCCGGCAATATTCCACTTCTTCAGAAATGAATTTACATTTTTTTCTACAACTGCATATTCATCGCCTGATGAAGCGCTGTTTGTCAATCTTATATTTCCGGGAACAAGCTTTTCATATGGCACATTGATGTTTTCCACTGCGCCGGGCTTGATACTTATAAGGGAGATCAATATGATGAAAAGCAAGATCTTACGATTCCGGAACAAAAACATCAGTATAATTTTAAACAACCTCAATATATAATTCTTTCAGGTTAATAAACTCTATAATTTTTTTCAAAGATAACAAAAAAAAATGAATTTTTAAAACCACTTTTCAAAAATAAAATTCTTTTCCGGTATATTGGGAAAAGAAAGCAAACAATTAACTTTGTGTTATGCTGATAAACGGAAAGTCAATAGCGGGTATTGTTCTATTTGCAACATTGTTTTCATTTTCTGAAAGAATTAATGCCCAGGAAGAAATTGATACCTCTGATTATGTGCCATCATTTTACTCCGGTGCACTCGAATATAATCTTCTGACTGCTGCTGCAAAAGGTTATTCTTCTGAAATAGTGCGACTTGTAGAAAAAGGTGCAGACATCAATGTGGAAACCGTGGAGGGCGTCACACCACTTATACTTGCAGTTGTTAACCAGAAGCCCGAGGCAGTCAGAACACTTCTAAGCGGAAAACCTGAACTGGATACAAAGACTCTCCGATCAGAAACAGCTTTGCTCATAGCAGTGAAAGACCGGAATTTTGAGATTTCCGAGATGCTTATACGTGCAGGAGCTGACATGGATCTTTCAGACAACCACAGGGCGACTCCCCTGCACTATGCATCCCTGTACGGATATTACGATATGGTGGACCTGTTGTTATACTATGACGCTTCTGTTGATAAAAGAACTGAAGAAGGCAGCACACCTCTGATGATATCAGTAAGAGCCGGATACCCCGATATAGCTGATCTCCTGGCACAAAAAGGAGCAAATATTGATTTAAGCGATAATGAAGGCTTTACTCCATTTCTTATGGCTGCATATTATGGCGATACGCTCATTATGGATATGTTGCATCACTATGATGCTGATATGTACGCAATTAACAACAGAAAACTTAATGCACTTACCCTTGCAATTACCGGAAACAATATTGATGCGGCCAGATATCTTATAAAGACTGGTAACTGGTTAAAAGCTTCAGATGCAATAAATCCATATACTGTTGCTTCAAAGTACAGAAGAAAAGAAATGATAGAAATCCTTGAAAACAATAAAATACCAGGTCAGGCTAAAGTTGGAATTGACCAGGCTGCTATTTCAGTTTCATCAAGGTTTGGAGCAAACGATTACTTCACGGGACTGAGTCTATCATTTAAAGATCCATATTTAAATGCCGGATTTATAGCAGGATGTGATATAAAATTATGGTATACAAGGGTTTTTATCAATAGGGAGGATTTGTTTTATCAATATCTTGATAAAGGATCGGTTGCCTATGCAGGCTTATTCAAGGACTTTGCTTTTACAAATAAACCGGAAAAGTCGAATTATTCTGTTTCAGCTTCACTCCTGGCAGGCTATGCCTTTGGAAATAAACTGAAAGGAACATCTGTTCCTGTTGAAGAGAAATTTATTATTATACCTTCAATTTCCCTTAAAATGACTAAATTGAATTATTCATTTTATGCCGGTCTCGAATATCAGAAAACAGAATTTTATCAAAACGGACCTGTCTGGATCAGGCTGGGCTTTTCATATAATCATTTCTTCGATAAAGTAAGGGCTAAAGTTAAACCATTAAAGTGGCAGTGAAATTAATATTGAATCACACCGGAAGGATACTTTTCCTTCTTTTCCTGACCGTTCTCTTTTCGTGTGAAGAGCAGGGATTATTTGTTATTTGTGATGAATGTGATGATATTGAGCCAGTTAGTACGGAACTTGAAATCAGGCTTAACGAGAACCTCGAAACATCAGTTTTGATAAATGTATATGAAGGAAACCTTGAGGATAACAATCTTGTAAGTTCGTCAGAGACATTTGCTCCGATTTCATACTTCACTGTGAAACTAAACAGGAAATATACAATTACTGCTACTTATAATCTTTCAGATGGTACTTATGTGGCTGTTGATTCTGCATTGCCGCAGGTTAAATTCTCCAAAGAAGCATGCGATAATCCATGCTACTGGGTTTATGACAGGATCATTAACCTGAAGCTGAAAAAAATATAAAGTAAAGGGCTGACTTTTCAGCCCGCCCTTTCAATAAGATATCATCAGAATTACAATATTACGCCTGCGGGTATTTGAACAGCGGGGTTTCTTTAAGTCCTTTGGCTTTTATAGCTTCTATTTCCTCCTTCTTTAAAGGTGCCAGACTACCAGATACACTCAGTGCAGTTTTGAAAAGATCTTGTTCGCCTGGTGTAAGCGCAGCAGTAACAGGGTGTGACAAAGTAAATCGAAGGCCCATGCGTATATCCTCAGGGGTTGTTAACGGCTCGTACCAGCATTTAGGATATTTTGATTTTTCAGCACCCTCCTTCCAGGGGCCTTTGGCCATTGCTTTCAAGGCAAGAATACCCATCTTTTTTTGTTTGGCACGCTCGAGTACTTCGGCTCCGAAATTACCTGCATACCATGTGGTGTAGTTAACCGGGAAAAGGATCGTGTCAAAATCATAATTATCCATCATTGCCAGTGCCGCCTCAACAGAGTGTGCAGAGAACCCAATGAAACGGATCTTGCCTTCTTTCTTAGCTTCCTGATAGGTCTCCATGGCACCTCCCGGAGCAAATATTTTTTTTACATCGTCCAGTTTTGTAACAGCATGAAATTGATAAAGGTCAAAATGATCAGTACGCAGGTGTTTCAATGAACTTTCCAATTCCTTGCGTGATCCCTCGCGTCCCCTCTCTGTTGTTTTACATGCAAGAAATACGTTTTTACGATACGGCTCAAGTGCGGGCCCAAGCATTACCTCAGCATTTCCATACGAAGGAGCAACATCGAAATAGTTAATTCCCGAATCTATCGCAAGCTTCACCATAGCAGCAGATTCTTCGGTTGTTGCATCCCTTACAAGAATTCCGCCGAATCCGATCATAGAAAGCATTTCCCCGGTACGTCCCAATGACCGTTTTTCAATCATGCCTGGCAAAGATTTCCGTGTAATCGCAGAAAGGTCGGCACTGAACAGATTCATCATAGGTGCAACAATTGCAGTCGTTTTTATGAAATCACGTCGTTTCATGGTATTTGTTTATAGGTTATTACGGAGATATTACAGACCGAAAAGTTACTAATTTTCAGCGTCTTTTCAAAGAATAATCAAAATAAACTATCAGCCTCTCCCTAAACCGGACGGATCGAGTTCGCCGAAGGCAATTTCCACCCCAGGAGCTTTCAGAGGTACTTATCCAAAATTAATGATCGGTCTTGTTTCGTACTGAATTTCTTCCTTCTTATAATATACCTTCTCAAGGAATAGTCCGCTGGGTGGAGCGGTAAGCTTTGCAGGTATGTCTGTCTTGAACCGGAAGAATTTTTCAACCTCTTCCGGGGAAAGTTTACCCCGACCCACTTCAACCAGAACTCCTGTCATGCGCCTGATCTGCTTCCACAAAAAATGTGATCCAACTACATGAAAAACAAGCATATCGCCGAAATCATTTACTTTGGCATGCAGTATCTCTACTTTTGTAGATGTTTGTTCGCCTTCTTCATCGGTGAAATACCTGTAATCTTTTAGTCCGGGAAAGTTTTTTGCAGCCTCATTCATCAGATTGATGTCCAGGGTATCCTTTATCCACCAGACATATTTTTTCCCAAACGCTGTTCGTCTTCTGCTTATCTGATATATATAGCTTCTTGCATTTGCATCATACCTGGCATGAAATTTAGGATGTGCTTCTTCAACATTTAATATACAAATATCCGGCGGAAGCCTGTCATTTATACCATATCTGATCTTCAGTGGCAGAAGATCGGTTTCAACATCAAGGTGTGCCACCTGTCCCGAGGCATGAACCCCGCCATCCGTCCTTCCTGCACCAAAAACATCTATTTCGTCATTCCTGAATAGCTCCCTGCATGCATCAAGTATTTCACCCTGAATTGTCTTCCCTCCCTTTTGCATCTGCCATCCTGAATAACGGGTTCCATCATATTCAATTGTAAGTTTGTAACGCCCCATAAATCAGTTAAATTTAATAATCAGGCAAAGGTAGAATAAAATAAGTGAGAAATGCGGAAGTGCCTGGTAGTACTCCAATCTTTAGCTTACTCCAAACTTCAAATACCTATTTTACCTGATCAATGATTTCAGAATATAGAGATCCAATTCTTCATAATCCCTGTTATTAATACATTGATTAACAATATTTTCATCAATATTCCTTGAAACTTCCAGCAGCCTGAGGAATATTTCCCTGCTGTTGCTCAGATGTTTTAGTGCAACATCATCCTTTTGTGTTCTCATCGCCTTTACATCTAAACCCACCCACTCCCCGTTTGTGCCGTAATCATGCTTGTCCAGAATCCTCACCTGGTTAAATGCCCTCCGGATATCAACAGATCCGAAGGACTTATCCTGATCGAATTTCAATCCGTTCTGATCGTTCAGATGAACCGTCCACAACTTATTAAATGAAAGTGCAAAGCCCATCTCGTCAGAAGGATCCAGCCCGGCCAGAATTGCATGTGCGCTTTCAATATTCACACCCACCCGGTCAGGATCAGAACATACCTGTGATAGTGCTATTGCATGACCGGTGGTTGGAATATATGAATGATCCATCGGTTCATTTGGCTTTGGTTCAATACAAACCCTTATTCTGTCATCATACTCAAGCATCTGGTTTATTGCACTTACGATCCTTTCGGTTGCCACCTTACTGTCTTTTGACTCCCTTATATACGAACCTTCGCGGGCAAGCCAGAGAACGAGCAGATCAGTTCCAAGTGCAATTGCAATATCAATAGATCTCTTACTTCTTTCAATTGCAAATTCTCTGCATGAAGCATCGTTGGATGTAAAACCTCCATCGATCGTCCGGACATCTTCCCATAATCTTGGTGCTACAAATTCTGCTTCAAGCCCATGATCATCAAGTACTTTTTTAAGATCTTTAGCTTTGCTGATTATCTGCTGCGGCTTCAGATCATTCATCTCGGGCACAGCATCGTCATCATGGAACTGAACTCCGTCAAATCCAAGTTTCTTATAAAGCTTTAGCTTATCTCTGAAATCCAAAGATTTACGAACCATAGGCCCAAAAGGATCTGATCCTTCATGAATATTCCAGGGTCCAAATGTGAATTTAAATTTTCCTGCCATAATGCTGAATTTTAGGTAAGTTACTGATATTTTTTTAATTCGGAGTCTTTATTAAATACTATTTCCCGGTTTTTTTTGCCAGACGGCTGACAGTATGACTGAATAAAAAAATTAAACCGAAAAGGAAGATAGATTGTAGCACTATATATCTGTAAAACTGCTCTTTATACATTTTAATTCTTTCTGTTTCAATATTTCCAATGTGCGATTTCATAACTCTTCATTTATTTAAAAATAACAAAGCATACCAAATTAAGTTAATATATAAATGTCATCAAAGCATTTTGCCTGAACCTCTATAGATTAAGTATCTTTGACGATCAGCTATAATTAATAATTTTGTGTTCAGGATGATTAATATAAACTGTTTCAGATGAAGAATAAATATATGAATCCCTATGTAGCGGGAACAATGCTTGGCCTTGTCCTGCTGCTTGCAATGTTTCTTTCCGGACGCGGTCTTGGTGCAAGCGGAGGACTTAAATACTGTGTTGTATCAATTGTAGGAGCGGTTGACCGCCAGCATGCAGATGAATCAATATACTACAGCAAGTATTTTGAAGAAGGAAAGAAACCAATGAAAAACTGGCTCACAATAGAAACATTTGGAATTGTCGCAGGCGGATTCCTGTCCGGGGCATTTTCGCACAGGTTGAAGTTCAAAATTGAAAAGTCCCCTAAGATTTCAAATACAAGACGACTGGCATTTGCGTTCGCCGGTGGTGTCTTTTTTGTTTATGGTGCACAGCTTGCCCGTGGGTGTACAAGCGGAGCTGCTCTTTCAGGTATGGCTGTGCTGTCTGTAGCCGGATTTGTTACAATGATGGCAATCTTCGGCTCTGCATATGTCTTTGCATGGTTTTTCAGAAAGAACTGGATATAATGGGTTGA
>JBBQJD010000100.1:0-13675 GCA_038325595.1 Bacteroidales bacterium | reverse complement strand
TTGACACTGCAATAAAAAACAATCAAAATGTGTTACAAGCATTAAATGTCATCGCCGAGCACAAAAGATGCTGATTCGTTCTGTATTTATTAACTTTAGGCATTTTAGGCACTCCAAACTCTAGGCACTGATTAGTTACTTAAGTTTATATATATTTGAAAGCAATATTCCCTGTTTTTTGCAATTGTGCCTGATTTATTATGATTTATTTTTGCGATCCATATGTTTTTATTGGTCCGGTTTTTGAAGACAAATGGTTTACTATAGTTTATGCTACCTTAAACATATATATTACGAGATGAAAATTGTATTAATCGGCTATGGCCGGATGGGCCACGAAATTGAATCCATTGCCATACAGCGAGGTCATGTGATTGCATTAATAGTAGATAAGGATAATATCAATGATCTTAATGAACTGGATCTTCCCGGCCTTGATGTTGCGATCGAATTTTCCTACCCTGATGCTGCCTTCGATAATATCAAAAAATGTCTGTCAAAAAAAATACCTGTGGTTTCGGGTACAACAGGCTGGCTGGAGCATTATGAAGATGCCGTGAAGATATGCGAAGAGAATAAGACATCTTTTATCCATTCTTCAAATTTCAGTATAGGAGTCAACCTGCTCTTCAGGCTCAATAAGGAGTTAGCAAAGCAAATGGAGAGGTATAAAAACTATAATGTATCAATTGAGGAAATTCATCATACAAAGAAACTTGATGCCCCAAGTGGTACGGCACTTACTCTTGTATCTGGCATAATTGGTAATCATACCGGTTATGAAGGTTGGTATCAGGGAACTGAAACCAGGGAAAAAATCATTCCTGTCAACGCCATACGTGAAGGATTGGTTCCCGGGACACATACTGTTACGTGGGATTCTGAAATTGATTCCCTGATCCTGAAACATGAAGCAAAAAACAGAAAAGGCCTCGCACTGGGAGCAGTAGTTGCTGCTGAATTCATACATTCCCGACAGGGGGTATTCACTATGGATGATGTAATGGGATTCAGATAATTATTTCTATTTTTACGCCTTATAAAATTTTGGTTATGGATACTGAATTAAGAAAGAAACACATCAGGTTCGCGATTGTAGCCCTTCTTTATATACTTATTGTTGTATGGATCGGCAATTACTGGTTGCTCATAGGTCTGGCAGTAATTTATGATTTGTATGTCTCACAAAGAGTCAACTGGACATTCTGGAAAAAAAGAAATGCCAAAAACAGCGCTTTTATTGAATGGCTTGATGCTCTGATATTTGCAGTTATTGCCGTTACCCTTATAAATATTTTTTTATTTCAGAATTACCGGATTCCCACACCATCGATGGAAAAATCATTGCTGGTTGGTGATCACTTGTTTGTAAGCAAGCTTGCTTACGGACCCAGATTGCCGAATACTCCATTAGCTTTTCCCTTTACACAGCATACAATGCCTCTGACAGGAGGTAAGTCATGGTCAAATCTGATTGTAAGACCATACAAACGACTTATTGGTGGGGGAAAAGTAAAAAACAATGATCCTATAGTATTCAATTTCCCTGCCGGAGATACTGTTGTTGTTGAGGAACAGACTACAAGTTATTATGAGATTGTCAGAAGAAACGCAAGGGATCTTAAAATGCGGGATAGTTATGGCAGCAATGCAGTTCATAAGTTCGATAATTATTATCTGCAACTGGCCAGAGACGAGGTAAGAGACAGGTTTACGGTAATATATCGTCCGGTAGACAGACGGGACAATTATGTTAAAAGATGCATAGGCATACCGGGAGATACAATTACAATAAGATCAGGCATACTATATGTTAATGGGAAGATGGTTCCCGACAATAATACCCAGCAGACCACTTATGTTGTGGCAACAAACGGAACATCAATCAATCCCAAGGCATTTGAGCGGCTAAATATTTCAAGGTCAGACCAGTCAATGCTTTCAGGTTCGTCATATCTTCTGCCACTTACAAAAGCCAACGCAGAAACTATATCAAAATTTACAAACGTCACTGATGTTTCTCCTGTTTATGCAAGGGAAGGTGAATTTGCCCCCCATATTTTTCCCTATAGCCCGTACTATGGATGGAATGAAGATAATTACGGACCTATATGGATGCCTGTAAAGGGATCAACTGTTAAGCTCGATACCACAAATATGTGCCTGTATGAAAGGATAATTAATGTTTATGAAGATAATGACCTGAGAGTGGAAGGGGATAAGATTTATATTAATAATGTTCAGACTGACAGCTATACCTTTAAGATGGATTATTACTGGATGATGGGGGATAACCGCCATAATTCAGCAGATTCAAGATACTGGGGCTATGTGCCTGAAGATCACATAGTAGGAAAGCCAAAGTTTATATGGCTATCACTCGATAAAGAAGCAACCGGGTTAAAGAAGATCAGGGTAGGCAGGATGTTTATGAAAGTGAGATAAATTAAAAAAAGGTGCCTCACCCGGGCACCTTCTTTTTTATATGACGTTTGTTCTATTTAACTCTTTCAACGATCGCTTTAAAAGCATCGGGATTATTCATTGCCAGGTCGGCAAGAGTTTTTCTGTTAAGTGTCAGTCCGTTCTTTGCAACTTTTCCTATAAATTCGGAATAGCTCATATCATATTGACGTACACCTGCATTAATCCTTTGAATCCATAGAGCTCTGAAAAGGCCTTTTTTCTTCTTTCTGTCACGGTATGCATAACCCATACCTTTATCGAGAGTGTTTTTTGCAACTGTTATTACATTTCTTCTCGATCCGAAATTTCCTTTTGTCTGCTTAAGTACCTTTTTTCTTCTGGCACGTGAAGCAACTGCATTTACTGATCTTGGCATAATTCATCTTTTGTGAAAGTCAGCGGTCATTTAAGACTCTTTTTAGCTGAACGATCTGTTAATACTATAAATTCTCTTTTAAGCGTAAGCCAATTATCTCATCGCAAGCATCAGCTTGACGTTTTTGCGATCTGTTTTATGCACTAAACCAGTATAAGTAAGATTTCTCTTACGTTTTGTTGATTTTTTTGTAAGGATGTGGCTTTTGAATGCATGTTTACGCTTGATTTTTCCTGTTCCGGTCAGAGAAAATCTCTTCTTCGCACCGGAATTAGTCTTCATTTTTGGCATCTCTCTCTTATCAATATATTAAAAAATTACTTCTTCTTTTTCGGGGAAAAAGATACAATCATCCGTTTTCCTTCCAGTCTTGGCAACTGTTCAACCTTACCATAATCTTCCAGGTCATTGGCAAAGCGTAAAAGCAATACCTCACCCTGCTCCTTGAATAAAATTGATCTTCCCTTAAAGAACACATAAGCCCTGACTTTGGCACCCTCTTCGAGGAACCTCATTGCATGTTTAAGCTTAAAGTTATAATCATGATCATCAGTATTCGGACCAAATCTTATCTCCTTAACAACAACTTTTGAAGTTTTGGCCTTTATCTCTTTCTGCTTTTTCTTCTGCTGATAGAGAAATTTCTGGTAATCAACAATTTTACAAACAGGGGGATCTGCATTCGGAGAGATTTCAACCAGATCGAGTTCCATACTGTCTGCCAGCTTAAGGGCATCCTGAATACTCATCACATCTGCTTCTATTTCTTCTCCTACAACTCTGACCACTCTTGCAGTGATCCTTTGATTAATTTTGTGAGCCGGCTGGGTAACCCTTGCCGGGCTTCGCCTTATTGGTAAAGCTATAGCTCTTTCCTCCTTATTTTTGTTAATACTAAATTACCTGTATCGCTTTAAAATGCAATTTCTTTTTTAATTTCAGACTCAATAAAACTGACAAATTCTTCAATTTTCATGCTGCCTTTATCTCCTTCACCCTGCTTCCGGACAGCGATTGTCTGATTTTCAACCTCTTTTTCACCTATTATAAGAAGGTAGGGAATCCTCTTTAATTCATTATCCCTGATCTTCTTACCTATTTTTTCACTTCTATCGTCAATTAGTGTGCAAATATCGGAATTATTTAGAATTTCCAAAACTTTTCCTGCATATTCATTGAATTTTTCACTGATGGGTAAAATAACTGCTTTTTCAGGTGCAAGCCAGAGCGGAAATTTTCCTGCAGTATTTTCAATAAGGACAGCCACAAATCTTTCCATTGATCCAAAGATAGTCCTGTGTATCATAACGGGCCTGTGCTTCTGATTATCACTGCCATTATACGTGAGTTCGAATCTTTCGGGAAGATTATAATCAACCTGTATTGTACCAAGCTGCCATTTCCTTCCGATAGCATCCTTGACCATAAAATCGAGTTTTGGACCATAAAAGGCAGCTTCTCCGGTTACCACTGTTGTTTGAAGATTCTTCTCTGCAGCAGCTTCTATTATGTCGCGTTCAGCTCTTTCCCAGTTTTCATCCGTACCTATATATTTCTGCTTATTTTCAGGATCACGCAATGAAACCTGTGCCGTGAAATCATTGAAATTCAGTATTTTAAAAATATACAGGATGAGATCTATTATGCTTTTAAACTCTTCTCTAAGCTGATCCTGCCTGCAAAAATGATGAGCATCATCCTGTGTAAAGCTTCTGACCCTGGTAAGTCCATGCAGTTCACCGCTTTGCTCATACCTGTAAACTGTTCCGAACTCGGCCATTCTATATGGCAGATCTTTGTAAGAATGAGGAGTGGCATTGTAAATTTCACAATGGTGAGGACAATTCATCGGCTTAAGCATAAATTGCTCGCCTTCCTGCGGTGTGGAAATAGGCTGGAAGGAATCTGCTCCGTATTTTTCGAAATGTCCTGAAGTCTTATACAGATTTACATTCCCGATATGAGGAGTTGTTACAATCTTGTATCCTCTTTTCCTCAGAACTCCGGTAAGAAAGGTAATTAAATTCTGACGTATATCGGAACCCTTGGGCATCCACAAGGGAAGTCCCATTCCCACTCTTGGAGAGAAAGTAAATAATTCGAGTTCTTTACCAATTCTGCGGTGATCCCTTCTTTTTGCCTCTTCAAGAAAAATAAGATACTCATCCAGGAGTTTCTGCTTTGGATAAGTGATACCATATATTCTTGTCAGCATCCTTCGTTTTTCATTTCCCCTCCAGTATGCGCCCGCAACGCTTAGCAATTTAATTGCCTTCAAAGGCTCTGTCGAAGGAAGATGAGGGCCTCTGCATAGATCAGTGAAGTTTCCCTGAGTATATAATGTAATGGTTCCGTCTTCAAGTTCACTTATCAGTTCGGTCTTGTATTCATCACCCTTTTGAGAAAAGAATTCAAGAGCTTCCTTTTTACTTATATCCCTCCTTTTATAGACAAGATTTTTTCCTGCAAGCTCCTTCATTTTATCTTCAATAGCCTGAAGATCAGTCTCAGTTATGGTTTTTCCCTCTCCCGGATCTACATCATAATAAAATCCGTTTTCAATTGCCGGACCAATGCCGAACTTCATACCGGGATACAATGATTCCAATGCCTCTGCCATAAGATGTGCGGATGAATGCCAGAAAGCATGCTTTGCTTCTTCGTCTTCCCATTTATGCAGACGCAGGGACGCATCTTCTGTAATTGGCCTTGTAAGGTCACGGATCTCACCATTTACAGTTGCTGCATATACTTCTTTCGCCAGCCGCGGACTTATTTGTTCAGCAATTTCAAGACCGGTAATCCCTTCATTATATTCTCTTGAAATCCCATCGGGAAAGGTTATCTTTATCATTGTTAATGATTATTTTAATAGGAGTGCAAAGATAATTTTTTTTTTTAAATTTGTGTCTGCCCTGATCTGTCTATTGATCAATCAGGCCTGCATAAAAAATACTTAAAATAATTGGCACTCTTTTTGACATTGTTCCTTCAGATCTTAAATTTATGAAAATGAAAAGAATAATTTATCTTGCTTTGTTACTGCCTCTGATTCTCATTTCATGTGAAAAAACACCGGTAGCACATTTTTCAACAAATACGAATGAACCTGAAGTCGGACAGGATGTTGTTTTTAATAACTCTTCCGAGAATGCCAAAAGTTATGAATGGGATTTTGGCGACGGCTTTACTTCAACTGAAAGAAATCCGATACACTGGTACTCCGGAACCGGCACTTATGAAGTTACGTTGACCGTTTTCGGCAAAGGCGGCACGGAAGATGTAGCCAAACTTACTCTTTATGTGGTAATTCCGACACTTCTGGAAATTGAAGTTCGTGAGTACTACGACGATTATGCAGTAGCAGGCGCCAGTGTAGTTCTCTATCCATCGATAACTGACTGGGATGCTGAGACAAACAGTGTTGCCGAGGGTTTTTCAGATGATGGGGGATTTATTGTATTTGCCGGACTAGAAAACTATTCTTACTATGTTGATGTATGGGAACAGAATCATGATAATTATACACTGAGAGATGAAGATTATGCAACATTTATCAGAACTCCTGACGTAGTGCCAAATAAGATTACCAGGTTCATAGCATGGGTGGATTATGTCGAGCATACAAAGGGTGAATTAAAAGGAAAGAGGACAGCCAGAATATTGAGTCTTCAAAGAAAGCCTGCACCCAGAAATCAACCGGAAGTAAGTTCAGATACAGAGGGTTGGGAGGAACTGTACAAACGCAGTATCAGAATCAAAAAATAATCAGACAAATATAAACACAGAGATGCGGCTCAACAGGCTGCATCTTTTTTTATGTTATTTTTTTGTGTTTTCTGCAGAAGACAGATCCGGAAAAATCTGTTCGGTCAGCCATCCTGGTTTGTTGGTCGTGATCCCTTTAACTCCAATTGCTATCAGCCTTTTAGCTTCCTCAGCATCATCAACTGTCCAGCTGAATAACTCAAGTCCAAGAGCTTTTGCCCGGGCTGCAATTTGCTTATCTATTATGCTGTAGTTCAGGCTTAAACCTTCGAGTCCGGCTGATTTTACGAGATTTATATTTTTATCAGGAAGGCTCCGGTCGCCACACAGCCAGTAACAGGAATTTCCCGGAAACATTTTTTTTGTTTCCGATATTGTTGGCAGATCAAAAGAAATAAATACGAATCTTTTATCCTTTCCATGCTGATTTAGGGTCTCCTTAAGATAAGGCAGCACTTCTTGTCCGCATTTTATCTCAATAACCAGCTCCTTGCCTGCAGGAACTGTATTAATCACCTCCTCAAGAAAAGGAATCTTCTCACCTTTGTATTTTTCGTCTTTTAAATAGCCGGCATCGAGCTTCCTCAGAATTTCGGAACCGGTATCTTCTATTAAATAATCCTTCCCCGTGATTCTTTTTGTATTTGCATCATGACTGACAATAATTTTGTTGTCATGTGATAAATGGATATCAACTTCAACTGCATCAGCTCCCAATTCCCATGCAAGAACTGCTGCAGCAACAGTATTTTCAGGAGCCAGGAATGAGGCACCTCTGTGAGCAATGATTTCTACTTTTGGATAAGGCACGATTTTATTTATTTCTTTTTTAATAATTTCAGACCAGACTGCATATCCTTTTTTTGAAAGATGAAGCTTGTCGGATACAAATAATTCATCATCAGGCAGCCCCTTATCATCAAGGAAGGCATAATCAGTGGTTATGAAATAAGTATTTTTCTCTTTACTGCATATATTCTTAATGGTCTCATTTGCTTTCTGAATCTGCGGCCATACTGCCCATCGTGAACCGGTCGGCGTAACAGCTATCCAGAAAACCGGAGTATCGGGATGCTTTTTTCGAATCGTGCTGAGCATGAACCGGAATAATCTGGCAATTTCCTCAGAGCTTTTATCTTCTTTGCTTCCGGTAACATCATTTGCAATGAAAATAACTACAGCTTTGCATGGATGGGGATCAAAGATCCGGTCTGCATATACTGCATAATCGCTCAATCTTGCACCGCCATAACCTCTCTGAATTACCGGATAAGGCGCCATATCTTTTTCAAGGGATGTCCAAAGCCTTATACTTGAGCTTCCTGCAAAAATTATTGCATCATCGGAATAAGTTTCAGTACTATCCAACTGTTCGAATTTCCGGATATCATTTTCCCATGCCTGTACTTCCGGAAGAGACTGGTATTTTTTTATCGGTGAACAGGAGATAAGCAGGATTGAGATAAGAAGAATAAGAGTTCTCAGCATAATAAAGGTTTTAAGTATGATATTGTAAAATTAGGCTTATTAAATCGTTTGGGAAGTGAATGTGTAATATTCAATTGTACTGTTGAAAACTTTTCGTCCTGTCAATAAAAACGTATGTAGTTAAAAATTAAGGTATTATATTCTTAAATTTAGATAACATACTGTGATGGTGTTTTTTAAGACCAATTTGCAAAAGGTTATCGTATTATTTATAAATTGGCTCCCTGTAAAATTAAGCTAATTAATTAATGAAGGATTCTTTTAATGGTGAACGCGATAGCTTCACAAGCAAATTCGGAGTGGTAGCTGCGGTTGCAGGATCAGCGATAGGCCTTGGGAACATATGGAGGTTTCCGTATGTTGCAGGAGAAAACGGTGGTGCTGCATTTCTCATTATATACCTATTAATTGTTGTGGCAATCGGTATCCCTGTCATGACTTCCGAATTTGTGATAGGCCGCGCTGCCCAGTTGAATCCTTATGGTGCATTCAGAAAGCTGGCGCCCGGCAAACCATGGTACCTTATCGGTATCATGGGTGTGGTAGCTGCATTCATGATTCTTGCATTTTATACTACAGTTGCGGGCTGGACCCTGGAGTATTTTTATCAGACAGTTACAGGTAGTTTATCAGGAAAGAGTGACAGCGAACTGACTTCAATGTTTGATAATTTTCTTAAAGGCTCCTTTCGTCCGGTTCTTTGGTTTTTAATTTTTATGTCTTTTACTGCATTTATTATTCTCTCGGGGGTGAAGAAGGGAATTGAAAAATATACAAAATTACTTATGCCATTTCTTGTGCTCCTTTTATTATTATTATGTGTCAGATCGCTTACTCTTGAGGGATCAAAGGCGGGTTTGCGATTTCTTTTCAGTCCGGATTTCAGTAAAATAACACCTAAAATAATTCTTGAAGCACTGGGTCAGGCTTTCTTTTCTTTGAGCATAGGAATGGGAACTTTAATTACTTATGGATCGTATATTCCTAAAAATCAGAATCTTGCAAGTTCAGCTTTGTATGTAGGTTTTGCGGATACCATGGTTGCAATATTGGCCGGAATTGCAATTTTTCCTGCTGTTTTTGCATTGGGAGGTTCTCCATCTTCAGGTACAGGACTTGTATTCATTGTACTTCCGGGGATATTTCAAAAGATGCCTTTTGGTGATGTTTTTGCCACCATTTTCTTTATTCTACTGGCTGTTGCTGCCCTTACTTCTACCATTTCCGTACTTGAAGTAATTGTAGCCTACCTTGTTGAGGAACTAAAAATGACAAGGAGAAAAGCAACAATTGCAGCAACTCTGGCAGTATCCGTCCTTGGAATTGTTACGGTCTTATCAATGGGTGTTCTTAGCAATGCTACTATTGCGGGAAAGAACATTTTTGGAATACTGGAATATCTCACCTCCAATATTATGTTGCCAGTTGGCGGATTCTTCATAGTTATCTTTATTGGCTGGTTTTTCAGTCCGTCGCGAACAAAAGCTGAACTTACCAATGAAGGAACGATTAAGGCCGGGTATTTGCCACTTTTCAGGTTTATAGTAAAATTTATAGCCCCGGTAGCTATTGCAATGGTATTTCTCTACAGTCTTGGAATCATGAAATTCTAAATAAGATATTTCATATTCAAAAAATACAAAATGCAATTCACAAAATGCAATGCACAAAATGTAATTTGCAAAATGTAATGCACAAAATGTAATTCGCAAAATGTAAAACGTTTCACTGCTTTACAAATCATCTGAAAACACTGCTTTCGCCAGATCCCTAAGATTATATCGCGATGCCATTGCTTCACCATATGCACCTGCGGAACGTATTGCAATAATGTCGCCACGTTTTGTCTCAGGGAGTTCAATGAACTTTGCAAAGGTATCAGACGATTCGCATACCGGTCCAACAACATCATAACGGTATACATTCCCATCTGAGGTGAGATTCTCAATTTTATGTATCGCCTGGTATAAAGCAGGGCGTATAAGGTCTGTCATTCCTGCGTCAATAATAGCAAACAGGGTATTGCTTCCATTCTTTATAAATAATACTTTGGAAATGAGGCTTCCGCATTGTCCCGTAATGGAACGTCCGGGTTCAATATGAAGCTCCTGTGCGGGGCGTAGCTCAATGAATTCGTTCAGCAATGAGAAGTATTCCTCGAAACCCGGATTTTTATCAGGATTCTCATAATCAATCCCGAGTCCTCCGCCCACATTTATGAAATCAAGTACAACACCTCTTGAAGAGAATACTTCCTGCAGCTCATTAATCCGTGAACAGAGGCTTTTAAAGACTGACATCCTTGTTATCTGTGAACCGATATGAAAATGAATCCCTGATAACTTAATATTGTTAAGAGTTGATATTTTTTTTATCACATCATCAATCTCCCAGGTGTTAATGCCAAATTTGCTTTCTTCTATCCCTGTGGTGATATACTTATGCGTATGAGCTTCGATATAGGGATTGATCCTTAATGCAATTGTTGCAGTTTTATTTTGTTTTGCTGCAAGTTGATCAATAACCTCAATTTCAGGTATCGATTCGCAGTTGAAACAGAAAATATTCTGTCGGAGAGCATTCTCAATATCTTTATCAGTTTTTCCGACTCCGGCAAAAACAATTGATGAAGGATTAAAACCTGCCTCTATTGCAGCCGTAATCTCATTTCCACTTACGCAATCTGCACCAAAACCATAAGATGATATGAGCTTAAGGATACGTGGATTATGATTTGATTTGACTGCATAATGAACTTTATATCCTGAATAGTCGGATTCTTTCTTTACACTGTCAAGAGTTGATCTTAATACATCAAGATCATAATAGTAAAACGGAGTTTCAATCTCCCTGAATTTTTGAATAGTTTCTTTACTGATCATTTTTCTGTTTAAAAAGATGTTGGCTTAGTAATTTTAAAGCTTCAATTTTATTTTTTGTATCAATAAGAAGAGAAAGGCTGTTAGGACTTCCTCCATATGAGATCATCTTAAGGGGTATAGTATCAAGAGCTTCAAAAATTTCAGGGGCAGATCCTGTCCTTTCAGTACGGAAATCACCTACCACACATATAATTGTCAGATTTTCTTCGACTTCTACGATTCCAAGCTCTTTCAGATCTTTAGCGATCTGTTTAATAGATTCGGAGTTATCTATTGTCAATGACACTGCAACCTCTGAAGTTGTTATCATGTCGATTGGGGTTCTGTAAGCTTCAAAAATCTCAAATACTTTTCGAAGAAATCCATAAGCCATTAGCATCCTGGCTGATCTTATCCTCAAAACAGATATTCCATCTTTGGCAGCTACTGCTTTGTAATCCTCATGAACCGATTTCGAGGTTATTAATGTTCCCGGATCATCAGGTTCCATTGTGTTTTTCAGACGCACGGGGATATTATTCTCCCTTGCTGGATTTACACTTGACGGATGCAGTATCTTTGCTCCGAAATATGCCAGTTCAGCTGCCTCATCAAATGATAATTCCCTGATAACTTCCGTGTTCTGCACATATCTCGGGTCATTATTATGAAATCCGTTTATGTCTGTCCATATCTGAATTTCAGAGGCATTTACGGCAGCTCCGATAATTGAGGCAGTAAAATCACTTCCTCCCCGTTTTAGATTATCAACTTCACCATATGCATTCCTGCATATGAATCCTTGTGTTATTATAATAGTTTCTGATCCATGCTTTTTAAGCTCCCTTGTGATATTTTCCTTAATGTAGAATGCATCCGGTTCTCCGTCTTTGTCAATACGCATGAAATTTAGAGCAGGAAGAAGATATGATTTAATGTTACGTTCCTTAAGGAGCAGATGAAATAACGAAGTGGAAATGATCTCTCCCTGAGCCAGTATCGCCTTTTCCTGGAGTTTTGTAAAAACCCTGAGCGTGAAATTTCTTATATATTCAAAATTCGATTGGATAAGTTCGTGTCCTTCCTTTCTGAAAGCATCCGAAGCATAGAGGTTATCCACTACAGAATCATATTTTATTTTTAATTCCTCAATTTTTGCGGAGGCCTGATTAATACTGTCAGCATACAACAATTCAGTTATTTCCACAAGGCTGTTTGTAGTTCCTGCCATTGCAGAAAGTACAACAATCTTTTTTTCAGCATTATTAATTAACGGAATCAGTGCCTTCATCCTGTCAGGGGTACCGACCGAAGTACCTCCGAATTTCATAATTTTCATATTTCTTTTCTTTATAAAAAAAACCCGCAATTATCTGCAGGCCGGTTATCTTTATTTAGCAGTTATTGTTTTTTTTATCTGTTTATCCATCATTTATAATCAGAAAGCAAAAGTATATTTTTAATTAATACTTTACATTTTATTGACCGTTTTTTTGTTTCGGTTCAAGAATATTTTATATTTTCAGTAATACTCATTTATAAGGTAATCTATATAGAAAGTTGGATTACAAAGCTTTTATTGATACTTTTAAATTCAAATTATTCTAACCCATTTATTTGTCAGGAACTTAAGTATAAAAAATGAAAAATGAAGAAAGCTATTTACTTTTCAGTTCTATTTATCCTTATAAAAATTACCGCCTCAGGGCAAAATGTTCCGATTGTTCAGGAGGTGAAGATTGACAATGGAGCAATCAGCAGGATCATTATTCTTGAAAGCGGAAAAATTACAACAAGAAGCCTGAGGCTGGCTGGTTACCCGTATAATTTTGTTTCAATTGAAAGTAAAGAACCAGGTAATCATAAGCCTGTTGAAGGTTACTATGAAGGTCATGGTCCTGATCCTGAAGAATTTTCTTTCAATGCAAATGACATGCTTGTAAACGGGAAAACAGGTTGGAAAACTGTTGAGGTTAAAAAAATCAAAGATGGAAAAGGTAGTGGATATGCACTGGTTTTGTCAGGAACTGCCCCGGGCAATAAAGACCTTTTAATTGAAGTAGATTATTTAGCTTATCCAAACCTTCCTGTAATCAGAAAAAAAATAATCTTCGAAAATAGGGGCAAGGAAGATCTTAAGCTGGATAATATTGATATAGAGAGTCTTACCTTAGCCTGGGATAATACTCATAATGTAGTTTTTAAAGACTATGCAAGATATAAACACTTAGGACAATATACGGGCGACTGGAATGATGCAGCTGTTATTCTGCATCATATGGACATGGACAGAGGTATCCTTCTGGGTAATGAAGCCCCGGGTGTTATAAAGCGTACAACATCTTGTCTCGACGGTCGTACTTTTAAGATTGGGCTAACTCATATTGAACAGGATTTTCCCAGCAGGGTTTGGCTTTCAGCAGGAGAGAAGTGGGAGAGTCCCTGGTCATTCATAGCTCTTTACAATGACAAGAATCCCAGGGCTGTCGTTGATGGTCCGGTGAGTGAATTTGTAAGAAATCATATGGGTATACGCCTTGCTCAGATTCCAGTAAAGCCAACTTTCGTTTACAATACATGGCAGCCATTCCGTTCAAAGATAGATGATAAACTGATACGGGAATTAGCCGATGCGGCAGCTTCATGTGGTGTTCAGGAATTTGTTATAGACGATGGCTGGCAAACAAATAATGGCGACTGGGAAATTGATTATAAA
>JBBQJD010000099.1:0-13752 GCA_038325595.1 Bacteroidales bacterium | reverse complement strand
TGGTCAGATTATCAGAAGGATATTGCTGATGATCATTTTTTTTATGTCAGATCCTGTATCCGCCAGAGTTTTTTCCCTGGTTCAGAACAGTTCTTTCTGAACCTGATGCGGAATATTCTCGGTAAGGATGTTTATGAAAATCCCGGACATACAACATGCACAGGTATTGGATATCATAGCGATATTGTTCCATCTGCAACAATAATGACCGTAATCGCCAGGCATTTTGCATTGATGAAGGAATCGGGATATAAAAATATTGCTATTTCCTGCGTCACATCATTTGGTCTTTATACAGAAATACTTGAAACATGGAAGCACTTTCCCGAACAGTTGGAAAAAACACGTGAATATCTTTTCAAGGCAACCGGAAGGGAATTTGATATTCCGGAAAATGTTGCCCATGCAAGTGACATTGTCTATAAATTCAGAAATGAAATAGCTCAGAAAGCAAAAAACAGGCTTATAAATAAAAAGACAGAAGAACCTCTCAGGATAGTTGAGCATATCGGATGTCATTATTCAAAAATGTTCCCGAAATCAGGTATGGGAGGAGCGGAGTTTCCAAGCGTACTGAGTGGAATGATAGATGCCTGGGGAGGAAAAGTAATTGATTATCCTGAAAGAAGACATTGCTGTGGTTTTGGATTCAGGCAATATCTTGTTCAGGCCAACAGAGGCTATTCCGTATCAAATACAGAAAAGAAATTTTCTTCCATGAAACCTTTCAAACCTGATATGGTGCTGACTAATTGTCCGGGATGCAATATGTTCATGGATAAATGGCAGTATACAATAAAGGAAATAACAGGTGAATCGTATGGTGAAAGAATGGAATCAATACCAGTACTTACCTACGAAGAACTTGCCGGGCTTGTCCTTGGCTATAATCCATGGGATCTTGGCCTTCAGTATCACATGGTTCAGTCCGAACCGCTGCTTAGAAAATTGGGTATTGAATTTGACAGCGCCGATAAATTCAAAACAAAGGATGGCAGACAAATGCCAATTCCCGGGAACCTGATAAATGCCTGATATGAAAGGTAATGTAAGCATAATTGGCGGAGGTACGGCAGGTATGGAGACAGCGGGGCTGCTTGCCAGGGAAGGCTATAATGTAACATTATTTGAAAAGGAAGAATTTACCGGCGGCCATGTCAGCAACTGGCATAATCTGTTTCCCGACAGGCGGAGCGGAGCAGAGGTAATCGACTATCTGAATAACAGAACCAACCAGGACAACCTTACAATTCTTAAAGGAAACAGGATAGACAATATAGAAAAAAACAAAAGGAAGTTTGTAATAAAAACAAATACGGGAAGTGAGATTATATCAGATGCTGTAGTGATTGCAACAGGCTTTGATCTTTTTAAAAGCGAGCGCAAGGAAGAATATGGCTATGGCATATATGATAATGTCATTACTTCTGCCGACCTCGAAAAAAAATTCAGAAGTGGTGATCTTAGAATGATTAACGGAAATAATCCAGGAAGGATTGGAATTGTCCATTGTGTAGGATCGCGCGATGAGAAGGCCGGAAATCTGTATTGCTCCAAATTATGTTGTGTCACAGCTGTGAAGCAGGCTATTGAGTTAAAGGAACTTCTTCCGGATGCAAGGGTTTTCTGCTTTTATATGGATATGAGAATGGGAGGGGCTTTTTACGAGGAGCTGTATATGGAATCTCAGGAAAAGTACGGTGTCAGTTTTATCAGGGGAAAAGTCTCGGAAGTAGGCGAGTCACTAGCTAATAATCTTGTAATAAAAGTTGAGGATACTCTTGCCGGAAGACCTCTTAAAATGGAGCTAGACATGCTAGTACTTATGGCAGGAATGGAGATATCGGAAGGCAGCAGAAAGCTGGGAATGTCACTTGGCCTTAAAAAAGGTGAAAACCGTTTTTTCCTGAGCAGGGACAATCATTTCGGGAGTAATCTGAGTAATATTGAAGGAGTGTTTTATGCAGGTACATGCACCGCTCCGCTGAATATAACAGAAACGATATCACATGCAAGGGCAGCAGCTGTGGAGGTAATGGAATATCTGAATAATACAGGAAAATAAGATGGGAAAGTTTGGATATTCCATATCAAAGGGCCGACAGATAAATTATGATGCCAATGACAGATGGCTTGCTGAATATATTTTTCAGAAAGAGCCAAGTTTCAGGTTATGCATTGAATGCGGAGGCTGCTCTGCAACATGTACAACCGGCAACTTTACAGCTTTCAGCCTCCGGCAACTGAATATCCTCATCAAACGGGGAGAAAACGAACAGGTAAGACAAAATATCATGAAATGCATGCTTTGCGGAAAATGCACACTGGTATGCCCCAGGGGTGTAAATACGCGAAATGTGATTTTCCTTGCAAAAGCGGCTTTTCAAAAAAAAGAAAATAATGCAATTTGATCCTTTCATAATACCGTTTAATATAGGATTGTATTTCATTTTGATTTATGCAGTTGTTCGTAACGTAATCTGGTTCAGGGAACTCTCACGGCCTGATAAACTCAGACTGCAGCGTGGATTTTTCGGAAAGGCTTTCGGGCAGAGCCTTAAGGATATTTTTCTTGAAGGCCTGTTGCACAGAAGGATCTTCAAAATAAATATCCGGTTATGGTACATGCATGTGAGCCTTGCTTTCGGATGGTTCCTTCTGATACTTTTTGGTACCATCCAGGCAGATATTTTCAGTGATAAGCACCTTAATGCTCCCTATAAAGCCATCTTCTTCAAATTTTTTAATCCGGAACACGGACGCACTGGTTTCGAAGAGGCTTTTGGGTTTTTAATGGACTTTATTCTTGCATTTATTCTGACAGGGTTATTTCTGGCAGTTACAAAACGATTTTTTTCAGGAGTCGTCGGGATCAAAACGACAACAAAGCTCAAAATATCAGACAGGATAGCACTAACATCATTATGGCTTATCTTTCCCAGCCGTCTTCTGGCTGAAAGCTTTACAAGCGGGGCCTATGGTTCCGGAAGTTTTCTGACAGGCTCTCTGGGTTCATGGCTTGCATCTTTTCTGCCGGCCAGTCAGCTGGCATACCCTTTCTGGTGGATGTATTCCCTGTCACTGGGAACTTTTTTTGTTCTTCTTCCTGTTACCAGATACATGCATATTCCTACCGAATTATTCCTTATTTTCATGAGGAATTCAGGAATCAGAACAGGAAATATTGCAGGCTCTGCTTCGGAGGTTCAGACTTACTCATGTTCTTCTTGTGGTATCTGCATAGATGCATGCCAGATGAATTTTGCCGCTGGTGTGAAAACCATGCAGTCAGCTTATCTGATGAAAGCAATCCGTAATAATGAGGGTATAGCAGATATCGCTTTTAATTGTCTTATGTGCGGAAGATGTGATGTGAAATGCCCTGTTGGAATAGAATTGTCTCCGATAAGGATGATTCAGAGAAGAAATGGTACAGCAAATGAATTCAAAAACATCTACAAGGGGTATTTCAGAAGCAGGAACAATGCAGATGCAGAAAAACATAATGGTGATCCGGTTTATAATTTTCTTCCCGAAACAGAACCGGGAAAAGCCGATGTTGTGTTCTTTGCAGGCTGCATGACACATCTTACTCCGTCCATCAAAAAATCGATGGTGAAGATACTGGATGCATCCGGACTGAGTTACAATTTTCTTGACGAAAATGGAGGTGTATGCTGTGGCCGTCCTTTGATGCTTGCAGGACAAGATAAGGAAGCACGCGAGCTGATTAATTTTAACTCACAATTGATCTGGAAGACGGGTGCACGGATTCTGGTTACATCCTGTCCCATTTGCTATAAAGTTTTTAAAGAGAGTTATTACCTCGATGTAAAAGTGCTTCATCATACTGAATTTATTAAGTATCTGATTGATGAAAACCTTGTGAAAATGAAGTTCCTGCCAAAGAAGGTTGTTTATCACACTCCATGCGATTTAGGCAGAGGATCAGAGGTTTACGAAGCACCCAAGGAGGTATTGAAACATATTTCAAGGCTTGAAAAAAGTAAGTTTGAAGATGAAAACTCACTCTGTTGCGGGGGAAGCCTCGGAAATTTGATGATCAGCAGTCAGAATAAGTCTAAGATTTCACATGATACTGCTGCCAGGCTCACCATTGGTAATCCCGATATACTGGCTACTGCATGTCCTCTTTGCAAGAAAACCCTGACAGCAGCAACCGGAACCAGAGTTGCAGATATCTCTGAAATTGTTGTTGAAGCCCTGGTGGAATATGAAAACAAGAAAAGCAAAATCAAAAGAATCTCCTCCTCTAATGTCCTGATGAATACCTGATCCGGTTAATAATTAAATCTTCTTTGCGTTCCCGGGGTTTTTAGTTAATGCCTTCTTCCCAAGGTTAAAACATGTTATAATTTAAATTTATTTTAATTTTCAACTAACCATATACTGAAATTTTTGTTGTAACGTTATAGAAGCGTATTTATTAATAACGAATTGAAATTGTCTATAATGAAAAGAGAAATTCTTGTATGGTTTTTGGTGATGGGGGTTGTTTTTTTCTCTTCATGCAGTACCAACAGCGGACCGGTAAAGGAAACAGCCGTATCATCTGAAAAATCAGAGATAGTACAGAAAGATGACGGAACAATTTCACTGAAAGTTGAGAAGGCAGATTGTTATCACGATATGGATAATCCCTCAAGCAACACCGCTGAGTGGAATGTTGTGGTATCAAAAGCAGGCCGTTTCAATGTATGGTTGTCAAGTGCAACAAAAGATACAACAAATCTGCGGTATAAAAACTCGGTGATGCTCAGTGTCCTTGATAACAGGCTTGAAGCTCTTCCTGAAGTTGACAGGGTTATTCAGAATTCAAATGATGTTACTTTTCCATACTTCAGGGCTGATTCATTCATGGGCTCACTGTTTATTCAGGATACCGGACATTATAATATCCAGGTTATCAGTGAAAAAATTGTTCCGGAAAATCAGGTATCTGCTGCTGGTAATTCCAAGATTATATCAGTATTGTTAACTCCTGAAGTTGCTCCGGCTTCACACTAAGGGGCATCAGGGTAATTGATAAAGTACTTATAGTTTCAGATTAGTCTGATGACTTAAGTACTTTTTTTTCTATCCATTCCCTTGCGTTTACAAAAGCTTTCATCCATGGTGTTACATCGTCATTCTTCCTTGCTGCCGGATAATAACCGCACTGCCAGGGAAAAAATGAACGCTCGAGATGCGGCATCATTACAAGATGACGGCCGTCTTCGGAGCATAGGCCTGCTGTATCAAAATCAGAACCATTGGGGTTCGCGGGATAGTTATGCCTGCTGAATTTCATCGGAATCCTGTACTTGCTTTCAGTATATGGAAGACTGAACTGTCCTTCACCGTGTGCTACCCAGATTCCAAGCTCCATTCCTGCCATATTACCGAGCATTACTGAATTGTTCTCCTGTATTCTGACACCTAAAAATATCGATTCAAACTTGTTCGATTTATTTACATGCAGTTTCGGCATCTCTTTATGTGACTTATAGATAAGTCCCAGCTCAGCCATGAGCTGACAGCCATTGCAGACACCAAGAGACAGAGTATCAGGCCTGTTGTAGAATTTTTCAAGTGCAATCCCTGCCTTTTCATTATATAGGAATGCCCCGGCCCATCCTTTTGCTGATCCCAGTACATCTGAATTGGAGAAACCGCCAACAAATACAATCATATTGATTTCTTCGAGGGTCTCCCTTCCTGAAATAAGGTCGGTCATATGAACATCCTTGACATCGAAGCCGGCAAGGTAGAGTGCATAAGCCATTTCCCTGTCTCCATTTACTCCTTTTTCCCTGATGATCGCCGCTCTTATTCCCGATTTTTCCCTTCTTTCGGGTGATATGCCAAGAGATTTGAATGTCCCCTCAAAGTTTTTAAGTTCTATCTTAAGCTCATTGTTCTTATAGTTCTTGAACCTTTCATGAGCCAGTACAGGTCCGACCTGATTCCGGTCGAGGAGGTATGATGTAAGAAACCATTTATCGCGTAGCCTGTCAATATCAAATTTCAGGGATTGACTGCTATTTGTTACATAAAGCGTTCTGTCATAAACAGGATGGCCAATTGAGTAGTATGAGATTCCGTTCTCAAGCAGGATCTCAGCAACATTGTCTATATCCTTTACCTGGATTATTATCCCGGGATTCTGGCTGAAAAGCAGCTTGACCGTGTCAGTTTCATCAATTGCAGTCAGGTCTACAACAATACCACCAATGGTGTTTGAGAAACACATTTCAAGCAGTGTTGTTAGCATTCCGCCTGCCGAGATATCGTGACCGGAGAGGATTTTTTCCTGAAGTATAAGCTCCTGAACAGTATTAAAAACATTCCTGAAATATGCAGGATCCGTTACGGTGGGGACTTCATTGCCAATACGGTTAAGTATCTGTGCAAAACTGCTGCCGCCCGCCTTCAGTTTATCGCGGCTCAAATCGATATATAGCAGGCTTGTAAAAGGATCATTAACCAGGACAGGTTCTACAATTTTCCTTACATCACTTACTTCCCCTGATGCTGAAATTATCACTGTACCGGGTGATAATACCACCTGGTCACTGTATTTCTGTGTCATGGAAAGACTGTCCTTCCCTGTAGGAATGTTTATTCCCAGACCTATTGCAAAATCGCTGGCCGCTTTCACAGCTGCATATAATCTGGCATCTTCACCCGGATTTTTGCAGGGCCACATCCAGTTTGCAGAAAGCGAAACACTTTTCAGCTTGTCTTTAAGAGGAGCCCATATTATATTGGTAAGAGATTCAGCTATTGAAAGTACTGATCCGGCAGCCGGATCAACAAGTCCGGCTGCAGGAGCATGCCCTAATGATGTCGCCATTCCTTTTTTGCCCCTGTAATCGAGAGCAATTGCTCCCAGGTTATTAAGTGGAAGCTGCAACGGACCTGAACACTGCTGTTTTGCTATCCTTCCTGTTACTGATCTGTCAACCTTATTGGTAAGCCAGTCCTTGCATGCTACTTCTTCAATCTGAAGAACCATTTCGGCATATTCCTGAATATTGTTCTGATCATATTCGAGTATGCTGTATCTTGTATCTGCTTCACTGTCTTTCATTATGGTCTTTGGCGGATCACCAAAGAGTGAGGCAAGAGCGATATCGATAGGCTTTTCACCCGTGACCGGGTTCTCAAGAGTGAACTGCTGATCACCTGTAACTTCACCTATAACATAAAGTGGGGCTCTTTCCCTTTCGGCAATTCTTACCAGGTAATCAATATCCAGTTTCTTCATTACCAGCCCCATACGTTCCTGAGATTCGTTGCCAATTACTTCCCGTGCTGAAAGCGTGGGATCCCCGATTGGTAATTTACTGATGTCAATTTTCCCTCCCTGTTTTTCAACAAGTTCCGAAAGACAGTTAAGATGTCCGCCGGCCCCATGGTCGTGAATTGACACAACCGGATTAGTGCCGGATTCAGATAACGCCCTTATTGCATTATAAACTCTCTTTTGCATCTCCGGATTGGCTCTCTGCACTGCATTGAGCTCAATAGAGCTGTGAAACTGTCCGGTATCAACCGATGAGACTGCACCGCCTCCCATTCCGATTCTGTAGTTGTCGCCCCCCAGCAAAATTATCAGATCGCCTTTTTCAGGGATGTCTTTTTCACTATCCTTCTTTTTCCCAATTCCGATACCTCCTGCAAGCATTATCACCTTATCATATCCGAACATTTTTAAGTTCTCAAAATGCTCGAAGGTCAAAACAGATCCGCAGATCAGAGGCTGGCCGAATTTGTTGCCAAAGTCACTTGCTCCGTTTGACGCTTTGATAAGTATATCTTCAGGAGTCTGATAAAGCCATGGCCGTTCTTCGGTGGCTTTTTCCCAAGCCCTGGGACCGTCAGGCCTTGGATAGGATGTCATGTAAACAGCAGTTCCTGCTATAGGCATGGCTCCTTTTCCGCCGGCAATGCGGTCTCTTATTTCACCACCCGTCCCTGTGGCTGCCCCGTTGAATGGTTCAACCGTGGTTGGAAAATTATGTGTCTCGGCTTTGAGTGAGAGAACTGATTCAAAATCTTCTATGGCGAAGAAATCAGGTTTATCCTGGGTAACAGGAGCAAACTGCTCTACCTCAGGACCCTGGACAAAAGCACAGTTATCCTTATATGCTGAGACAACTTTGTTCGGATGCTTTATTGTGGTCTTCTTTATCATCTGGAACAGTGTCTCTTCCTGTTCTTTTCCTGAAAGAATGAAGGTTCCGTTGAATATTTTATGGCGGCAATGTTCAGAATTGACCTGGGAGAAACCAAAAACCTCGCTGTCGGTCAGCTTACGTCCTATTGATTCACTGAGTTTTTCCAGGTAAACAATTTCTTCGTTATTAAGGGCAAGTCCTTCTTTATTATTATACTCTTTGATATTTTCAATGCTGATGACGGGTTCCGGTTGTTTATCGATTGTAAATATATTCTGATCAAGATCTTTGTAAAAAGCCTGAAGCATCGGATCCCATAAAGGATCTTCTGTAATGACCGGATGAAATTCCTCGATCCTGGTTATTCCACTGATTGCCATATTCTGTGTGATCTCAACAGCATTGGTGCTCCATGGTGTGATCATTTCCCTGCGCGGCCCGATAAAACTGCCGGACATTACTTCTTTTCCCTTAAGATAACTGCCATTAAAAAGCCATATCAGCTTATCAGTATCATTTTTTGTCAGTTTTCCGGAGGTTCCGACTGCAAAGATAGTTCTGCTGTTGCCTTCAAAGAAAAAAATCATGTTCTAAAAGTTAATTTATTGACTATCAAAGATATATTGATAAAAAGCTATTTTCAAACAGCAATGCAAAGATAATATTTTTTTTAAGTGTCTATTTCATTCCGCTCCTTTCAAGCAGTGCATCTATTGAGGGTTCCTTGCCCCTGAATTTCAGATATAATTTATCAGGTTTGTCTGTACCTCCTTTTTCAAGAATATTTTCCTGAAATGATTTAGCCGTTTCCTTGTTGAATATACCGGTCTCCGTAAAATATTTGTAAGCATCGGCATCGAGAACTTCGGCCCATTTATATCCGTAATAACCCGAGGCATACCCCCCGGCGAAAATATGGCCGAATGAAACGCTCATGTTTACACCGTTAATAACCGGAAAAAGTTCAGTTTTTGCCATTGCAAGAGATTCAAATACACTGATATCAATATTTACAGGCTCCGAAATAGAGTGCCAGGCCATATCAAGAAAGCTGAAGCTCAGCTGCCGGTAACATGCATAACCTTCATTGTATTTGGAAGCTTCTTTGATCTTCCTAATGATTTCAAAAGGAATTTTTTCCCCTGTCTGGTAATGGGTTGCCCAACTTTCCAGCCATTCTTTCTCATAAGCATAGTTCTCCATAAATTGTGATGGAAGCTCAACGAAATCACGTGCCACGCTTGTTCCGGAAAGGCTCTCATATGTGCATTTTGTAAGCATACCATGAAGAGCATGGCCGAATTCATGAAGGAAAGTGGTTACTTCATTAAATGTAAGGAGGGAAGGTCTTGTTTCAGTAGGCCTTGTAAAATTGGCCACAATTGAGATAAAGGGCCTTACATCTTTTCCACCTTCATTTTTCTGATCACGGTAGCTTGTCATCCATGCTCCGCCATTCTTCCCCTTCCGTGGATGATAGTCGAGGTAAAGTATTGCAAGGAAAGAATCATCCTGGTCAAACACCTCAAAGGTCTTTACTTCCTCATGATAAAGAGGAATTGTATTGATTGCTGAAAACTTTAATCCATAAAGTGCAGATGCAAGACCAAGTACTGCCTCTTCAACTTTTTCAAGCCTGAAATATGGCTTAAGAATTTCATCGTCAATATCATACAATTTTTTCTTCAGCTTTTCCGAATAAAATGCCCAGTCCCATCGTTCAAGAGGTTCGTTATGACCTTTTTCCAGAGCAAATTTTTTCATATTATCAAAATCCCTGTATGCTGCCGGTCTTGATGCCTGGTAAAGCTCTTCGAGAAATATATCAACTTTGTCGGGGGTATCAGCCATCCTGTCACCCAGGATCATTTCGGAATAATTCCTGAATCCCAGCATTTTTGCTATTTCAAGGCGGAGATTTGCGATTTTCAGAACATTTTCACGATTATCATGTTCATTTCCCCTGAATGAACGTGAAGAATATGCTTTCAGCATTTTTTCCCGCAAATCTCTCCGTTCCGAATACTGCATAAAAGGAATATAGCTTGGAAAGTGCAGGGTAAAGATCCATCCCTTAAGCTCTCGTTTTACGGCTTCCATCGATGCCATTTCAACAAGGCTCTCCGGTAAGCCGGCAAGATCGGCCTCCTCAGTCAGATGAAGTATGAAAGCATTTGTCTCATCCAGAACATTCTCTTCAAACTTAAGTGCGAGCTTTACAAGTTCTTCCGAGATCTCGCGAAATCTCTTTTTCTCTCCATCTTTCAGTGCAGCGCCTCCAAGCATAAAGCTCCTGAACTTTCTTTCGGTTAGGATCTTCTGTTCTGTGCTCAACTGCACCGCTTCCCTTGTTTCATAAACAGTTTTAATTCTTTCGAAAAGCTTTTGATTAAGTGTAATATCATTTGAAAAGCGTGTGAGCAGGGGAGATACATCCTGTGCAACGGCCTGCAGTTCTTTGTTGGTCTCCGCGCTGTTAAGATTAAACAGGACAGAGGAAATCCTGCCCAGATTTTCTCCGGCACGATCCAGCGCAGTAATTGTATTGTCGAATGAAGGAGCATCTTCATTTTCAGTTATTGAACCTATTTCTATTTCTGCAGCCGTGATAGCTTTTTTAACAGCCGGCTTGTAGTGTTCTATGCTGATCAGATGAAAAGGAGGTGTTTCAAACGGAGTATTCCATTCTTGCAGAAGCGGATTTTTCATACTTTATTATTTTTATTAATAAAAAAAGACTGAGTCAGGCTCAGTCTCTTAAATTTTTCAGAAAGGAAGATCGCTTAGTTCATCATTTTCAGGTGGAATGTCTTCCAGTTTAACGGATGAAGGAGCATTTTGTTCTCTTCCCTGTGCTGAGATGCGTTCAATTTTCCAGGCATCGAGATTGGTAAAATAGTTGATTTTACCTTCGCGTTCCCATTTATTTCCCTTGAGATTAAACCAGATCTTAACTTCATCATTCATAAATGATTCATTGATAAGATCGCATTTATCCTGTATAAGCTGAAACTTAATGTAATCAACAAATACTGCCGATTGGCCGGATTCTTTTTTCTCAATGACAAATTCCCTTTTTTTGAATTTGTCGCTCACCTGATTAACAGGAGAGATATCTATTATTTTTCCTGTAATTTCAAATGCCATAGCAGTTTATTCTTCGTGGATAATTATTTTTTCAATTTTGTCACCTTGCCTGATATTGTCGATAACATCAAGACCTTCATAAACCTTTCCAAAGCAGGTATGCTGCCTGTCGAGGTGCTTGGTGTTGGTACGGCTGTGGCATATAAAGAACTGTGAGCCGCCTGTATTTTTTCCGGCATGGGCCATCGAGAGAACACCTCTGTCGTGGTGCTGGTTTCCGCCTGTAAGTTCGCAATTGATCTTATAGCCTGGTCCTCCGGTGCCAACCCTGGGATCGCTAATGTCCTTTGAAAGCGGACAGCCTCCCTGTATGACAAAATCAGGAATAACTCTGTGAAAAGCAAGCCCGTCATAGAATCCTTTTTTTGCCAGTGTAATGAAGTTCTCCACGGTAGCAGGAGCATCAGCCTCAAAAAAGCTGACCATCATTGTCCCTTTTGGAGTTAGTATTTCTGCTTTTGCCATATTATTTTACAATTTCGAGTAATTCAACTTCGAATATAAGCGTTGAATAAGGTTTAATTACATCGCCTGCGCCTCTTGCTCCATATGCAATTGTCTGAGGAAGGTATAACTTGAATTTTGAACCAACAGGCATCAGCATGAGAGCTTCTGTCCATCCGGGTATAACACCTGTTACAGGAAATACTGCAGGTTCGTTTCTTTTAACAGATGAATCGAATTCTGTTCCGTCGATAAGTGTACCTACATAATGTACTTTTACAGTACTTTCAGTTGTAGGAACCGGTCCTTTTCCCATCTTTATGACTTCGTACTGAAGGCCGCTTGGAGTTGTTGTAATGCCCGCTTTTCCTTTGTTTTCAGCAAGAAATGCATCGTTCTGATCAATATATTCCTTAAATGTTTCTTTATTCATTTCTGCCTGTTTTTCAGTTTTAACTGCTTCTCGCTGATTAATAAATGACATGATAAATGACCTTGAAGCTTCGTCATCCATTAATGTTTTTCCTTCTTTTCCATCCTGCATGGCTTTTGCCACAATCATAGGATCGAGCATGAGACTATCTGCGGTGAGGGCGGTATAATTTACTACACCGAAGGCATATGATAGTGAATCTTCTTTAGTTGTAAGTTTGGTATTCTTAAGAGAACTCTTTGCACAAGAGCCAAGTACTAAGGCTAATACGCCTGACATAATTAATAATCCCCTGATTTTCATACAGTATTTTTTAAATTTTTAAAATTTCCCAAAGATAACACTTTGACCAACGCAAAAAATGGCATTCTGAAAATAAAATTAAATTTTTATCGCCCTGATCATCTGCCTCTTTCCCGGAGGCCCTGGCAGCAGTGTAACCTGAAATCCTACTGCCCTGAGACATCTCTTTACTTCTCCTTTTGCTGAATAGGTGACCAGAATACCGCCCTGGTTTGTAACTGCAGATAAGCGTTCAAAAATATCCCGTGACCACATTTCAGGTTGCTTGCCGGGACCAAAAGCATCGAAATAGATCAGATCGTAATTGCCTGTAATACTGTATGTGATTATGTCTGATTTGATTTTTGTAAGATGGAAATTCATGCAGATATCTGACACCTCATTCCATACGGCCGAATGTATTTTGTCGTAGATAGTTTTTTTGGTACCAGAGTACAGATGATGATTAAGTGTATTTATGACACTATTTTCAAGAGGGTACTTCTCAATAGAGGTATAGAATACTTCTTTGTTGCATTTTAGCGAATTGGCCGCTGTCAGCAAGGCATTGAGACCTGTTCCGAAGCCGACTTCAAATATATGAACCGGATTGGCTCTGCAGGCATCAAAGCCATTTTTAATAAAAATGAAATCAGACTCTTGTACGGCACCGTGAATTGAATGATAGTGTTCATCCAGTTCAGGAACATATATTGTATGAGAACCGTCGGAAGTCAGGACAAGCTTATGCATTATGGAGTAAATCAGTTTTGTAAAGATAGGGATTGGAATCCATTAACCGCAGGTTTCAACCCCCCAACCCCATAGCGTCACCTTAAGGATTTCATTTCTTTAGTCATAAGTATTGTTCATATGGAGAATTTAGATGGAAGTAGTTAATTTTAAGTACATTATACTTTCCCCTCCTTTTGAAGCTAATCTTTATACACATCTGGTAAATTAGCTAATTTTCTGAAGCGCGAAGGGGGTTCCTCACTGCGTTCGGAATGACATTCAAGTAGTTATATATGAGGAGGAAGAAGCGGCGATTCGAACCTCAAAAAAGTAGATATAAATAAATCATTCGAATCGCCGCTTCTTCCTCCACAAAAATAAATTGCAGTAACTAATCAGTGCCTAAAGTGAACTAAAGTTTGGAGTGCCTAAAGTTAAAAAATCAGGTGTTGTTAACAATTTGTCTTTCGAAATTAACATTTTTATTTTTACATGAGTGATATTTTTCAAAAACGACCACATATGAAC
>JBBQJD010000098.1:0-14013 GCA_038325595.1 Bacteroidales bacterium | reverse complement strand
AAATCTGAAAAATCTCACAGGCAAAGTCTGGGCTCACAGTCGCAAAACGTTACCTGACAAATTTTTTACTTAATTGTTTTATCGTGTCCATATCCTCAGCTGAAAGCACGAAATCAAAGATTTCAAGATTCTCTTTCTGATGATTCTCACTAACGGCCTTTGGTATAACCGAAACATTCCCCAGCTGTATAAGCCAGCGCAATGTGACCTGTGATGCTGTCTTCCCATATTTCTCACCTATTTTATTAAGTGTCTTGTCATTGGCAATTCCTCCTCTTGCAAGGGGACTATAAGCAGTTATGATCTTTTCGTGCTCCTGTGAAATCTTCAGGTTTTCAAATTCTCCATGGTAAGGGCTGAATTTTAACTGGTTTGTCAGCACAGGACCTATATCCATAGCTTTCCTGAATAAATGCGGATCAAAATTGCTTACCCCTACAAACCTGACAAGGCCTTGATCTCTCAATTCGAACATCGTTTGGAGACAGTCGCTGAGATTCATATCTGACGTTGGCCAATGGATCAGCAGCAGGTCGACATACCCCGTGGCGAGCCTTTCCAGGCTTTCTGCAGCAGTATACCTTATTCGGCCGGGGGTAAGATTGCTTGTGGCTATTTTTGTGGTCAGAAATATATCATCTCTTTTTATTCCGGATTGCTGCATAGCTTTCCCGACCTCTTTTTCATTGCCATAGATCTGGGCTGTATCAATATGCCTGTAACCCAAAGCAAGAGCCCTGATTACACTTTCTGTGCAGACCGAACCGGTCATCTCCCAGGTTCCAATGCCAATCACCGGCATGATTCCCAATAGTTTATAGTCAGCTTTCATGGATTCACCTTATATTGAGCGAATTATTTAATTGATTATGTTTTGTTTTCCTATGAGAAGAGTTGTTATCAACATACACAGGTTTTTCTTCAGTCAGGTTCCTGGTAATATATTGATAAATAGTCAATAATTAATGACGAAACTAAATAAATTAAACTTTACAACTCTTAAGAGCTCTCCCGGGGAAATGTTTAAAAGGCCTGTTCCGGGAACATTTTAAAAGTTTCCGGTGTTATCAGAGTATCTACTTAAATAAGATGAAAGCAAATTTTGATTCAATCATTCAATCGCCTGTCCCTGTGGTTGTCGATGCTTTTGCTGAGTGGTGCGGACCATGCAAGATGCAGACACCAATACTTAAGGAAGTTGCTTCCGAACTCGGAGACCGTGTGAGGGTTATAAAAGTTGATGTCGATAAGAATCCTGAGATTATGAACCGATTCCACATACGGGGAGTACCGACTCTGATGATTTTTAAAGATGGCCATATCATATACAAGCAAGCCGGTTTGCATACGAAACCTCAGGTAATGAAGGCGTTAATGGAGGTGTTGTAGAAGCGCGAAATTCATTAACCGCAATGGAAGCAAAGTTTTAAAACTGACAATTTGAAGAGAACTACACGGATATTACAGGTAATGTGAATCTGAATACACTGCCTCTTCCAAACACGCTTTCGACCCAGATAATTCCTCCATGTTTTGTAACAAATTCTTTACAGATAATTAAACCTAAACCTGTTCCTTTTTCATTAGCTGTACCCGATGTTGTCTGTACCTGTGAAATATCAAACAATAAATTTAGTTTCTCAGGCTTCATCCCAATTCCAGTGTCTGAAACTGCTATTGTTACATTTTCAGGAGTTTCTTCAGCAGCAATATTTATTGTGCCACCTTTATTTGTAAATTTTATAGCATTCGAAACAAGGTTTCGCAATACCGTTTTTAACATATCAATATCAGTAAAACAAATAATTTCCGCCGCTATATTATTATTTATGGTAATGTCTTTTGAACGGGCAATGGAGGCAGGCGTCTCGAGAATATCATGGCAGGTAACGGCTAGGCTGATATTTTGCGGACTAAATGGAATTTTGCCTGACTGTGCTCTTATCCATTTCAACAAGTCTTCCAGTAAAGCAAATGTGTCCTCTGCTGATTTTTTGATAAGATTCAGGTGATCTTCAATTTCAGCAGTTTCGTATTCACCAATGTTTTCTATCAGTAATTCCGACATACCAAGAAGAATTGTGAACGGACTTCTTAAATCGTGTGCAAGAATTGAAATAAAAAGATCTTTGTCGGAATTTAACTGAAGCAATTGCTGAAGCTCATTATTGGTAACAACTAATTCTGCTACCCGTTTTGCTTTTTCTTCATTGGCAATTACCAGCTCGGCAACCCGTTTTGCCTTCTCTTTTTCAGCAATGACTAACTCGGCTACCCGCTTTTGCTTCTCAGCATCGGCAATGACCAATTCTGCTACCCGTTTTTGTTTCTCTGCATCAGCAATTACCAACTCATCTGCACGCTTTGCTTTCTCTTCGTCAGCGATTGCTATTCCTGCTATCTGTTTTGCTTTCTCTTCATTAATAATAACTAATTCAGCTATCTGTTTTGCTTTATCTTCATTGGCAATTACCAGTTCTGAAACCCTTTTTGCTTTCTCTTCATTATCAATGATTAACTCTGCCAGGCGTTTGGCCTTCTCTTCATTAGCAATGACTAACTCAGCAACACGTTGGGCTTTCTCATCATTGGCCACGACTAATTCTGCAACCCGTTTTGCCTTTTCTTCTTCGGCAATGACTAACTCTGCTATACGTTTTAGTTTCTCTTCTTCTGCGATAACCAATTCTGCTACCCTTTTTTGTTTTTCAGCCAGAGCAATGACCAGCTCCCCGGCCCTTTTTGCTTTCTCTTCATCAGCAATAGCTATTCCGGCAGTCTGTTTTGCTTTTTCCTCGTTAGCTATTAGAAGCTCCGCCTCACGTTTTAATTTTTCTTCGTTGGCAAGAACTAAATCTTCTTCACTTTTTTGTTTCATCTCGTCAGAATTGATCAGTTTTCTGTTCCCTCTATTAACCATAAATAATTATATAATATCAGTCAGGAAACACTTACATCAAAGTAACATGGTGAGGGAAATTAAGTTCGTTGAAGAATATTTATTTAAAATGCCTTGTATATGTTTGAAAATCAAATATATACAAGACGATACTGTATTGCAATTTAAAAAGTCAGGACCTTTGCCCCGCTTTTCAGGTAACCTGTTAGATACTTTCCCATTCCCTTTACGTCATAACCCAGCTTGCGGAGATCTTCAGTGACTCCATAAGCATCAGAGCAGGTTATACAGGCTTCAACAACTACTCCGTCTTTCTGCATTGATTTAATCTTTTCCTGGAGTTTGAGGTTCTCTGTTATAAGTTTTGCTGAAGGTCCCCATATGATAAGGGTTACATCCTTAAACCATCCGGCTGTTTTTGCAGCATGTGTATACATAAAAGCTACTCTTTCAGCCACATAAGGATCGTCGCTTGTCCAGACAACCACCAGTTTGTCAGGGTTTTGGGCTGTTGCAGGCAATGATGGATTACCATCAGCTTTTACGGTAGTCTGGCCGATAGCACCTGATACTGAAATCAGGGACAGAATGAAAATAAACAATAAAATCTTTTTCATAATAATTAAATTAAGAGGAATAAGTATAGCTGCAGATTTGAATCTGTGCAAAAAAGATAATTCAATACAGGTCAATATAAAAAAGAAACTGTGGAATTCTTGTTTTGTTCGGTATAAAACATTCAGGATGCCCGTTTCATTAATGTGAAATAAAACACAGATCCCTTTCCCGGCTTTGATTCATTGCCGATAAGATTCTGAAAAAGAAGTACCATCTGACTTTCATCGGCCATTATACATGGCATTTTATCATTAATAACCTGTGCATTTTCCTCATTGATCTTTAATTTAAGATTATCCGCAGCCTGAAAGAACGCTTTATTAATATCAAATTCTTTAAATTTCCGTCCTTTTTGGAGTTTTTTCAGAGTTTGAACTTAATCTCGGGTCAATTGTCATAATAAAGATATACCTGTTTTCTTTCAGTTCAGACTAAGCGATATTGGTCAGACATTTTCATATAAATTAGATCATAGGTTATACTGAACCCAGATAGTGAATGGAAAATGTTAAGTTGAAAAATAATCCGGAAGAAAGTATAGAAGAGCTATACCGAATTGCTGGGTGGAATACTTTCTTTGAAATCTAAAAAAAATACAGGCACAATGATAACAGTTTCAATACCATTAAACAAATCTGAAAAAGAGCCTGATGAAGAATCAGTTAAAAAAGAAATTAAAGGTAATACCATATTGATAGCAGAAGATGAATATGGTAATTACAGGTATTTATACGAAGTACTTCATACAGACAGCATGAACGTAATTCATGCAGCTAACGGCCAGGAAGCAATCGACATATGTAAGGACAGCAACGATATTTCACTTGTCCTCATGGATATAAAGATGCCTGTGATGAACGGGATAACAGCAGCGCGGTTGATAAAGGAATTCAGGCCGAACCTGCCGATCATTGCCCAGACGGCATATGCAGGAGAATCTGCAAAGCTTAGCAATATTGAGGTTTTTGACGATCTGATAGCAAAACCAATTAACAGGAATGAGCTGAAGAGAAAGATGAAGAGGTATATCAACTATTAGGAAGAGTACGTAAAGTTTAAAGCTCTTAAATGATAAAAGCAGGTGCTGGGTGCTTGGTGCAAAGAAAAAGTTGATAGGTTGATTTGTTGATATGTTGATGGATTGATGGTTGAAAAGTTGAAAAGTTGAATGATTCGAAATTCACATTCCAGATTCCAGTTTTGTCCTTAGTAGCAAGAAAGTAGAGGAGGCGTGAGGGTTGAGGCACCCAGCACCAATCGATTAATTAATAACCAATTATCCTAAACATTTTCAGCAAATTCCGGTTGATCTATTGGTAAGTACATTGATCTCATGGAGTTGGAAATCTGAAAATTTGAATTCATATGAAAAGAACGTTGAAATTTCTCTTATTCACAATGGTTTTTCTGAGCGGCGTTGTTGTTATGAGCTGTGAAAGAAAAGTCAGGGGTTGTACCGATCCTGACAGTATAACTTTTGATGAGCTGGCCGAGAAGGACGATGGCAACTGTTTGTACGAAGGCCGGGCAGTGATCTGGTATAATGAAGCTGCTTCAGCCGGACTGGAGGCTGATGGTGCGACAGCTCTCACCTTTTATGTCGGTGGCGATGTAGTTGGTTCCTCCGCAACAAGTGTTTTCTGGCCAAATGAGCCTTTCTGCGGTGATGATGGTTCAATTACCGTAACCGAAGATCTCGGCCACAGCAGACGAAGGACCTTTGAACTTAGTGTAGTAGATCAGGATGGCTTTGAATACTGGAATGTAGACCTTGAATTCCAGGCAAATACCTGCCTTATTATGGAGCTCGCATGGGATAAGAGGAAGAAAAAATAGGAGTATGTATTTTTTCTGCCTTCCCTAACCACTATATCTATAATCGCTTCTATATCCTTTTCTGAAGTCCTGAATATATGCAGGATGATAGAATGAGAAAGAACCTTCCCGGCCTGCTGTCGAAAACGATCAATATTTTCCCTGAGAATATGATGTTTCTGATTACCGGGGTTGTCATCCTGATTTTGCCGATGATTGCCACAACCATCCCTTCGTCCCTTCGTCCCTCAGTCTCTTCGTCCCTTCGTCCCTCAGTCTCTTCGTCTCTTCGTCCCTCAGTCCCTTCGTCCCTTCGTCCCTCAGTCTCTTCTTCTCTTCGTCTCTTCGTCCCTCAGTCTCTTCGTCCCTCAGTCTCTTCTTCTCTTCGTCCCTTCGTCTCTTCTTCCCTTCGTCCCTTCGTCCCTCAGTCTCTTCGTCTCTTCGTCTCTTCGTCCCTTCGTCCCTTCGTCCCTTCGTCTCTACGTCAATAAGCTATATCCATAATCTCAAAAACGGTTTCTCCCTTAGTCCCTTTTAAGATGACTATGTCACCGGCCTTTTTATTTATTAATGTTTTTGCAAGAGGTGATATAAAAGAGATTTTTCCTTTGGAAATGTCAGCCTCATCAACACCTGTTATCTGAAAAGTCTGAAGGTTTACTGATCCTTCTGTTTTGAGAGTTACCACTGCACCGAACCTTATTTCATTTTGTGGTTGCTCATTTGGCTCAACAACTTTTGCTTCAGCAATTCTGTTGTTAAGCAGGTGTAATTTGGCATTGATATAGTTCAATGCTATTCTTTTCTCATCCTCATTGCCGCTGCTCAGATTGTCTTTTTCATTGACAAGCATCTGTTTTTCAGCCAATAGCTGATCCATACCAACCCGGGTAACAAAGTTTGTTACTCCTTCAGGTAAATATGCCCTCTGTGGTACTATAGGAATTTCTTCCTGATCATCTTCTTTAACAAATCCTCTGCTCATAGCTCATAAAGTTTAATCAATCATCAGTCCCGTATAGATTTGTACCTCTAAGTTATCTTATTAAGGATATATTTTGTTCAATTAAAGGTTAAATTTTTTTCTCACATCAAGTCTCCCTTCGGTTTGCGGGTTCTCTTTTGTCTTCTTCCACTTTTGATCTTCTTTACTTTAGTCTTTTGTCTTTACCTCACGCCGCACGCCGTAAGCCGTACGCCGCCTTTCGGTTTGCCACGTCCACTTTTGTCTTCTCTTCTTTTATCTTTTTACATTTGTCTTTTGTCACCCCACAGCCACACGCCCCAAAAAATTATTCATTAGTTTTATAAGTTATGACTTATAAAAGACATATATTTGTATCGTTTATACGTAATGACTTATAAAAATGAAAATAATTGACAGGCCTCTCTATACTAAAAAGATCAGCCCATTTATTGGGAAAGGTATCATAAAAGTACTTACCGGGCAACGCAGAGTAGGGAAGAGCTGTATCATGCAACAGCTTATGAATGTGATAAAAGGAAAAAATCCTGAAGCAAATATTATCTATATCAATATGGAATTTGAGGAATTCAGGGCAATCCGGAATGATGAGGATCTTTTTGATTTTCTGAAGGATAAATTTTTCCCTGAGGTTGATAATTACCTGTTTATTGATGAAATACAAGATATTTCCGGTTTTGAAAATGTTTTGAGAAGCCTTCAGGCTAAGTCGAGTTGTGACATTTTTTGTACGGGTAGCAATGCTAAAATGTTGTCGGGAGAACTGTCTACATACCTTTCGGGACGATATATTGAATTCCATATTCACAGCTTAAGCTATTCTGAATTTCTGATATTTCATAAGCTCGGCAACAATAATGAGAGTTTGAGGCTTTATCTTACTTATGGAGGAATGCCATATTTATCACTTTTGAGCCTTACTGATGAAATGGTTTTCGAATATCTGCGGAACATATATTCCACAATATTGCTGAAAGATGTAGTTAAAAGAGAGGGGATCAGGAATGTAGATTTTCTTGAAACACTTGCACTGTATGCTGCCGATAATGTAGGAAACCTGTTTTCGGCAAACAATATCAGCAAATTCCTTAAATCGCAGCGAATTGATATTTCAACAACACAGGTAATCAGTTATCTTAAAGCATTATGTAATTCTTTCCTGATCAATAAAGTAGGGAGAATTGAAATCAACGGGATTAAAAAATTTGAAGTTGGAGACAAATATTACTTTGAAGATCTCGGACTTAGGAACTGTTTTCTGGGATTCAGTTTGCAAAGAGATATCCATAAACTACTGGAGAATGCCGTTTATCTTCATCTTTCACAATCAGGGTATGAGGTTTTTGTCGGGAAACTTGAGACACAGGAAATTGATTTTGTAGGTATCAGGCAGGGAAAAAAGATATATGTGCAGGTTACATACTTGTTAAGCGATGAAAAAACAACTGACCGTGAATTTGGGAACCTGATCAGAGTAAAGGATAATTATCCTAAATATGTTGTAAGTCTTGATGAGTTTAATAAAGGCAGCGAAGTGGAGGGAATAAAGCACTTGCACCTGTCAGATTTTTTGAAACTTGAGAAACTTTGAAACGCCAAATGCGAAACCCTTTTCCCTACGCCGCACGCCATAAGCCGCACGCCGCCTTTCGGTTTGCCGGGTCCACTTTTGTCTTCTTTACTTTTGTCTTTTGTCTTTTCCTCACGCCCTACACCGCACGCCGGTTCCTGAAATTGAACAAATTCTCTCTTTATGCATTTAGTTAATAAATCATCATATTCGATCATGGATACCCGAAGCACCATCTTTCTTGTAATTATTATCGTAGTCGGAATATTTTTGTTCCGTATTATTACCCGTATATTTCTCAAGATAATTCTTGTCCTGATACTTGGCGTTATAGCTTTGTATCTTTTTTACAAGGGAGGAGCGTTCTCTTTTTGAGGGGGAGAGGGGGGGAAAAACTCCGTTTAATGCCATGGTAAAAACTTCATCGAAAACCTGGTCTGACAAAACTCTTTGCCAAAGGGAAAGCCTGTTCGGTTTGCTTTCGAACTTCAGCCAGGTTGATAAGTCTTGTCAGTATATAATCCTGATGCTGAGACATTTTCCTGAAACCTGGAACCTGGAACCTGGAATTTTGAATTCTTCATAGGCATACCAGGCATCCAATACCGGCACCAAAACTTAATAGTAATCTTATAAGTCTTGCTCCCTTCTTTCGCTTGTCCGGTTTTATGAATTATTTAAGTCAAAAATATTACGTAAATTGCGTTACGTAAAAAACGTAATATTATAGATATAAAGTATGAAAGAAGTAATATCTAATCCGTTCGTTATTACAGGATATATCAGTCCCGATTATTTTTGTGATAGAAAAAATGAATCTGAAAGGATCATGAAGGCTGTCATCTCGGGGAGAAACATAACTCTCATCTCACTTAGAAGGATGGGCAAGACAGGCCTTCTTAAACACTTTAAGCATCAACTTGAGAATAAAAGCAAGACCTTTTCTGTGATCTATGCCGACCTTTTACCAACAATGACCGGAAACGATCTGCTTACAACTATGTCGAATGCTTTGATCAGGGTGCGGAAAAATGAGAAGAACTTCCTCGAAAAAATTCTTGCATTATTGTCCGCACTAAGACCTTCCCTGACAGTTGATCCATTCACGGGACAACCCTCGCTGGAGCTGAAACCCGGGCCCTCAGCAATTTTTCAAACGGGACTGGACCAGATTTTCGATCTGATTAAAGGAATAAACAGGAATCTTGTATTTATATTTGACGAGTTCCAGCAAATTAAAAACTACCCCGAAAAGAACATTGAGCATGTTCTCAGGACAATTATCCAGGCATATCCTTCAATTAATTTCATTTTTTCCGGCAGCAGCAGGCATATGTTGGAAAATATGTTCTTATCGACTGGAAAACCTTTTTATCGCAGTACCGAACTAATGTATCTTGAACGGATAGATCCTGATGATTACCGGAAATTCATTTTTGACAATTTTGCAAAAGCCGGGACGATCATTGATGATGATGCCATCAGTTTGATTTTTGACTGGACCAGGCTGCATACCTGGTATGTTCAGTATGTATGCAACAAGATATTCGGGTCAGGCTGGAAGATAGTAACTTCGCTGGTGGTCAATAAGGCATTTTTACAGATACTGACAGAATTTGAACCTGAATATATCAATTACCGGAACTTGCTGACCCTGCAGCAATTCAAGCTGCTGAAGGCTTTGGCATCAGAAAGGGGAGTGGATAAACCTACATCAGGGAAATTTATCAATAAATACGATCTTACCAGTCCTAGTTCAGTAAAGACTTCTATCAAATCCCTCCTTGAAAAGGAAATGATCACATATGAAAACGAAATATTGCAGGTGTATGATGTGTTTTTCTCACGTTGGCTCGAGTACCACTATTCAGTTCCATAGACATTCGTCAGGGTTGCATAGGTTCGTAGTTGCACAAAATATCTCAATTCCTTCATTTCAAAGCTTAATGGAGTCATTTCTTTAGCATACAAACCTCGAACCTGAAACCTGGAACCTGGAACCTCAAACCTGGAATCTGGAACCTGGAACCTGGAAATCAACCCATCAACCCATCAACCCATTAACCTATCACCCAGCACCCCTGACGCTCCTTCGTCGGTCAGGGCAGGCCAGCACCCAGCACCCAGCATGTCATGTTAAATTAGAAATTCATATATTTGGTTAGGTTGTTTACGACTGTAGCTTAAATGAAATCTGATATATATCCTTATGAAACGACAGACTGCCTCAATTTTCGTTCTCCTGATCGCTTTAATAATATCATGCAAAGAACCGTCAAAGGCTCCTGACGATTTCTGGAAAGTGGCAAATGAAAATAAACAGGTCCTTCGACTCAGTACCTATGTAACAGCACATACTGTAGACCAGATGTTTAACTCAGAAGAGGGTAGAAGAGAAGTGCTCTCGCTTTTGAGATGTTATGGAATAACGAAGGTTTACCTGGAGGTTTACAGAAGCGGACTGGTGATTCCTCCCGGGATGTTAGAGCCGGCAGTTAACTTTCTGAAGGATAATGGATTTGAAGTGGTGGGGGGAATAGCTACAGTGCCCGGAAATGGATTTGGGGTCAGACAGGAAGGTCCCCTGGGCTGGTTCAACTGGCAGAATCAGAAGACCCAGGCTGACCTGCGAAAGGTAATTGAAGATTCAGCTCCCTTTTTCGACACTTTCATTGTAGATGATTTTCTCTGTACCTCCGATACAAGTATTGAATCGAAGAAGGCAAAAGGTGAGAGAAACTGGTCGGAGTACAGAAGAGCATTGCTGACTGAACTTTCGCAGTCGGTATTTATAAAACCAGCCAGGGAGAAAAATCCGGACATAAAAATGATAATCAAGTATCCGCAATGGTATGACAGGTTTCATATTTTTGGTTATGACGTGACTGCTGAGACTGAACTATTTGATGGCATCTGGACAGGCACAGAGTCGCGGGGACAATATACACAGAGGTTCGGATTTGTACAGCCTTATGAAAGTTTTATTAACCTGCGATGGCTTAATTCCGTTGCAGGCAATAAAGCGGGAGGTTCATGGTTTGATCATGAGGACTGCAATGCCCGGGATTTCATTGAACAGGCCTGGCAGAGCGTTCTCGGAGGTTCGAAGGAGCTGGTAATCTTCAGTTTCGACAGCTTTATCAATGGTCATCCGGGTCATCACCTGCTGTTTCAGGATTATAAAAAACTGGTTCGGCTCGCGGAAAAGGTGGCTGCCACCCCAGTAACTGGTACTGCTGGGTACAAACCTCCCAACAGCGATGCCGGAGGTGACCTTTACCTGTTCGACTATATTGGTATGTTAGGAGTATCATTAATTCCCGAATCATCATATCCGGCTGACAACAAGGTTGTTTTCCTTCCGACCCAGGCAGCACATGACAGGGAGATCTATTCCAAAGTGGTTAAATCACTCGAAAACGGATCTAAAATAGTGATGACAACCGGCTTTCTGTCAAATACACCGGATGGCGAAAAACTGGCTCAGCTTGCCGGAGTAAAATGGCCTCTTAAGCAGCTGCCGGCAGAAATTGAATCTATTGAACTGCAAGACAGCACATTCAGGCTCAAATTTCCTTTAAAAACAGATTACCAGGTAATTCCTGATGGTGCTGAAGTTTTACTGACTCCTTCAGTCAGGAGCAATAATCCTTTTCTGATTTGTAATAAAGCAAAAAGTGTATTCCTGATTAACACACATACATTTTCACAGGAAGATTTTGCTGCGGTGGGAGAACATCTCCTTGCCCCGCGTCAGATCGGTCTTGTTGAATTGCCGCCTCTATGGGTAAATATAATACGTGATGCATTTCATCAAAAAGATGAACCTGTGATTGATGCTCCCGCCAGAGTTACATTTCAGAAGCTCTCAGATGGCAGTATGGTGATTCACAATTATAACCAGGAAACAGTTATTGTTATAGTTACAGTACCCGGAGGCGGAGAATATATTGATGGATTCACCAATCAGCCGGTAGCCAATGATGGTGGGTTGATCAGGCTGACCATGAAAGCCAGGACAAACATCTGGCTGTTGATAAGGCATAAGGCATAAGGCATATGGCGTAAGGCGTAAGGCATGCGCTTACGGAGTGTCAATACAAAAGACAAAAGACAAAAGTAAAAAGATAAGATGATACTAAAGCACTTGTCTTGTGACTTTTGTCTTTATCTTTTTACAAATGACGCTCAAACCTGAAACCTGGAACCTGGAACCTGGAACCTGGAACCTGGAATTTTGAATTACCCTTCAACTTTTCAACTTTTCAACTCTTCAACCCATCAACCCATCAACTTTTTTTTGCACCCAACACCCGGCACCCGGCACCCGTTTCTTATAGTCCGTCTCCCTTCTTAAGATAGAACCCCACCACATTCAGTCCCTTTCTGTAAAATTCCGGATCTGCAAGCTTTGCCTGATCAGCAGTTAACACGGATACCATTTTGCTGCCATCCTTTTGCTTCAGTACGTGGACACCCTTAGTGGTCCTGCTTCCTACGGGGTTTATCAGGCCCGTATTGAAAAGGATTACCTTTTTAATGCTGCTTACCACTACAAGGTCTAAATCTGTATCAATGAGCTGAATGAATATCAGGTTGGATTCGTTGTTGAATGCATTTCTGAGCTTTTTTCGCTTGTATTCCGTGCTATAACTGCTCATTGCAATCTTTCCGATCTTGCCATTTTCGAATGCAACAATCAGAAACCCGGAATATTTTTTATCGCCGGTTATGTAGAGCGGCTTTTCTCCCTCTTCAAGGTCTATTTTGTCAAGCACCTGGTGTATGTTGAATATCTCTGATTTCGGGACTTTATAAACATTGCAAAATGATGTAAAGACCAGTATATCATCTGAATCCGAGCTGTTTGCGAATTTTATCGCCGGTTGATCTGAAGAATCTTTGAAGCCGGGTTGTTCTTGATTTTCCATATTGAAAGTTTGTTAGTTAAGCAGGTAAAATTAAAATAAGTTTTGAAACGGCGTTACGGCATATACTTTCTCCGGCAGAAGAACTTAAGAAATTCAGGGAAACAATAGTGTCATTCATGCGAAAACAAGAGAATGATTTTATAAAACCCACTTTCGGGAAAATGGACACTTTGATTGCAAGGTTCATAAAATACATAGAAGAAGAAGCTCCAAAAAACTCAGACGTGACAGGACAAAATAAGATGAAATCTTTAGCTCTTTCCGGAGAAATAATCAAAGAAGAAAAGAAAGGATCTGCAGAGAGTGAAGCTGCAAAAAATGATGTAAATTCTGAGCTTTATAAAGAGCTTCAGGAGAAGCTTAATAAATCAGAATTGAAGTTAAAAACAACCAAAGGATATCTGGAAAATATCCTTTCCCACACGGAAAATAAATTTACCGGGATGGAAAGAAAACCAGTTATTGATCTTCCGATGGGAGACATAAACGAGTACAAGCACTTTAAGCACCCAACCATCTAACCAATAATATAAAAAATGTACATATCACAAATGTCCCACTTCCTTGATGAAAAAGGGAATATTCCAAAAGAGATGCCTAAAGAAGTGTCTTCGCATTAGTAATTGATGCAACCACCAAGAATATTCCTTTCACATTAACACAAACTGATGTCCGTTGCTTTGAAAAAGGATGCAAGGGGGTGATTAGTAGTGAGGTCTTAAAATAAAATTGACACCCTGGTATTTAGAATATGTAAAACATGTAATAAATCAATGGCATTGTGTAATACATAAAAGAAGTAAAACGTTCAACTTTACTGTGTTAAATTATAACAAAAGCCTATCACATGATAAAAATTAGCAAAGAAAAAATTGCCACAAAGCGTAATAAATTACTCAAATGCTCGACCGGCATCAAAGGTTTTGATGAAATTACAGAAGGCGGGCTTCCGAAAAATGGAACCACTTTAGTTTCTGGAAATGCCGGCTCCGGGAAAACCCTTTTTGGGATTGATTTTCTAATTAAGGGCGCCACCGATTACAACGAGCCAGGCGTTCTCATCTCATTTGAAGAAACACAAGATGAACTTTATAAAGACGTGGCTTCTCTCAATATGGATTTGGCAGCGCTTGTTTCGCGGAAAAAGATTATGCTCGAACATGTTGTTTTAGAGCGCAAAGACATTCAGGAGACC
>JBBQJD010000097.1:0-14111 GCA_038325595.1 Bacteroidales bacterium | reverse complement strand
CCTCACCCCTCACGCCTCACACCTCACCCCTCACACCTCACCCCTCACACCTCTCCACTGATTCATTAAATACATTTGCATAATCCTTTGTAACGTACTATATTGGTATTGACAATTTTAATCACGTTATAGTTTATGAACATTCGTTACAAGGTTAAAGAGGAACTTCATAAACATATTCCCTCTGTCAAGTGGCTTTCTGAATATTCCTTTAAACTACTCGGCAACGATACTGTAGCCGGACTTACACTTGCAGCATATGCTATTCCTGTTTCACTGGCATACGCAACATTAGCCGGGTTGCCTCCGCAATATGGTGTTTACGGGTACCTGACAGGAGGTTTGTTCTATGCTTTGCTGGGTACCGGAAAGCAGCTTGCCGTTGGTCCGACTTCTGCGATTTCAATGCTTATAGGAGTAACAATTGCTAATCTTTCAGGGGGTGATGTTCAGCGCTGGGTCGACCTGGCATCCTTGTCAGCACTTATATTTGCAGGGATGAGCATTCTGGCATTTGCACTTCGCCTGAGCAGTATAATAAATTTCATCAGCGAAACAGTATTGCTCGGTTTTAAGGCAGGGGCAGCTATTACAATAGGCCTTACTCAGCTGCCCAAACTTTTTGGTGTATCAGGAGGTGGTGAGAGCTTCTTCGGGCGTCTTTCAATTCTGATCAGCCAGCTGCCGGGAACAAATCTGATCGTATTGATCTTCGGTATTGTTGCAATTGCTTTGATAATAAGCGGAGACAGGCTATTCCCAGGGAAGCCTGTCACAATTTTTGTTGTGATGCTGTCAGTTATTGTTATTTCATTCACACCACTTGGGATAATGGGGTTTAAAACCGTTGGAATTATACCCGGAGGCCTGCCTGAATTTCACCTGCCCGTACTCAATATGAAGGATATCGGCAGCATTCTTCCACTTGCTTTTGCGTGTTTTCTTTTGGCATATATTGAGAGTGTGTCGGCAGCAAAAACACTTGCCCAAAAAAATGGATATGAAATCAATGCCCGGCAGGAATTGCTTGCTCTCGGCATTGCCAACCTTGCTACCTCCCTGGGGCAGGGATATCCGGTGAGTGGTGGTCTGTCACAATCGGCTGTAAATGAAAAAGCAGGTGCCAAAACCCCTTTTTCTCTCATTATTGCTTCAGCAGGTATTGCAGTTTGTCTTTTATTTCTGACAGGGCTGCTTAAAAACCTTCCGACAGTTATTCTGGCAGCTATCGTGCTTGTAGCGATAACGGGACTTTTTGATGTCAGGGAAATGAAAAGGTTATCCAAGGTAAACCGTTTCGATTTTATGATTGCCATGACGGCAATGTTCAGCGTGATTGTATTTGGAATATTGCAGGGTGTTCTGATTGCAGCACTGTTCTCCTTAATTCTTATTATAAGGAATGTATCGAGTCCGCATGTAGCATTTCTTGGCCGGATCCCCGGGACAAACAGATATACCGATATTAAGAGGCATCCCGATAATGAGCTTGTCCCGGGTGTATTGTTATTCAGGGTAGAATCTACACTGGTATATTTTAATGTGGCAACAGTGTACCAGACAGTCTGGAACAAAGTACTCGATGCAGGTTCGTCGTTAAAAATTGTAATATTTGATTTAAGCACATCGGCAACCATTGACTCGAGCGGAGCCAGGCTGATAAAGCGGCTTTACAGTAACCTTAAAGACAGAGGTATTGAATTCAAAGTAGTTGAAGCTCACTCTGAAGTTCGTGATATTTTAAGATTTGAAGAGATCGAGTATCTTCTTGGTCATATAAGCCGTCGCCATAACCTTCATGATGAAGTTGTAAATGCAATAGGGGAAAGAGAACCAGATATTAAAAAGCAGCCTGTTAAGCCTAAAACACTGCTAACACCTGAAATAGTATCACAGATAGTTCTGGGTAATAATTATTTCACTCAGACACACCCCAGGGAATACTTTGAAACTTTCAGATCTGATCAGAATCCATATATAACACTTGTTACCTGCTCTGATTCGCGTGTCCCTCTGAATTCCCTTATGCCGGATACTTCAAACAGGGTATTTTCAATAAAAAATATCGGAAACCAGATCCTGTCAACTGAAGGTTCAGTCGATTATGGGATCTATCATTTAAAAACACCTTTGCTGCTGTTCCTGGGTCATTCGGATTGCGGGGCCATAAAATCTTATGTAAAAGGCTTTGAATCAGAAACATATGGAATTAAGCACGAACTTGATTTTTTGAAACCTGTAATTACTGACATAAAAGCCGGCACTGTTGAGAATATTCACTCTTATGTCAATGAAAAGAATCTTGATTATCAGGTGAATATTGCCTGTAAGAAGTATAAGGAGCTGATAATGAACGGGCAACTCACTATAATGGCCGGATTCTATGATTTTAATGGTGAATACGGCAAAGGAATGGGAAATATCGTGATTGTAAATGTAAACAAGCATAAAAATGCTGAGGAGATACGTAATCTGCCATTATTTGCTGATCTGTCAGCTGCTCAGAAAGAGTTGCATATTGGAAGATTACCAAAGCCTGTCGTTAACTGAATTGACTGAACTTTGAGAAAACACGCATTACATCATCTACATAAGTCTTCGAGACAGGAATATCGGTAATTGACGGACTGTCAAGTTCAAGCTTAAGACCATCTTTATCTTTTCTTATTACCTTGACTTTTTCAAAATTCACCATATATGATCTGTGACACCGGACTATCTCTGTTCCGGCAAAGATTTCTTCCATCCTTTTCATCGTATCGCGCAACAGGTATTTAGAAAGCCTGCCTTTGTTAAGGTAACAGATACTCACATAATTCTCAGTTGATTCAATATACATAAGATCCTCTTTTTTTATTGAGAACTTTAGTACTGATTTGTCATCGTAAAAAGGAATCATATCCCTGGAATTATCTGAAAAAGCCCGGGTTTCAGAAAGCTTTTCGATTTTTTCCTTTTTATCGTGCCACGAAAAATAAAGCCACAGCATGGAATATGGCAATAAGAGAATCAGTACTGTATTACGTGCCGACATTTTGAAAAGGTCTTCAAACGTTCTGGAATCCTTCAGAATAATTGTTTCAAATAAAGTGTAGAACAGGGCCATAAACATTATTTCCGCCAGAATCCAGATCATGTATTGTATAATATTTATCAAATGTTTCTGGCAGACATGATACATTATGATCCTGCTTATGACAACAACAAGCACCCCTGTAAGAATAACCAGGCTTGAATAAAAGAGAAACTCCAGTTCGTTAACGTTGTACCATCTGCTGGCTCCAAAAGGTGAATAGATATTAATGAATACCAGAGCGAAGAGAGATGTGAACAGGACAAGTGTTACAATATTCCTCTTTTCAACAAGATAAGATGGTATAGGTTTTTGAAGGTCGGGCATTATCAGTTAAATCATATACAAAAATAGCTTATTTCCTGTATGTAATTGTTTTATGATAATTAGCCTGTTAAACAGCCGGGAAATTTCATCCCCACTTTCACTATTACGTCACTGCTGCTGAATTTTCATCCCATTTAGTAAACATCCGGCACATTCTTTTGTCTTAGTTGTTATTGCAGAATACATTTAGGTCAAAATGTCTTCCCTAAATGGAGTACTCTCAGAAATTTAATGAATTAAAGTCTGTTTTCAATCCTGATTCAGATGTTATAATTATACCAGGATCTGAAATCAGGATCATTAATGTAAAGTTCACCTCCGATTTAGAGAACAACGGTATTTTCAATAAAAAAGATGTCGTTTTTTCAGAGAATTCAGCTTTTAAATACCCGGTTTTTATTCCATCTGATACCCGGTCAAAAAAGGTCATTTTATTGCTTCATGGCCTGAATGAAAGAAGTTGGATTAAATACCTGGTATGGGCTTACTATCTGTCGCTGTATACCGATAGTTATGTTGTTCTGTTCCCGATATCTTTTCATATGAACCGCTCACCTGAGTCCTGGAAGGATCCAAGAGCAATGATGAATTTTCTGAATGAGCGCAGGATGGCTTATGGTAAAATCGATATGGCCAGCATTGCAAATATTGCCCTGAGTAATCGTCTGACAGAAGATCCGGGGCGTTTCTTCAGCTCCGGGTATCAGACAGTTCTTGATATCGTAAAGCTTTTGAAGCTCATCAAAAGCGGGAAACACCAGGTCGTACCCGAAGAAAGCGAAGTTAATGTATTTGCATATTCCATAGGAGCTTTTCTAGCACAGATAATATTCATGGGAAATCCTGAAGGCCTCTTTACAAATTCGAAACTGTTTATGTTCTGCGGAGGTTCGGTATTCAGCAATATGTATGGAACATCAAAGCTGATAATGGATAACCTTGCTTATGAAAAAGTGTATAGTTATTACATGAATGATTTTGAAAGCGAAACAAGAGGCAGGAATCAACTCTTTGAATTTTTGAAGTCGAGCAGGCTTGGGATGGCTTTCAGATCGATGATTGATTTCAGCAGATTAAAGAAATTCAGAGAGAATGCTATAAAGGAATTAAGGGATCAGACTCATGCAATAACACTGCTTAAAGATATTGTTATACCGCCTAAAGGTATAATGGAAACCCTGAACAACAATATCAGGGGAAAGTCTCAGCCTGTTGAACTTTGGGATTTTCCCTATCCCTACTCACATGAAAATCCCTTTCCGGTTTTTGATTCAGACCTGAGGGAGGCAGTTGATAACAGCTTTGAGAGGGTCTTTTCAGCTGCAGGGGCATTTCTGAAATAAAGACGGCTATGCCCCCTAGCCGTAAACCTAAGCTAAAGGCGGGGCAGGCTCACGCTGATGCGGGACAAGTCCTCCTTCAAAAACTAATCTCTTATCACATTTAATTTTGTCTTAACGAGAAGGGCGATCCATTTTTTTGTACATCAGGTATTATGACAATACCCGCAGCCAAAATCAATTTATTTACCCCAGCCCCAAGGGGAGTAAATTGATTTTGGCTGGGCCCGGGCTCGCCAGCAAGCTTAATCGAGTCAGATTATTAATATATTAATAGCACTGACTAAAATAGTAGTCATTTTTATTGTAAAATAGTTGTACGACTATAATAATAGTCATAACTTTGTTTTTAATAACGGAGATCAAAGATAAAAGACAAAAGATCAAAGACAAAAGTAAAATCGAGCTTAAGCGGAGATCCCGCTTCGGCGGGAAGATAAAAGTATTAAACCATGCAGCTTACGAAGGCAGAAGAACAGATTATGCAGATATTATGGGACATGAAAGAAGGTCTTGTAAAGGATATCCGCGACAGTTTCAATGATCCTAAACCGGCACGGAATACTGTGTCGACAGTGCTCAGAGTGCTTGAGAAAAAAGGGTATGTAGGACATAAAGCCTATGGCAATGTTCATCTCTATCATCCTGTTGTAACAAAGAGCGAATATTCGAAAAGCCAGCTTTTCGGATTGATGGAGGGTTATTTCAACAACTCTTTTCCTGCACTGGCTTCGTTCTTTGCAAGGGAAAAGGATCTGACTTTAAAAGAGCTTGAGGAGTTACTCGAGGATACGAAGAAGGAATTGAAGAAGACTAAAAAAAGAAAATGATGGAAGCATTTGCATTATTCTTATTTAAATCAGCCATATGGCTTTCAGGCTTTGCCCTGATTTATTATCTATTTCTCCGGAATGAACGTTTCTTTATTCTGAAAAGAATTTACCTGATTTCAGGCATACTGATCTCGTTGATTTTCCCTTTCTTTTCGGTTCATTACCAGGTGGAAATTCCGGTTCCGGAAGTACAGACAATTATTGTCACTCCTGTATCCGATCCTGTTATAACATCAGTTCAGCAGGTGAGTTACATTGAGACACCATACTATAAATATATTCTGCTTTTCCTATACCTGGCAGGGGTTATATTCTTTACGTTCAGACTGTTGACTCATTTAATTTCAGTATACAAAACTATAAAAAGAGCGGAAATTGACTATTGCGGAGTTGCAAAGCTCATAACAACTTCTGAGTTTTCCTCATCGTTCTCATTTTTCAATTACATATTTATAAATCCTTCACTGAGCAAATCCGAGATGGAGCAGATAATGAACCACGAACTGGTTCATGTACAGCAGAAGCACTGGTTTGATCTCCTGATCATTGAATTACTACGTCTGATACAATGGATAAATCCGTTTGCATGGATCTATACAGGATTTATCAGGATGAACCATGAATATATGGCAGACGAACAAGCTCTTCAGAGGTCCGGCCATCCTGCAATATATAAGGTCACCCTCCTGAATCAAATGTTCAGTTCTCCGGTTATCAGCCTGTCGAACTCATTCAATTATTCCATTAATAAAAAACGGTTTGACATGATGAAAAAAATTATCACCTCGCCATACAGGAAATTGAAATTGTTATTGATCCTTCCTGTCTTTGCAACCATATTATATGCTTTTGCAAAACCTGAATTGTTTGATCTGTCCTCCATTGAATCAGTCACCATTTTGAAGGACAGGGAATCAGTAAAATTATATGGAGGGAAAAATGAGAGTGGAGTGATATTGATAAGAACCAAAAATAAAGGTTCAGAAATTCCCTCTGATGTCAATGCTTCGAACCTCGAACCTTTACAACAGGCTCCATCTGAAAATGAAGTGTCAGTTCCTACGGATAAAATTGGAAATTTCGGAATAACTAAAGACAAATATTTAAAGATAAGATCGGCCGATGGAAAAACACCAACAGTTTTTATTGACGGAGTTGAAACGGATATCAATTCTACCATTATAGATCCTGAAACCATTGAATCAATTAATGTCTTCAAGGCAGGCATGGCAGTCGGCAAATACGGTGATAAGGGGAAAGATGATGTTATAGAAATTATTACAAAGAAGGATGGATCGCAAAGCAAGTCTGACCAGGACGAAGCTGATACTTCCTTTGTTGTTATCGAGGAGATGCCTGAATTTCAGGGAGGAGGAAAAGATGCTGTGTTTGACTGGATAGCTCAAAACCTCAGATATCCTGCCAAGGCAAGAAAACAAAAAATTGAAGTTTTTTACCCCTAAATCCCCCGAGGGCGACTTTTAATTTGTTTATCTTCAAAACCTCAAGTTATTAAATTTGAAGTTCCTACCTTTTCCGTAGGAGGGGGACTTTGCGGTTAAAAAGACTTTAAGACACCCTATTTCATTGGAATTAAAGGTTAAATTTGGTGGATATATCATACATGGTTCTTATATGTTAATGATCAGATATCATGGAAACCATTGGTAATAGTACCGGCAAAAGATCCCTGAGCAGAAGAGATTTTACAAAAAAGAGTGTTCTTGCAATTGCAGCACTCGGAACTGCAGGACTGGCCGGTTATGGTATATTCAATGAAAAGAAATTAAGAACCCTGAACAATGTCCGGAGGATGGGACATTGTGCACCGAGCGTAATGCAGACACTACTGGGAATAAATGGTATCAGGGATAAAAATATGGTTCTTTATTCCGGAGGAATGGCCGGAGGTATCGCCGGACCCGGGATGGAATGCGGAGCAATGACTGCGCCTTTGATGTTTATGGGCTTTCAGAATAATGGACTTACCGGTATTTCGGAAAAACTCGCCGCTATAAGTAAAGCACAATCTTATGTAAAAGCGTTTACAGACAGTAACGGCTCATGTATATGCGGCAGGATCCGGCATGGAGGAATGCCGGAATGCGATAAAGCTATCTGCAACTTTTATAAACCATTTTCGGATGCTTTAAGTAAACCTGTCATATTACCTGATGAGGCAGAAGAATCGTATTCAGTATTACTGAAGACATTTGATAATAAAAAGTTTCACTGTTCCCAAAATGTACTGAACAGCTCCGGTATCAATTTCCAGGTAACACAACAACTTAAGGATGCATCGTGGTTGTTTGCAGGAGGTATAGCAATGCTAAACCGTACCTGCGGTGCGCTTGCTGCGGGCGTTATGGCATTAAGCGCTGAAACAGCGGAAATTGAAAACAGCTATTCAAGGGTTGCAAAGATGAACCGTCTGCTGAAAAACGGAGACAATGAGGCATTGGATGATGATATTAATAATTTCAACAGGGCGATAAATCTCAGCGATCAGCTGGGCATCTGGTTCAGGAAAGAATTCGGATCAACCACCTGCTTTGATATCTGCGGGCTTAATTTTTCCAGGATTAAAGATGCGGAGAAATTTATCAGTGGTGGCAGTATGGACCGCTGTAACAAGATAGCAGAAAAAGTCGCAAATAAAATTATCAAAATGATTTGAAAATAAGCGAGGTTGATGGGTTGATGGGTTGAAAAGTTGAAAAGTTGAATCCACTTCGAAAATTGAAAAACAATAAATGCCACCGAGGCACAAAGACACCAAGGTTCACCAAGACTTTGATATCAGGAGATAACCTCGGAGTGGATTCAAAAGTGGAAGATCTAGAGTGGAAAAGCTAACAAAAGCCTTCAACTCTTAAACCCATTTATCAATTGCAACTTTTCAATTCAGATTAGTTCCGAATATATGTATTTTTGACATCTAAATGTAAATATATGAATATAGTAGTTCTTGATGGTTATGGATTGAATCCCGGTGATCTAAGCTGGGAGGGCTTCAGGGAGTTTGGCGCATTAAAGGTATATGACAGAACATCACCTGACCAGGTTTTAGAAAGATCGGCAGGTGCAGGGATACTCCTGACAAACAAGACACTGTTAACGGGCGACATATTGAAATCATTGCCTGATCTGAAATATGCAGGTGTTCTGGCAACAGGGTATAATGTAATTGATACTGTTGCAGCCAGGGATCTTGGAATAGTTGTGACAAATATACCGGCATACAGCACAAATTCAGTCGCCCAAATGACCTTTGCTCTGATACTGGAATTATGTCTGCATGTTCAGAAACACAGCGATTCAGTAATGGAGGGGAAATGGGCGGCTTCCTTGGATTTTACATACCGCGACTATCCGCTGACAGAGCTTTTTTCAAAAACGATCGGGATAATCGGCTTAGGAAATATAGGCAGCAAGGTAGCAGATACCGCAACTGTCTTTGGCATGAATATCATTGCCTCAGGAAGAACGCAGAGTGATCAGTCTCACAGGAAAAACTTCAGATGGACAGGTTTGCCGGAGTTATTTGAACAGTCTGATTTTGTGAGCATTCATTGTCCTCTTACCCTTGAAACAGAGGGACTGGTAAATGCAGACAACCTCCGGCGTATGAAGGAAACAGCCTTCCTGATTAACACCTCCCGGGGTCCGATAGTTGTTGACAAAGATCTCTCAGAGGCATTGAATGAAGGCCTTATTGCAGGTGCAGGTCTTGATGTTCTTACAAATGAACCGCCCTCTCATGATAATCCTCTGTTCAAAGCAAAAAATTGCATTATTACGCCTCACATTGCCTGGGCAACAATTGAGGCCAGAACACGACTTATGGAGATCGCAGTTAAGAATGTAGAAGCTTTCTTCTCGGGAAAGCCTGTTAATGTTGTGAATTAAATAAACTTGCTGATCCAGCGGTCTTTTGGTCATCATCAATTTAAAAGACCTTTAACTTAATCGATATAAGCCACACAATCTACCTGCACCAGTACACCATCGCGTCCCATCTGATCGATGCCTGCACCACTGAAGGAACGCGCCGGCTTGGGATCGGGGAAAAAGTCGCCGTAAACCTCATTAAGGGGAGCAAGATTTTTATTCGGGTCGGCCAGGGTCATATGGACTTTCAGAACATTCGCCATTGAAGTACCTGCTTTCTCCAGGTTTTCTTTCATATCGGTTAATGCACTTTTAATCTGAACTTTAATATCACCGGGTTCAGGCCGTCGATTTGGATAGTAGCCTCCGATACCGCTCAGAAACACCAGATGTCCGGATCTTATGCACAATGACAGTGGACTGGTTGTTGCATAGGTTCCGGGGATGGCGACCTTTTTTGGCGACCATTCGACCTGCTCTTTTTCTTTTTCTTTTTCAGGTATCCCGCTTCCCATTATCCCAGCCAGAGGAATAACCGATAAATTTTTTAAGATTTCTCTGCGTTTCATTCTTTGGATTTTTATAAGTTTTAGTATTAAAATTGTATCTAAAACTACAAAGAATAAAAAAATTATCCGCATCAGGGATTAGTCTTCACCCACATTTTCCAGGTTTAGTGCCAGGCTCTGATTACTTATCCTTAAAGTTTTTGAGCATTGAAGTTTTTTCCTGTACATCAGCTATCAGTCCAAAAACAGATATTGTGGCTCCCGCTATCGCATCAATTTCCTTACCTGCACGAAGACTGGAAGAACCGTCATATCCGAGAAACTGGTTCAACCAGCCTTTGACAGTGATCTCCTGACCATGAGTTGCTTCATAATTGTAAACTCTGATGGCTTTTATCTTTTTTTCTGAATCAAAAAGTATGAAGTAATCAAAAAATTCGGAATCTGTTTCAACCCGGGTAATCTGATTTGAACATCCCCCTGACCGGCAACTGTTGACTCTCCCGATATAAACTGTCGAAATACTTTTGTCCTTGCATGACACCTCAAAGAATTTTCCCTTTATGTCACAGCCCGGATCATTTAAATGTATTTCCCGGAGCTGGAAATCCTGATCACAGTAAAGATTGCCCAGCTCTTTCAATAACAGCCTGGGTTTGAAATTGATATCATCCCCTGAATTATTCCCGGATAAAATTGATGTCAGTCCGATTATTAAGATAGTAAGTATCCTCATTTTTCAGGTAATTCAAAACATCACACCTACTCCGGCATTGAACGTCTTACTGAATTGGTCTGAAAGACCAGATTTTATAAACTGCATATCTGCTTTTAAAACTGCTCTCTTATCTAATCTGAAAGTTAATCCGGCAGTAATTATTGTGTTTTTATAGAGCAGGTTTTCACTGGTTTCTCTGTTAACAGCCTGATGAGTATTTAAGAATTCATATCTGATGAATGGAACAAGTTCATTGTTTATTTTGCTGAAAGGTCTGAAAATATTATAACCGGCTTCTGCATAATAACCTATCATAGATCTGCCAAGATCGTTATTACTTGTTCCGGTGCGTGTAAAACTGTTATATTGTTCAGTATTTGAGAGGGAAGTATAGTAAAACTGTCCTCTCAATTCCAATCCCCTGAATCCGTATCTTGCATCAGCGCCGATCATTGATATTCCAACAGAAGAAGAATCAGCCCTGTTTTTTAAACCGGTACTGTCTGCAGGAAGCTTTCCATATAGTTTGCTTTGCGATTTTCCCATATAACCTGATAACCCCAGATTAAGGTTTTTGATGCCATAAAATTCAATTTTACCTGTCAGTGACGGAGAACTCAGATAAGCTTTTGACCCTTTCTGTCTTCCTTCTCTCAATCCTCCTGAGCCGCTGAAAATTGCTTTTGTATCATAACCATTTAATCCTCCGACAGCATATAACTGGTATTTTAATGAAGCAGGCAATATATTACCGGAAAATCCAAATCCTACTTCACGCCACGTGCTCAGGGCAAGCCGGTTATCAATCACCGGCCGCTCGACTCCATGAAATGTTGTTGGCTCATGGTATTCATTTATTATTCCCATAGGGATCAATAGCAATCCTGCCCTGAAGTTGATGAATTTATTTATCCTGTGCTGAAGAAATGCCTGTTCAACCCACGCCTCTTTGGCATATTCAAATTCTATTTCTGATATGAACTGTGTCTTTTTTGAAAAGTTGTATCCCAGAAACATGATAAGTCTGTGAACGTCCAGTGTACCGAGTTCTTTTTGACTTTTTGCAATGGGTTGATTGTAATGAATTTCTCCATACCCTCCGATCCCAAGTTTGCCGTCACTTTTGAGCATTGTTTCGGCAGTGTTAAGATATTGAGTACCTGTGGAATCGGTTTTTTGTGCGTGAAGAAGCACTATGTTTATTATTAATGAGATCAGTAAAATTGTCCTTTTCATTTCTTTAGATTTATTGAATTAATTTCTATTGTAAAGAAACTCCGGACATGGTTGTCATACAATCCCGATTTGTAGTGATTTTTGATGGTGATCATCACCAGAAGTAATACATTGGGATGACCTTACAGGCTATCCAGGGAGATAATGTTGTGGGACATGGCTTTGCAATAATTAATAAACTGTCGTGCAATGTATCTCACAAATAAAACATTCATCTCAGCTTCAACGATCTGAAAAAGTGATGTTAATCCTGATTTGATATTTATTAATACTTTTATGGATCTGTAATTTTTAATATTTATGAAAAGTCTTATTATTCTGAGCATGCTTTTCTTTTTTACCTCCCTGTGCTCACAGGTTCCTGTAAAATATTCTATGGACAAAACACACGCTGATAAATCAGAGAGTTACAAATCTTTTACAGATAATGGTTCATGGTGCTGGTTTTCGGATCCCAGGGCAGTGTATTTTGAGGGCAGATACAAACGTACTTATGCAGGATGGATAGATAATGCAGGTAATGTTATAATAGGCTATTATGACCATACTTCAGGCGACATCCGAACCCAAACCTTAATGGAGAATTTTGAAATTGATGATCATGATAATCCCGCTTTGCTTTTTGTTCCTGATGGCCGTCTGCTGGTATTCTTTACAAAACATGGCGGTCCGAATCCGACACATCTGTTCACCATGAAGAATGCGGAGGATATTTTTGCCTGGGATAAGCAGGAGCTGTTTTTAAATGATATGGAAACATACAAGGAATTTGCAAATACAAACACTTATGCAAATCCGGTACTATTAACTGAAGAAGACAACAGGATATATCTGTTCTGGAGAGGAGTGGACAACAAGCCGAATTATTCTTTTTCTGAAGATCTGGGTAAAACATGGAGCAAGGGCCGCATATTCGTTCTTCCGGAACGTATTTATGCTATGCGAAGGCCGTATATGAAGGTTGAATCGGATGGTAAGCGCAGGATTGTTTTTGCTTTCACAGATGGTCATCCCAATGCCGAAAATGAAAACAGCATTTATTATATGTACTATGAGGGAGGAAGCTTCTACAACGTTAAAAATGAGAAGATTGGTGAATCCGATATGCCTGTTGGTCCACGGCAGGCTTCTGTGGTTTATGATGCTGTTATTACAAAGCAAAAGGCATGGATATGGGATATTGCTTTGGATAAGGATGATAATCCGGTTCTCGTTTATGTCAGGTTTCCGGATAATTCCAACCATATTTATTCTTACGCGAGATGGAATGGAGAGAAGTGGATTACAAAGGATTTAATAAATTCAGGAGGCTGGTTCCCTTCAGACAAATTAAGGGAGCAAAACTACTCCGGGGGTTTGGTACTTGACCATGAAAATCCAAATATCATGTACCTGTCAGTTAAAAGAGGCTCAAAGTATGAAATAGAAAAATGGGTGACCAAAGATGGTTCACAGTGGAAGGCAGAAGCTGTAACCCGGAATTCAGCTAAAGATAATGTCAGGCCATTTGCCGTGCGTAATGCAACTGAAGGAAATCCACTTCAATTTCTCTGGATGCAAAATAACCGGTATGTGCATTATACAGACTTCGATTCATCCATAAAGATGAATTTACCCGGCAGTGATTAATCTGTTATCTGTCCTGTAAATAGAGAGTTCAGCTAATCTGCAATTATACGTTTGCCTTGCTTCTCGTTTTTAGATACAGTTGAAATGATTCCTGTCAGGATAGATCTGAAGCAATAATGAAAAAGAAATCTTTCGGGGTCCCTTTCGTAATCTATTGTTCCCACTCTTACCTCTTCTCCCTTAACCGGGTTTGAATCCAGTATTCTTCTGTTAGCTATAAAGGTAAAAAGTCGTGATTTTAAGGCTGTTGTGTCATCGGTACGCTTATCCTTTACTGTAATATCAAGACCTTGATAAAGCATAGTCATTTTGCCTGTTGATTTAATATTATCAGCATCCAGGCTGAAATTCATTACATCTATTTTCCCGGATGCATAAATAAAAGCATTGTTCTCAAGGATTGGATTTAAGTCTTTTATATCCAGAGCTGATAGCTTTCCATTAAGTGAAAAGGCATTATTCCTGTCAAATAATTTTCCTTTCAATTGAATGGATAGTTTTGCTTTACCCATTAAAAAGGCATCAGCATTAAGTTCTAAAAAAGCATTCTTTGTT
>JBBQJD010000096.1:0-14211 GCA_038325595.1 Bacteroidales bacterium | reverse complement strand
ATAACGGGGTTACTTCTGTCAGGGGCTTTAGCTTACGTCTGGTTTGTTGGACTAAAGTCCTTCCAAAAGTGAATACCCATTACCGTCGGTTAAAACCGACGGTAATTGATTTAAGTAACTATTGAAGTCCAGGATATTATTAATCGATTACCGTTGGCTTAAAACAGACGGTAATAGTTTGATATTTAAGTAACTATTGAGGTCCAGGATGTTGTTTAATCGATTACCGTTGGCTTAAAACAGACGGTAATCGACACTCAAGTAAACTATTGAGGTCCAGGATGAGCTTAATCGATTACCATTGGCTTAAAACAGACGGTAATCGACACTCAAGTAACTATTGAGGTCCAAGATGTTGTTGAATCGATTACCATTGGCTTAAAACAGACGGTAATTGACACTCAAGTAAAATATTAAGGTCTAGAATGTTGTTGAATCGTTTACCAATATTGTTTAATCAATTACCGTTGGCTTCAGCCAACGGTAATAAACTAAGTTTAAAAACAGGGCTTTAGCCCAATCTTCACTCCACAACTATCTCATCTATATGCATATGCGCCGGTCTGCCGGCTCCGGGATGCGTCTCGGGTGTAATACCTATTGAATGAGCTACTACCTTCACAAATCTTGCTTCCTTCGGCGGAAAATCAACGATAAAATCACGCTGGAAAGAATCCCACTGATCGATAGGAAGAGTAGTTTTAACAGTTCCCACAAGTTCAAATTTTTTCCCGTCAGGAGAAACAAAGAATTCAACCATTTCCGGCGCTATGCTCAACCACAGAGCCCGCTGGTAAAAAGCGCATTCCATATGCTGAACTTTCTGCGTTTTTTCAAGATCGATCACTACATCGAGATCCTTACCTGAAAATGAAAGCCAGTTATAGGCAGGATCGTGACTGCCTCTGATGCCGTCATTCAACATTTTTTCTTTCCCTAATGGGATATCGGCAGTATCAAGTCCAAAAAGCTTCATGCTTTTTCCATAAGCCAGATGTTCATTTACTCCCTGGGAGAAAAGCCGGTACATAGCAGACCTGTAAGCCTCAGGTGTTGTGCCCCATTCCTTTATCTGTGTTACTCCTGTCCTGATGCACAGATCAACAAACGGATCAACCATTGAACGTATCTCAGGCCGAACCATCCATTTATCACCATTCTTTATAAATACCCCATTCTCACCGCTATAGGTCTTTTTGGCCTGTTCCATTATAGCGAAGTTCAACGGCATCCGGGCTGTTCTGACTCTTTCAAGAATCTGTGCGGAATCGGCAACAGCAGCTTCCGCCTCATCGAACAACTGCTTGTACCTTTCAATCAGCGGAAGTGTCAGATAACTTGTTGCAGCCTCATTCGGCGAACCAAAAATTCTAAGTGGCTGATTTGAAATGGCTTGCGCTCTCTGCATTTCATCAATATATGTACGGATAGCTTTTCCTCCGGCACCATAATATCCATAGAGAAAGTCATTCATTAAGCTATCGACATTTGCGTTGGGATCCCATAAAAGCTTGGCGATGAGGTATGAACGCAATTCAGCGAATTCACCTCCCCCATCACGGTTTCCCTGTTCAAACATTGCCGTAACACCATTTTTAACAAAGAACTGAATATTTGGCTGCAGCACATGCAGGTTCGGAAATGGGCTTATAAGATTCGGAAACTGGATAACATAATCCCATACAATAATATCACTTGCTATCTTTCCCCAGTCTTCCACATCTTTTACCAGACTAATGCTGACTGAATCTGTTGCCGATGCAATTGGTTTATCGCGGAATGCCTCAATACTGCACAACATAATATTGACATTCTTCTTTGGCCGAAGGTTTGCGGGAGCTTTCCTGGTATATTCATATGCCAGTGTGGATATCATATGATCAGGGAACTCATCAGCAACCTGATTTACAAAATTGATCATCGATCCGGAAGGTGAACCTTCCTTCATATCAATTGCCCGGCACTGTTCACAGGTACAGTACTGCCTGTTGTCATTCTGACTCACTGACCAGTATTGTGCTTCAGGGTTAGCTGCAATCTGCTTACGCAGGTTTTGTATCACAACCTTCAATACTTCAGGATTTGTCAGACAAAGCTGTGTAGGGATTCTCTGACCTTCGACAAGGGAGTAATATTCAGGATGAGTTTCAAAATATACTTCCGGAGGAACAAGACTGTTAAATGTATGAACCCAGGTACCCCATGCAGGTTTGCCTCCTTGCTCGTCATGATCGAGTCTGTGCCAGGCTGAATATTCCTGATCGTATGTAACACTGTAATGAATGTCCCTGAATTTTATTACAGGCACCTGTTTATCGTAGATAGTCCCTATGGCTATTTTTCCCATTTTGGGAACTACCCTTACATCAGCGCTATACATCCGGCAGCCCAGATAATTTTCCAGGAATGTGTATACGCCATAGAGTGTGCCTTTTTTGTTTCCTCCTGCAATGACCAGACGCATACTGTCGGTAAGAATTACAAATCCATCAGCCTCAAGTTCTCCGAGATTGACTTCTTTCCCCAGTCCATTGAGAAGCTCATTCTGGCCAAGAATTATTTCGTACTTGCTCCTCGGTTTGTCGCTTGTTATTACAGGCATAGCAGCACCTGAGATCTGAAGCAGATAGTTCTGAAGCTCAGTTGCAGCTTTTTGTTCATATTCAGTTGCAGATGAAGGAATTACAATCCGGTATAAACTTGTTCCTTTCTCTGTAAGTACTATGTTTTGAGGGATTGCAACAATATCATTTCTTCTGTTTTTCTTTCTCTGTCCTGATGCATTCTGAAATTGAATGAGCATACTCAGTATGAGAAATACGATGAAACCCACTCTGGAGCTTCTGTTTCCATTTATAAAATTCATATATAAATTTGATTAGCTATTAATAAATTACCCTGGTTTGTTGAAAGTTCAGATTATTTAGCCAGTACCCTGCCTTTTGGTTTGGTCACCGGAGGTGTTTCAATAACACGTTCAAGAATGAAAGAAATATCCTGGCCAAGGTACGAAGCATGGCCACCCGTGATTTTCAGGTAAGGCAAACCAAACGTCACAGATTCACCGGTTATTGTAAGATCCTTTTCCTCAATAAATGCACCACGCCAGGTATGAAATATCATCAATTTGTATTTCCCGTTTTTTATCTGTGAAAGAGTGATTTCAGCCCCGGCAATGTCTGTTTCAGGATTGACAACCCAACCAAAAATCACTTCATTGCTTTTCATGGCATAACTTTCACCCTTTGTGCTTTTTATTGCTGCGGGCGTAACATCGGTAAGTTTACTGAAAGGTATTCTGTCTGTAAATTTTCTTATACTCGTTACCTGTGATGTTAATACAAGATCATTCATCAGTCGGGAATGTGCCCACCAGAAAGGAGTCATCGCCGATCCGGTCGCAAGTGTTACCCAGAGAGCATTGTGATACATTGCAAGATATCCCGGCATCGAAGGCTCATAGAATGTATGGTCCCAGCCTGTTTCTCCGTTAATGACCGGCTTTCCATAGCCATGCCAGAGCTTCTGATTCTGGTCAGCATAATTCCGGTAACTGCTGACAAGCGGGTTTACCGCTGCTGAATCGAGAGTGCTTGTCCTGTTGATCTCAAATCCCTGAGCCTCATATATTTCCCGTGCCGCAATATCAAATGTCTGATAGCCCTCGTGCCAGAATTCCTTTATTCCCCCGCTTCTTGTTCCAGTTGTAAGATGGTTATACGGATCGTTGGTTTTTAAGTAGTTATGCACCTTACTGCCCCACTCTCCGGCTGCAAGGCTGTCTCCCGAAACCCATCCGTCTGTTCCGTTCACCTCATCAACAATAAACCATATAGCCAGCGCCCTGCTGTAACTATACCTGGCAATAATATAGCGGTAGAGTTTTTCCTGGTATTTCCAGGCTTCTTCACTTCTGTAAAAATCCTTTGCTTCCGTAACCTGTTTATATGGATTCGTATACCATCGTACATTACCACCACCCCACACTGTTTCCGAAAGATATGAATGAAACCAGAGGTTCAGACTGAGCAGCATATCGCGTTCTTCCAGCATTTCCAGAAGTTCATCGATACGGCCGCATATATTCTGATCATATCGTCCAATCCCTGTACCCCATGTTTCAAGCGGAGTAATGTAAGTGCTTATGAAATTTACACCCAGTGCTTTCAGATCATCAAGTTCAGCCTCCTCGACCCTGCCACTGCCAAAACCTTCATAACCATCGTTATACCACAATCCTACACCATAATAATCCGTACCGTTGCTGTGCTTCAGGTAACGTTTATTGGCAGAAATCCTGATAGGTCCCTGGTGTGGTGAATTTATGGCAGTAAACGTTTGTTCACTGCTTGTAACAACTCCGTTCTTATCACGAACAGAAACTGAATAGGCCCATTTACCTGTCTCATCAGGAGAAAACCGTATTTTCCAGAGAGTGGATTGTGAGAAATAATAGAAACCCGGAATTTTCCATATTTTACCTGATGGAGAAGTAAAGGTTGCCTGAATATCAATATCATCCGGATCAAAAGGATTTACAAATTCACATTTGAGCTCCAGCGATACTTCAAATTTCGCATATACACCAACTGAATCGGGTCTTTGCCTTAACCTGACAATCTCAGGGGTAGCTGCATAAGAGCCTGCCCCAAAGGAAAACAGGATAAATAAAGAAAGGAGGGATTTTTTCATAATGCATATATTATTAATTTTCTTTTTCCAGTTCATCAATTCTCTGGTACATGGCTTTGAAAGTATCCCATGGGGTATATTCAGAATTCTTTGGATGGATAGCCCTTTGATTTTTTTCTGATATATTTCCATAGAACCCATCAATAAAACCTTCCGTGCTTGTCCAGCAGGTTTGCATCATTCCATAGTATTTGGGTTTCATCTCAGGTGTCGCATATTTTACCCATCGGGCCATATCATCAGTCTGAATAACGGCAGTGGGCGGTGTTCTCCATGGACAAGTTATAACGCGAAAGCCATTCATTGCAAAAAAAATAGCAGTCTGATCAGGCCTTTCATAATGCCAGTCGCACATTACTATATCCTTGGGTATCATATCAACAGCTCTGTATGTGTAATTATAGCTGCCTTCCCAGAATCCGACTCCTGTTGCTCTTCCGTCAATAAGCCTGTCAGCCCAGATCCAAAGCTCCCTGTTTTTCTCTTTCAGGTGATTTCTGACCAGTGTCACTTCATCCGCAAACAGCTTTGCTTTATCGATCCCTTTGCAACGTGGACACTTCTCATCTCCCAGATAAAAAATCTCATCCATGCCTGCATGAAAAGCATCGGCTTCAAAAACATCACATAGCTCATCAACTACTGCAAAGATCACCTTATGAAGATCCGGATGAAGGGGACAATAACTTTTGCAGTAAAGATTATCCTTATTTGGCCAGACATATTTTTCAGGCATCTGAATATGTGGCGTCTCATCAAACTGTGGAAAATGAGTCAGCAGTTTATTAAGCTTGTTTCCTCCTGACTGATGCCCGATCAGATTTATATCCGGAATAACCCTGATGTTATTCTTTTTGCACGCTGCCACAATTTTTTTGACATCCTTTTTTGAGAGCGCTCCGGAATCCTGTAGCTGAGGGTAACTTTTGTACTGATAATTGTAGCCGACAAGGAGAACCAGAGTATTTACCTCGCGTGGAGCCAGTTCTTCATTAATAAATTTGACAAACCTGTCGACTCCGGTTGGCTTTGGGGCGCTGATACAAAAACCTTTTACCTGGAATATCTTTTCTGAAGATTCCTGTGCGAACCCCGGAAGTGCCATCAACAGTAACAGTGTCAATGTCAATAATATATATCTGTTTTTCATATTCTTAGGGTTAAGTTTATAGATTGATAATTATTTATTTGAGTCCACTCTGAAAGGTATTTTTTTTGCCACCAAGTCACCCTCTTAATTTAAAAATTCAAGAACATCAAACCCTTATAACTCATTCAGACCCCCATCCCAACCTTCCCCCCTCGCCTTCGCGTAGCCACCATAGAGTTTTTTGGTGCAGATGTTTGTTGCTTCGGCGGAGCAAGGCACGGGGGAAGGAGAGCATGTCATCATACTTTCAGAAATGCTCCTGTATTGCCCCCTTGGGGGAAACAGGAAAGGGGGTTTAAAGAAACAAAGGTTCATAAAAGAGTTATATAGTAGACTCAATGGCTCCAAGGTTATACTTTATTTCATCTTCTCCAGTTCATCCATTCTTTTGTACATGGCACGGAAAGTATTCCAGGGTGTATAATCAGCATTTTTCGGATGCACAGCTCCCTTAGCTCCTTCCGATAGTTTTCCATAAAAACCATCCATAAATCCTGCCGGATCCATCCATGTGGTTTGCATCATTCCATAATATTTTGGCTTCATTTCCGGTGTAGCATATTTCTTGAATCTGGCCATATCTTCAGCCTGTATCACCGCTGTCGGAGGAGTTCTCCAGGGGCAGGTCATTACCCTGAAACCCTTCATGGCAAAGTATACGGGTGTCTGGTCCGGCCTTTCATAATGCCAGTCACAGATGACAACATCCTTGGGTATCATATCTATTGCCCTGTATGTGTAATTGTAGCTTCCTTCCCAAAAGCCGATACCTGTAGTTCTTCCATCAATCAGGCGATCACCCCATATCCATAGCTCCCGGTTTTTATTATCAAGATGGGCTTTGATCTTCCTTATTTCATTGGCAAAAAGCTCAGCTTTGTCAATTCCCTTGCAACGCGGACATTTATCTTCTCCCAGATAAAAAATTTCATCCATTCCTGCATGAAAAGCATCTGTTTCATAAGCATCGCACAGCTCATCAACTATTGCAAATACAACTTTGTGCACATCAGGGTGAAGCGGACAATAGCTCTTACAGTATAATCCGTCCTCATTGGGCCACTCATATTTTTCGGGAAATTTAACCCATGGTGTTTCGTCAAATTCAGGAAATTCCTCCATAAGCTGGCCCGGATCGTTTGCCCATGACTGATGTCCCAGCAAATTGATCTGGGGGACAATCCTGATGTTATGTTTCCTGCAGGCAGCTACCATTTTTTTTACGTCTGATTTTGAAAGCGCTCCGGAATCCCTGAGCTGAGGATAGGATTCATATTGATAATTATAATCTACGAGCAGCACCAGTGTATTAACGCCCCTGGGTGCCAGTTCTTCATCTATAAATTTGATAAACCTGTCAACGTCAGTTGGCTTTGGAGCTCCAATGCAAAATCCCTTTACCTTAAACAGAGTATCTGATGATACTTGTGCAGAGACAGCCTGCATAATAAAAATCAGAACTGCCATCAAAAGGAACAAATTTTTATTTTTCATGTTAATTCGTCTTAAATGTTTATAAAATTTGTTTGAATTATTTCGATGAAGTAAGTATTTCAAGGATTGGAACATCCGGAACCATTTTCTCATCAACAATACCGAATGCACCTGATTTATAATTCCAGTTGGCATAAGCAATTTCATGTTCCTGAAAAATTGATACCATATCTCTGTACCAGGCAAGCTTTGCTTCCGGGAAAAAGTCTTCATACACTCCGAATTCACCGCAATACAATGGAAGATTCAGACTGTCGGCCATCCGGAGCGGCTTCCTCATCATATACAGAAGAGTATCCCTGTTGTATACCTTCATGTGTTCAGGCTTTTTACTGTTAAGAACTATCTGCCCCGGATAATTAACCTCGCCCTTAAAATCTTTAAGATTCGTCCAGCTTGCCTGATAATGGGTAAGAAAGAAAGGCTCATAAAAGTGAAAGCTGAGAACAATATTGGTGTCATTTACGGGAACCCTGAACTTATCGAAAGTATCTGCAGATTGCCAGCGGTTAGATCCCAGGACAAGGACCCTTGACGGTTCCCAGGTACGAACAGAATCAATTAAACGGCCAAGCAGAATGTTCCATTGTTCGTGATCATCTGCAACAGGTTCATTCATAGGCTCATATGCAACCATCCCATCAGGCCATTTGCTTAGAAATGCGGAAAGATCCTTCCAGAGCATAATGAACTTATCCTGTTCAGCAGGAACTGTCCAGAGAGGTTTATCTCCTTCATTAAAATGATGTGAGCGGAGAATATGCAAATCTACGATTACCCGTAAACCTGCATCATTACACCATTTAAGACCGTTATTCAGAAGATTGAATGCCTCTTCATTTCGTTTTCCGGATTCGTCCCACATCTGTTCCTCATCAATAGGAATACGTATATGGTCAAAGCCAACGGAGTCAATAAAACGGACATCCTTTTCTGTAAAGAAATTCTCACGCTCCCTGCCTCTCTGTTTACTTTGGGATAACCAGTGAGCGGCGTTAGTACCTTTTGAGATCTTAAATGAGTCAAATTGAGAAATTTGGGTTTTGCTATCGGCAGCTTTGTCCTTACATCCTGTAAAAGAGACAATTAGGACTACCGCGCCAATCAGGCAGGACAGTTTTTTCATTTCGATCAGGTTTAATAAATTTATATAAATATACAAATTTTAAATTATGACCGCATCTTAAATATTCAGATTGATAAATCGTCATAAATTGTAACCCATCCCTGCCCCCTATCGAAGCGCATAACGTAAACATTGCTTTCGAAAAAGCTTAGTTGACTTCCTCTGTTTGTTATTACTTCCAAAAATCAGTATATTGTAATCATAGACGTCTTCTGAAATTACCATGTTGAATTAAATATTTAAACCAATGAAACCTATTCTTAATTCCCCAGGCAAAATACTTGTTCTACTCCTTGCAATATTAACAGGAGCCAACAATCAGGATCTACACGCGCAGAAAATATCGAGAGATCTGAATCTTGCTCTTATGGTCAACCAGGCCGGCTATGTCCCCAATAGTGCCAAGACCATAGTATCCAAAGGAACAAGAAGCAGTAAATTTGATGTTATTAGTCTGGAGACTCAAAAAATTGTTTTTTCAGGTGTATTTAAGCCTGAATCGGGTGATTTTGGAGAATATTCAATTGGTGACTTCAGTGCAGTAACCGTGGAAGGACATTATTATATAAAATCTGACACTCTGCGATCGTATCCTTTCGAAATTTCAGGTGTTGCGTACGGTCCTGAAATGGATTTGATTGCAAAGTATTTTTCTCTTCAGAGATGCGGCTCCAGTACAACAGGGTATTTATCTCCATGTCATATCGATGATGGTGTCAGAATGGATAATGGAAAACACCAGGATGTAAGCGGAGGATGGCATGATGCAAGTGATTTAAGAAAATGGGTTGGAGCTACTGTCTATGGAATGATTGGCCTGGCAAAAACATATGAACTTCAGGGTGGAAGAGTCAATAACAGGGAAAAAATTCTGGAAGAGTTAAAATGGGGAAACCAGTACTTCCTTAAAATGCAGGAGCCTCAGGGTTATGTGATGAGCTTTGTGGGGGGAGATGTAAAAAAGCATTCCGACAGTAACCGATGGACCGACAATGAAATCGGGAAAGAGGGCGGAGAGCTGGAGTTCGTTAATCCGACTGCCGGAAAATCAACGAAAGAAATGCTGCTGTTCGGACCAAAGGACGACAGAGTTATTGAAACCAGCCCGCTTGACCTTGGAGGACAATATATTTTCATCACAGCCGAAGCTTTAATGGCAAGGATCACAAAGGATGACAAAGAATACTCCAAAAAATGTATTCAGGCAGCTTCAAAATGTTTCAAGTGGTGCTCAACCCGGGAATTTGATAAAGAGACCCGCATTATCGGGGCTTCAATGCAGGCAGCTCTTGAAATGTATAAAACAACAAAAGAGGATATCTACATGAATTTTGCCATTGCACAGGCAGAAAGATTAAAGAAGCTGCAGGAAAATAATAAGGAAAGTGGTATCAGCGGATTCTTCAAAACATCTGCAAGTGATAATGAGCCTTACAAGAATATCTGGGAAGGCTGCCTACAGTTAATATCTTTATGCGATATGATTCAGATGTTTCCTTCGCACAATAATGCTCCTGAATGGGAAAAAATGGTCGCTGGCTATTCCAGACAATATCTTTTATTCTTCACAGAAAAAAATAGTTTCGGAATTGTGCCATTTGGACTTTATATTAAGCAGGATCCGGGAGGTAACAGGAAAGCAGGAAAATACTGGTACAGGTATTTTATGCAACCGGAGCCAGACTGGTGGGTTGGAATTAATTCAAATGTAGCTTCAGCCGGGATTGGCCTGCTCAAAGCTTCGGAGGTATTAAATGATCCCAAACTGAAAGTCTTTGCACAAAAACAACTCGACTGGATAACAGGGGTAAATCCGTTTAACAGCTCAACAATTGTCGGTGTGGGCTACAATCATCCCCCACACTTTGGAGGTAGTACCTTCCTGCCATTAACTCCTGTAATACCTGGTGCAGTTCTTAATGGTCTGGGTGGAGATCACGAAGACCAGGCAATGATCGGAGACGGAGACTGGCAAATTTCAGAATACTGGACACCGATGGTGTCATTCACACTCTGGTTAATGGCAGAAATATCGTCCAGATAAGTTATTACTGTTAACTAATTAACAATCAGTTTTTTCAAATACGAGTGTTTGAATACCTGATCTCATGTTATATTTGAAGAATATTTTGTTGTGCTGTCTTAAAATGAAGTCGAAAGCATAATAAATTGAATATCAATATTTAAGTGAGAAGACATGGATGGACTATTCATCATAAAAAGAATCAGAAGATCTTCAATCAGAATTTTTTTGACCACTTTTCTCATAATAACTGCTGAATCATCTTACAGTCAGGAATTAAAATTGTTTCAGCCGGTATCTCCCTCGAAATCAGGAATAAGTTTTAAAAATATCATAACAGAGAATGAAATAGCCAATGCCCTGACCCATGAAAATCTTTATAACGGAGGAGGTGTGGCAACAGGGGATATTAATAATGACGGGCTGGATGATATTTTTTTCATCTCCAATATGCGGATCAATAAGTTGTATCTTAATCTTGGAAACCTGAAGTTCAAAGATATCACATCAAGTGCCGGCGTTGGAGGAAGAGAAGGTTGGAAAACAGGTGTAACATTTGTAGATATTAATGCAGATAACCTGCTCGATATCTATGTGTGCTATTCCGGAAAAGGCAATCCTGAAAACAGAAGAAATCAACTATTCATAAATAAAGGCAATCTTAAGTTTGAAGATAAAGCAAAGGAATACGGACTTGATGATCCTACTTATTCCACAATCGGAGCGTTTTTCGATTATGACCTCGATGGTGATCTGGATATGTTACTGGTGGCAACAAATGTACATGTCATCAGGGGAATGGATGTCGAGGAAGCCAGGATAGGTGGCGATCCTTATGCAGGAGATAAATTATTCAGAAATGATAATGGCCGGTTTGTTGAGGTCACAAAAGAAGCAGGGATCTTATCAGTTGCAATAGGTTATGGCCTTGGCGCTGCAATTTCGGATGTCAATAAGGACGGATGGCCCGATATTTATGTTACAAATGATTATATAGAACCTGATTATCTGTATATTAACAATGGTGATGGAACATTCACCAATAAGCTCACTGAATATATACAACATATTTCCCAGTCTGCCATGGGAAATGATATCAATGATTTTAATAATGACAGCTGGCCGGATATTTTTACATCAGATATGTTGCCGGAAGATAATAAGCGCCTGAAACTTCTTTACGGACCGGAAAACTACATGGAATATGCCCTTCAGGTCATGCAGGGTTTCTATCACTCCAGCATGCGTAACATGCTCCAGCTGAACAATGGGAATGGCACTTTCAGTGAAATTGGCCAGCTCGCAGGCGTTTCCAATACTGACTGGAGCTGGGCTCCCCTGTTTGCCGATTATGATAACGACGGATGGAAAGACCTTTTTGTTACAAACGGATACTTCAGGGATTATACAAACCGTGATTTCTTAAAATTTAAAAATGATTATTATGCGCAGGCTATCCGTTCAAAGGAGAAGGCTGATACATTCCAGCTTGTAAGCCGGATGACATCCACACCTGTTCATAATTATATCTTCAGAAATAACAGGAACCTTACTTTTACGGATAAAAGCATGGTTTGGGGATTTGAGAAAAAAGGTTTCTCAAACGGAGCAGCCTATTCCGATCTCGATAATGACGGAGATCTCGATCTTATTGTCAATAATCAAAATGAAACAGCTACAGTGTTCAGAAATATGCTTCGGGAATCAAAAACTTCAAGTAACTATCTTAAAATCAAGCTTAAAGGCCGAGGCAAAAACACATACGGCTTAGGCAGTAAAATTTACGTTTACACCAAAAAAGGAGTCCAGTTCCTTGAGCAGATGCCATCAAGAGGGTATCAGTCAAGTGTATCCCCAACTCTTCATTTTGGTCTGGCTGAAGTTGAAACTATTGATTCAATTGTAGTTGAATGGCCTGGCAGGAAGGTAAATATCCTGACAAATATCAATGCAAATCAGACAATTGAAATAATAGAGAGTGCTCCTAAGCCCAGAGCCCCTGTTGTTTCAAAGAATGAAAAAATATTTACACCAATAAAATCCACAATAGCATACGAGCATAATGAATATGGATCAAATGATTTTGAACGCCAGAAACTTATGCTGACAATGCTTTCAACATGCGGTCCGATAATGGCAACCGGCGATGTCAACGGGGATAAGCTGACGGATGTGTATGTCGGTGGAGCAAAGGAAAATCCCGGAAAGCTCTATGTACAAACTGCAAACGGTGGTTTCACAGTTTCTTCAACATTTAATTTTAAAGAGGATTTTGGATGCACTGATTCAGATGCCTTGTTTTTTGATGCTGACAAGGATGGTGATGCGGATCTCTATGTGGTAAGCGGGGGCTATAATGATTATACCAGGTACAGTAAATCACTCCAGGACAGGCTTTACATAAATAATGGTGCCGGCAGGTTTACCAGGACAACAGGTCTTATTCCACAGATGTACAATTCAAAATCATGTGTTGCAGCGGCAGATATTGATCATGACGGCGATCTTGACCTGTTTGTTGGCGGACGGGTTATGCCGGGAGAATATCCGAAGCCCCAGGAAAGTTATCTTCTTATAAATGATGGATCGGGTCAGTTTAAGAATCTTGCGGCAACGGTTATTCCAGAGATGGTTGCAGGTGGAATGATCACTGATGCAGTCTGGCTTGATCTGAATAAAGACACATGGCCCGATCTGATAACTGCAGGAGAATTTATGCCGCTGCGTGTTTTCATTAATGAAAAAGGGAAGAAATTCAGGGAAGAGACAAAGTCATGGTTCGATGTACCTGAAGGAGGATTCTGGAACCAGCTTGCTGTGGCAGATTTTGACAAGGATGGCAATATGGACCTGCTTGCCGGCAATTTTGGTACAAACTCACAGCTGAAAGCTTCAATAAAGGAACCTGTTTCACTGATCTATAACGATTTTGATAACAACGGATCAATAGACCCCATATTTACTTATTTTGTCCAGAATCAGGTTTATCCGTTTGCCAGCCGCAATGAGTTGCTTGAGCAGATAAGCAGCCTGCGTAATAAGTTTCCCGATTTTGAATCATATTCAAATGCCCGGCTTCCCGATCTGTTCTCTTCTGAAAATCTGAAATCTGCTACGGTTCTGACTGCAACCAATTTAAAAACTACATTATTCAGAAATACAGGTAACAGGTTTACTAAACTCGAACTTCCTGTTGAAGCACAATTTGCTCCTGTTTATGCCATTGAAATACTGGATTATAACCAGGATGGAGATCTTGATTTTATCCTGGCCGGAAATCAGAATGCCATTTCAGTCAGACTTGGAGTGATGGATGCAAATTTCGGTCAGCTTTTTGAAGGTGATGGAAAAGGAAAATTCAGGTATATTGACCAGATTGCTTCAGGGCTCGATCTGACTGGTGACGTTAAATCGCTCAGGATTTGCACAATAAAAGGCAGCCGTTATCTGCTTGCAGGCATTAATAATACAGGTATTGTAATGTATAAATTGAAATCAAAGTAGATCTGGAAAATACTAATATTCAGATAACTATAAAGGATCGCAGGTACATTCTATCTTTCTTATGAATTTCTGACCGAGATTTATTTTTTCAATTCTCTGTTTTCGTTGCTCCAGGCATTTATCACATCCCCCTAATAAATTAAGATCCCAGGTATCGGCAAAAACACGACCTGATTTCAATGTTAAACCATACTCCAGGACTGCTTCAAGGGAGCGGATATC
>JBBQJD010000095.1:0-14256 GCA_038325595.1 Bacteroidales bacterium | reverse complement strand
GGCTGCAAGTTTATTTCAGATAAAAGCTTTCTAAGATTTGCTTTTTTGAATTTTGAACAATCGGGTCCGCCAAACTGATCAGTCAATCCATCAGATAATAAGTATATCAGGTCACCCTTTTTTATTTTGATCTCATAATTTGTGAATGATGGTTCATTCCCATAATGAATTCCGATCGGCATTCTGTCAGCTTTATATTCCTCTAATTCTCCTCCGTTAAATATAAGTAAGGAACTATAAGCGCCGGAGAACTGAATGCTTCTCATGTTCTTCTTAAAGACACATAGCGAAATATCCATGCCGTCTGCAGCTTCTCCCTCCTTGCCTGTCTGATGCAGGGATGTTTTTATTCTTTCACGGAGTAAATTAAGTACAGTATTTGCCTGAAGTTTAGCATTATGCGTAATTATCTCATTCAATATTGAGATCCCGAGGGCGCTCATAAATGCACCCGGAACTCCATGGCCTGTACAATCAGCCACAGTCAGAAATATATGAGTTTCATTTTCGCCAATCCAGTAAAAATCACCGCTCACGATATTCCGTGGTTTAAAAATTATAAAATGATCGGAAAACGATTTAAACATGTCATTCATCGGGAGCATAGCAAACTGAATCCTGCTTGCATACTGTATGCTCGATGTGATCTCTCCTTTCTGGGCTTCAATCTCTGCTGTTCTTTCCCTTACTTTTTCTTCCAAAACCCTGTTCTTCTCCTGCAATTGCTTTTCCCTGAAATGTACAACTACAAGGATGATCAGTAATGCCGCCGAGACAAGGAGCAAATAAAATAAAGTTGTTTTAGTGAATGGTGCTTTTATGGTGAATAGCAGTGAAACGGGATCTCCGGTATCTCCCCACAAATCTCTGGCTCTCACCTGAAGTGTATATTCACCTGATCGGGGTATTAACCTGCTGTAGCTTGTCTGCGTTGACCAGGGTGACCACTCAGTCATATTTTTATTAATGAAATACTGATATTGGGTAAGATTCTGTTTCAGATAAACAGGTGCAACAATTTTAAAATTGATAATATTATCTCCCCTGTTGAAAACAATATTCGAGAGGTCAAAACTTGTTCCTCTTTCATTTCTGATATTTTTTATTAGCAGAGAGGTTTCAGGAATTATCCTTGATGATTTTTTCCGGTTGATGGCAAAAAGGCGATTCTCCCTGTCGATGATCCAGATAAAATCCTTTTCATTGGTTACAGATATTATTTCATCAAATAACTTAAAGATCAGCATATCTTTTTCAGATATCTGCTTCTTCCTGTCTGCATATATCCAATTATTCCCCTGTTTCATGACAGGAATATTTGATAGTGGATATTCAAAATCACTCTCTGATGTAACAGACTGATCCCACAAAGTATATTTAATAAAATGATCAGAGGCCGTATTATAAAAATGTACCCCTGTCTCAGTGAAAAGAAAGACGGTATCATTTATACTGTTCACAAAGCATCGCTGCGGATAATCAACCTTTATACCATACATTCTATAAGTCATTTTATCTCCAATGCTCCCTGCAACAGCCTTATATGCGTAGCTTTCGCCACCAAGCCACAGAGCATTTTCGTCACTCTGAAATGCAGAATACACAGGATTTGTGAAAGAAGGATCAGGTATCTCAACTATCCATTTTTTGTTTTTGAAGGCAGTAAAAAAATATCCTTCGCCTGTGGCGACTATATACTTCTCATCCACAGGATGCCAGCTTACGAAATTAATATAACGGTCAGCGATTATTATTTTCGCTTTATGGTTGTTAATTATGAACAAACCCTTATTTGTTGCTGCCAGTATTCCATCTTTTGTAGAAACAAGCTGCCTGCATTTCTCATTCAAGCCATCAACTTTCTTATAGGTATATTCTACGGATTTAAGTTTGCTGACTTTCTTCCAGTGATACCTGACAAGCGGAGTTTGTACCGTATATGGCACGACAATTTCAGGTTCCGAAGCTCTTACCGCAGGTTCGCTTTTGACCGGGATATCTTTTTTACCAAAGATCTTTGCAAAGATTTTTTTCCTGTTTTGTTGTTCAGGAGGATTTTCCTTCGCTGGCTGGACAACCATAGGACTTAGGTTGTCAATAATCCGTGTGTTGGGCACAGGCTTGATATCATTCTTTATAAGAACATCTTCTTCAGAGTAGTTTTTAATTTTAGACAGATAGAAGACCCCTTCGCTTGTTGCAACAAAAAGCTCACCATTTTGTCGAAGAGATTGTGTCAGATTACCTTTCAGCCCCGGATAGATGCTGAAATTGCCGAGCGGCAGATTAAGATCCGCCCTTGTAAGACCAAACTGATGCGATAACCACAATCCTCCACTTTTGTCATACCCGAGTGCAAATACCTCATCATCAGGCAATCCGTTCTGATTATTTACAGTACACCTGACCTCCCTTGAAATTTTATCTATTACAACCGCTCCGCCATCAAGAGTTGAAAAAGCATACAGGCTGTCTCCTATACAAATCCCCTCCGATAATATGTTTTCACTGATGTAGCCATCATCCTTAATCTGGTAATCATAATATCTGGTTCCATCGAATAATGACATTTTCCCATCGCCAAACCCTATCAAAACAAAGTCCTTATCATATGGAAGTGAAAACAGGATATTTTTTTTGTTTACAGGATCCCTGCTGATAAAAGGAGTCAGTGTATCGTTTTTAATTAAAAATAAATTTTTACCATTCCCTTGTACAAAGATGTTTTGGGATATTAAAAACATTCCTGAAAATGAAGTTCCCGGCGGTGAATTAAGCCTCATCTCAAGCTTATCCGTGGAAAGATTATATCTGTTTATTGTTTTTTCCCCGTAAAACCAGGCTATGGAATCGGTGAAAATTATTTTGGTAATTAGGCCAATATTTGCTGAGTCTGAAAGGCTTACATACCTGTATTTTCCTGACTGTTGTTTTTCAATATAACCATAACAATTATGGCCTCCGATAAATATTTTTCTGTTAAAAGGATTCATCTGCATCGCAAAAGGGATAACAGATATTTTAAGTGGCAACCACTCCTCGCCATCAAAGCTCAGGATTCCTTTCCTGTTGGCAAAAAGCATTACTCTGTCCTCGTCCTGGCATATTGCCCAGTTCTGATTTTCAATATCCCTGCTTTCCTCGAAGTGTGTAAGAAGCGGGGCCCCCACCTGCCCTGAAACTGAACTGAAAAAAAACAATAATAAAATAGAATAATGAAACAGTCTTCTCATCTGAAAATCAAATAATCAGCATATTCTATATCATTTAATTAAATAAATATACTAATAATAAGTGTAAATGCCAGACCGCACACTGCAATGATGGTTTCCATAACAGTCCATGACTGTAAAGTTTGTTTTTCATTCATCCCCAGATACTTGCTGACTATCCAGAATCCGCTGTCATTTACATGCGATAAGATTGTAGCGCCTGAAGCTATGGCAATCACAATCAACGCAGTATTCGCCTGATTCAATTCAAAAACAGAAAGCACAGGAGCTATAATCCCGGCTGCCGTAATCATGGCAACCGTTGCCGAACCCTGTGTTATCCTGACCAGGGCAGCCAGAGTCCAGGCAAGAATTATTATCGGGATTGATGATTCAGAGATTGATTCTGCGAGTATTTTTCCGATTCCGCTATCGATGAGGATCTGCTTTAAAACTCCGCCTGCCCCTGTAACCAGGATAATGATACCGGCCGGACCTAATGCTTTTGTGCTGAGAGTCAAAATCATCTGTCTTGACATATTCCTTTTCATACATAGAAGTATTGACATGAGAGTGGCGATTATCAAAGCTGTAAAAGGATGCCCTATAAAAGTTAAGATATCAGTAGTCATATTTTTTTCGAGTGCCCCGCTGGCAATTCCGACTCCGACGAAGGTGCTCATCAGTATCAATAATAATGGTGTTGAAATAATCAGGGCAATAACACCAAATGCCGGTAATTTCTGGGAAGAAATCTTTAATTCAGCTTCTGTTTCGGGAAGTTCAGGGGGTGCAGGAACATAAATCCTCTTTGAAATATACCCTCCAAATACAGGACCTGCAATAATAACAGTCGGAAGACCAACAATAAGTCCAATCAGAATAACCCATCCCATATCAACTTTCAGGATTTCCGCCACTGCCATGGGTCCGGGTGTCGGGGGCACCATAGCATGAGTAACCGCCAGCCCGGCAAGTAATGGAATGGCATAGAAAAGAATCGATTTCTTTGTATCTCTCGTAAGTGCGTATACAATAGGAATAAGAATTATAAGACCAACATCAAGAAAGACCGGGATCCCGACAATAAAGCCTGTTAACATTAACGCCCATGAAGCCTTGCTTTTTCCGAATTTACTCAAAAGATAATGAGCAAGTGATTTTGCACCACCTGAACTCTCAAGCATTTGTCCGAAAATAGCGCCTAGTCCTACGACAGTTGCAACAAATCCAAGGGTGCCTCCCATTCCTTTCTGAATGCTTTCGGAGATAAGGTTAAGTGGCATTCCGGCAAGTACACCTACCAGAATTGAAGTAATAAGAAGGGCAATAAATGCATTCAGCTTGAATTTCAACACCATAATCAGCAGGAAAGTAACTCCGGCCAGAACAATGAAAAGGATGTAAAATGCTGACATGCGGGTTAGGGTTTAGTGGTGAGGGCCGGGTGCTGGGTGCTGGGTTCTGGTTTTAATGGAAATTTAACAGGAACATTATCCCGTGTTGACCTGTATATCGCTGAAAACAATTCAACCGTCCGTCTGCCTGCTTCACCGTTTACGGATGGTTCAGTGTTATTTATAATTGCAGCGATGAAATCTTCAATCTGGTACTGAATATATTTGATTGTCGGATCGCAGCTATTGAAAGTTTCAGTGTCCTGCCTGACCCATTCTTTCAATAATGATTCTTCTCCCGGAATCGTCCATAGATCATTGACCGGAGGTTCCGCCACTCCTGTCATACCTGCAATGAACATCGCTCCACCGTCGGTCTGAACACCTGCTGAAGCGCCGTTTTCACCATGCACATGTACTTTCCCATAGATACCGGGCTTCTGGGAGTTGCTGACAATTATATTGCCAAGAGCTCCGCTTCTGAACCTGACAATTGCCAGTGCCGTATCCTCAACTTCTATGTACGGGTGATTCAGATTTCGTGCAATTCCATATACCTCATCAACTTCACCCATATACCATAATAATATATCAAGCTGATGGGGCGCCTGGTTGACGAGTACTCCCCCACCTTCAGTTTTCCATTTGCCTCTCCAGGCGTCAGAATCATAGTAAGCTTTATCTCTCCAGCCAAGCATGGTTACGGTTGCAAGTACAGGCTTTCCGATCTTCCCCTGTTCAATCGCATGTTTTACTCTTCTTACCGGCTCATACCATCTTCGCTGACTGATAACTCCCATTCGTACATTATTTTCCCTGCAAACATTAATGATATCGTCACAATCCTGAAGGTCTGCGGCAAGTGGCTTTTCAACCAGAACATTTGCTCCCGCAATAGCTGCTTCCACGGCCGGATTCTTGTGAAAAGGATGAGGGGTACAAACTATTACCAGGTCTGTTTTATTTTCAGATATCATTTTTGAAATATCTGAATAGGCCCTGGACATGTATTTCAATGCAAAATCATTTGCTGATTTGGGAGTTCTGCTCCATACACCTGATAATATGGCATTTGGTATAGACTGAATGGCTTTTGCATGAAGATGTGCTACTTTACCGCAACCGGCAATTGAAATATTTATGATACGTTCAGCCATCTCAGAGATTATGGAGTAAGGATAACTTTATTGAGATTATCTTCTTTTCTGTAAAGCCTGTCGAACCAGCCAGCTCCTTCCGAAAGCGGAGCCACAGCCGATATCTGATCGTTGACTGAAATTTTACCTGATTCGATAAGGCCAAGAACTACTTCATATTCACCCCTTATAGCACAGCTGCCAAGAATTTTAAGCTCCCTTGTAACAACAGTCTGCAGAGGAAATTTTATTTCAGGTGAAATATTTCCGACAAGGATTGACTTTCCTCCTTTCCGTAGGACTCCGATTGCCATATTTACTGATTCACTCCTGCCAACAGCCTCAAATGATTTATCAGCACCACGGTGTGAGGTTAGCGCCTGAATTTTTCCTTCAATATTACTTTCAGTTGAAATAAAAGCGTAGTCTGCACCAGCTTTCATTGCCTGCTCACAGCGGTTTGGATCAATATCAATTGCTATTACCTTTGAAGCTCCTGAGATCCTAAGCAGTTTGATAATGAAAATTCCTATCATTCCCGCTCCCACAACAACGCATTTGTCTCCCATTTTTATACCCGAAATATTTATAGAATGAAGGGCAACAGCAACTGCTTCAGTCATGGCAGCTTGTTCAAAAGTCACATTTTCAGGTATTCTGTAGAGTATATGCTGAGGCACTGTAACATACTCAGCAAATGCGCCGTTTCTTTTATATGTTCCAGGTGAGACACCCAGAACTTCACGGTTATCGCTTAAATTGTACATACCCTCAAGAGTGTACCAGTCATCCAGAGGATAAACAGTGGAATCAAAAGTTACCCTGTCACCATATTTCCAGCTTTTTACCCCATTGCCGGTTTTAACAATGATCCCTGATGCTTCATGACCCATGATCATGGGAGGAATTCTGCGTCCGGTACTTCCGTCGAGACCATGAACGTCAGAACCGCATATCCCACATGCTTTAACCTTAATAAGTACTTCATTATCAGATATTTCAGGATCAGGAACATCCTTATAAACGAGCTTATTATATTCTTCGAGGACGAGGGCTTTCATAATACACAGAACTAAATTTGCAGAATTGTCGCATAACAAATATATAATAAAAGAGCCTTTAAAGGTAAATTTTCAGACAGTATCTTACATGTTATTGTCAGTCGTCAATAGTTTGTATCTTTGAAATACCTGATATAATCGTTTTATTAATAACCCTTAAATGCACATAAAATGAAATTACTTGCCAGACCATCGTCCATTGTGATTTATTTTCTTATTCTGTTTTGCATATCATGCAGCAAAAAAGTCACGTATGGCCCTGATATTTATACGCCTGATACATCTTTCAAAGTTGTCGGATATCTCTCCGGAGGGAACTTTGGTGTTATTGATGACCTGGAAATTGAAAAACTTGATTATCTCAATCTGGCCTTTGCAAATCCTGATCCTGAAGGGAATCTGATATTCGATGATAAAGCTGATATCGCACCTGTTGTAAAGAAAGGCCATGATGCCGGTTTAAAAGTATTTATTTCACTTGCCGGAGGCGGAAAGCCTGATACTACTTTGTGGAAAACAGTTTTAAAGAAGAAGAACAGATCAGATTTTGTTGAAAAGATAGTAAGTTATGTTGAAACAAATAATCTCGATGGAGTGGATGTGGATATTGAAGGTAATCTGTTTCCGTATATCGGCGAGCTGTATAATCCTTTTGTTGTTGAGCTAAGGGAAGCACTGCATGCAAAAGGAAAAGGAATGTCATCGGCACTGGGTGCATATCATGTTAATAAAGTTGTAAGCCAGGAAGCACTGGAAGCATATGATTTCATAAATGTTATGGTGTACGATAAAACAGGCATATGGAGACCGGATGATATAGGGCAGCACTCTCCATTTTCCTATGCTGAAGAGGCAATACAATACTGGACAGTTGAAAAGAAAATCCCTGCAGAGAGGATCACTCTTGGAGTTCCGTTTTATGGATTCGATTTCACTCCCCCGGCAAGGTATATCGATTTTAATGAGATTATCAGCCAGGATGTATCTCTTGCCTACGTGGATTCAACAGGTATGAGATATTATAATGGGATACCAATGATAGTAAAAAAGGTCCAGCTGGCTAAGGATAAGAAGCTGGGCGGGGTAATGATATGGGAACTTTCAAGTGATATCCTTAATGATTTGTCGTTGCTAAAGGCTCTTGATCAGGCAGTTAAAGCTACAGGTCCTGTTACTGCATTTTACAGGGATGAAGATGGAGATGGTTTCGGCAACCCTGCTAAACCCTTCCATGCAGTTGAACAGCCTGAAGGATATGTTACGAACCACAATGATACGGATGATACCAATAAAAAGATATTTCCGAAAGTTGTGAAGAAGTAAACCGAAAAGTCCACCGGCCGCATAGCCGTCAACCTAAGGAAATTACATATTGTATATCTGCCAAATAAGATACATTTTAACGATTTTTTGAATAGCTTAAATTGACTACAGGGTTCATACAAAGCAGAAGAGGATGGACACTACTTATTACCGATTTATCTAACATTAAAAGATTACTGAATTATCCCGGAGAAACGACATCCCTGGGTTGACCCTTTTGCTGTTAAAGAAAACTCTGATATCTTTGCAAATCTAATTCTAAATAAATGTTCAAACATGAAGAGATTTATTTCAATATTACTGGTATTAACACTAACCGGACTTGTATCTGAACAGATAATTAATGCCTGTACAAACTTTCTAATAACCAAAGGAGCTTCAAAGGATGGTTCGGTGATGATCACCTACTCCGCCGACTCCCATGTTCTTTACGGAGAGCTCTATTACTGGCCTGCCAAAGACTGGCCTGCCGGCGCAAGGCTTGATGTTTATGAATGGGATACAGGCAAGTTCCTCGGAAGCATTCCGCAGAAATCACATACGTACTCAGTTGTCGGAAATATGAACCAGCATCAGTTGTCCATCGGTGAGACTACATTCGGGGGACGTCCTGAACTGGCTGATTCAACAGGTATTATTGATTACGGGTCACTTATTTACCTTACTCTGCAAAGGGCTAAAAATGCCAGGGAAGCTATTGTTAATTTTTCACAGCTTCTGACTGAACATGGATACGCCAGCTCGGGAGAATCATTCTCAATTGCCGATGCAAATGAAGCATGGATACTGGAGCTTGTAGGAAAAGGTCAGGGTAAAAAGGGTGCAGTATGGGTAGCACGCAGAATTCCCGACGGATACATATCAGGTCATGCCAATCACCCAAGAATAACTACTTTCCCGCTTGCTGACGGTGTTAAGTCAATAACATCGAAGCAGCTCGATAAGATCTATAATCAGGAAATCGAAACGGTCTATTCCTATGACGTGATTGACGTTGCCCGAAGCTATAAATGGTTTACCGGTGCTGATAAGGATTTCAGCTTCAGCGATACTTACGCTCCCCTGGATTTTGCAGGCGCAAGATTCTGTGAGGCAAGGGTATGGTCGGGATTCAATATGGTAAACAACCAGATGGGTGAATATCTTGATTATGCAATGGGAGAAAATCTCAAGAACAGAATGCCCCTCTGGATTAAACCAGATAAGAAAATTGGTCCTGAAGATGTTATGAGCATGATGCGCAACTACTACCAGGGAACTCCTATGGATATGACCAAAGATGTGGGTGCAGGTCCCTACGGAAGCACTGTTCGCTGGAGGCCAATGGAATGGATGGTCGACAGTGTCAAATATATTCACGAAAGAGCTATTTCAACACAGCAGACAGGATTTTCATTCGTGGCACAGAGCCGTTCCTGGCTTCCTGATCCTGTTGGCGGAATCTTCTGGTTCGGAGTCGATGACACCTATTATACAGTTTACTCCCCAATGTATTGCGGGATAACAAAGGTTCCTGAATCATTCGCTGTTGGAAACGGTGATATCATGACATATAGTGAGAGCGCCGGCTTCTGGGTATTCAACGAGGTTACCAACTTTGCTTACTCGCGCACAAGCATGCTTATAGACGACCTTAAGGCTAAACAATCAGAGCTGGAAAATAAATACTTTGCAGAAACTGTGTCTGTAGATAAAACTGCTGCAGAACTTTATAAGAAAAGTCCGTCGAAAGCAGTTCAGTATCTTACCGATTACTCTGTGAAGGCCGGAAATCAGACAGTTTCTGAGTGGAAGAAACTCTACAGGTTTCTTTTCACAAAATATGTAGATGGTAACGTGAAAGAGAAACAGCCGGTTCCGGCAGGGTACAAATATACAGTTCCGAAAGTCACTCAGCCAGGATATGGAGCTGCATGGAACAGGGTGATTGTTAACAGCACGGGTGATAAGTTCAGGGAGAAATAGAGCCGGGTGCCGGGTGCTTGATTCAAAATTCCAGATTCCAGGTTTCAGGTTAACCTTGAACCTTGAACCAAGCCTTCGCTGAAGCTACGGCTTGCAAAGCTTGAACTTTGAACCTGGAACCTGGAAACTGGAATTAATACATTGTTTGACCTTATTATTATGAAAATCTTTTTAAGTGGATTCGGTTTATCAAAATTTTATTTGTAAGTTTGCGACCGGATTTCAAAAATCATTAGAGAATACAAATACTTTGCGAGATGAATTTAATGAATGTTGTTGAGAAAGAATATGCGGTTAAAAATGAATTTCCAAAATTCGGAGCCGGCGATACAGTTACTGTCCATTATAAGATCAGGGAAGGCAATAAAGAGAGAATCCAGCAGTTCCGAGGTGTAGTGATACAGCGCAGCGGCAGCCTTCACACAGAGACTTTTACGGTAAGAAAAATGTCAGGGAATATCGGTGTCGAAAGAATATTTCCAATAGCATCACCATTTATTGACAAGATTGAAGTCAATAAACATGGTAAAGTCCGCAGGGCAAGAATCTTTTATCTTCGCGATCTGACTGGTAAAAAAGCACGTATCCGCGAAAAGAAATTTTAAATACAAGCGTTTACTAATAATAATCAGGAAGGCTGTTTCGAAAGGAACAGCCTTTTTTTGTTTGCCCCTGCCCCTGACCCTGTCCCTGTCCCTTAGCCCCCTGCCCCCTAAATAGGGTTCTGATTCTGCTTCTAATTATCTCATATTATGTGTTTTAAGCCCCATAAGGGGATTTTGGGGGCAAGTTCCTAAAGGGGGTTCTGATTCTACTTGTAATTATCTCATAGTATGTGTTTTAAGCCCCATCAGGGGATTTTGGGGCGGGTTCCTAAATAGGGTTCTGATTCTGCTTCTAATTATCTCATAGTATGTGTTTTAAGCCCCCTTCAGGGCCCTTTAGTGGGTTTGGGGGCAGGTTCCTGCAGGAGCAGAAAATCTATATCTTATCAATCAACTCCCGGCTCTTCACTTTTGCTTCCTCCACCAGCTTATTTGCCTGTACATCCGCTTCCTGAACAAGTTGATTAGCTTTTTTATCTGCAGTACTTCTGATTCCATCGGCTGATTTCTGGGCAGCCAGCTTTGCAATTGCACCTTTTGTTGCTGCTCCATCGATTATCTTCTGAGCCTGTACATCTGCTTCCTGCCTGATCTGCTCTGCTCTCTTTGCAGCTTCATCCCTTATCTGCTGACCTCTTTCCTCAGCCTCCTTTACAAGCTTCGCTCCCTGTTCTTCAGCTTCAGCCCGGGCTTTTTCCTTTCCTTTATCAACTGTATTATCAATTGTCTGCTTAATTGTTTCTTTGACTGCCTCCTTCACTCCTCCTCCACCTCCTGCACCTTCACCTGGTGTACTTCCGAAGAATGGAACAATAACAGGCTTCGTAACAGTACCGGTGACCTTAAGATTTACCTTGAGAACATCAGAAGGCTTATATGCAATGCCATATGATGCAGCCTGTGACGCAAGATTATCGATAAGTGAATTAACAGAGCTCCCCAGGTCTGACCTTGGCATCTCGGTTTTTACCACATAGTTAATAGTCTGATCAATGCCCTGATCGCCGCTGATGTTCATTTTCATGTTTCCCGTTTTTACATCAAACGGACTAATGAAAATCCTTCCGGCTGCAATCTTGAAGCTTATATTGATATCCTTGAATGTACTATTGTATTTATCTCCCAGCTTAAGTGTTTCCTTAATTTTATTAAAGGTTCCTGATTCAACAAGGGTAAGCTCGTCAGACTCAAGTTTTCCAGCTCCATTGATTGAATTTGTAACGGGCATCATATCACTGCCCAGCAGGCTCGAAAAGTCAAGCTTTGCACTTACTTTTCCATCTATGCCTTTAGCTGCAGGTGCCAGCTTCCGGACAGTATTGAAGGTATTGAACGCATCCTTCACACCGATGTTCCGCATATCAAAATCGGCTTTCATAACGGGTTTAAGACTGTCGCGGGTGTCATAATCAGCATTCATCGCGATTGTTCCGTTAAGTATATTCATACCGGTCTCTCTGAAACTTAACACTCCGTCACGGACAATCATATGTCCCTTAACCTTCTGTGCTTTTATATTGTCATAAGTGAATTCTTCGATAAGGGCATCAAAATCAAAATCAATATTCTTAGGGATCTGTATTACCGTAAGTGCAGCCGTATCATCCACTGCAGTTGTGTCCGTTGCCATTTTTGACATAATCTCGGAAACATCAGTCAGTTTCGATCTCATCGACATCTTTCCCCTTATCGTTTCATCACTAAAGACATATGGAATGTAATTCTCAAGTCTGCCGGTTAACGTGAAATCACTTTTTCCACCAACATTCAGGGTGGTATTTGTCATAGATGCATACTGGGGTGTAAACTCAAATCCTGCCTGGATTATCTTCACATCGGGATAACCGGTCATGGCTATCAGCATGTCACTGATCTTCATCGATCCTGAGGCTTTAAAGCTCTGGTATTGTTCCTTTTCAATCATCGACATCCGCCCCGCCATCTCGACTGACATATCAATTATCCCCGACAGGTTGATACTATCCATCGGGACAGCCTTTGACAGGGCTCCCAGATCAAGTTTTCCGATCATTGAACCATTGAAATCAGGATCGCTCATTGGGGTTTTAAGAGCAAATTTCATGTCGAATGGACTGCCTGCAAGCTCCATATGAAAAAGACTGACATCAACTGTTGTTTTATCCATATCTTTTCCGTCGACAAATACATCTGATTTTATATTGATATTCCTGATCTGCTCAGGAAGATCTGGATAACTGATCAGACCATTATTGACAGACATCGAGAGAGCAACATCGGGCAGAGTGCTGTCGGCATCGCTGTAAACTCCTTTTGCAGAACCTGAAAGTGCAAACTCTCCGGATGTTTTAAGATCCTGGTAGTCTGACATATAAACTGCAGGGATCAGCGAAAGCAGGGATTTGAAGGATGTCTGGGCTGTTGCGAATGTTATATCTGTTTTAATATCATCGTCGGGCATTTCAACTGTGCCTGAAAAATTAAGCTTTAGGTCATTCAGTGAAAGGTAATTTTCGCGGAAGGTGAACTTATAGGAATCGAGATTTGCCAGCATATCTATCTTCGCATCTAAAACCGTTTTATTCAGATATTTCATTCCCTCCATGATGTATGAAAATTCACCGGCGTTGAAAGACATCCGGAGATCCGTTTCACTTGCAGTCATGTCGCCTGAAAGAATGAAATTGACATTCCTGAGGAATGCAGACATATCAGCTTCCCTGTCGACATAAGCTACTGAGCTGTTCCGTGCTTCCACTTTCTTCAGCTGTATTTTCATAGTCGAGGGTTCAGCAGACTCTTCCTCTGCAGTTTCGGTTGTATCCTTCATGATATCCCAGTTGGCCTTGCCATCTTTCAGCACAATGGCGTTTATGACAGCACGATCCATTATGACTGATCTCACCTCATAGCCCGTTTTACTAAAAAGGCTGCCCAGGTTAAATACCAGGCTGAATGAATTAAATCCGGCCAGGGTATCGCCTTCAAACTGGTCTATGCCTGTTACAGATAGCCCATTCAACGAAAATGAGAGATTTGGAAAGTTTTTGAAAAAGCCCAGCTTGTAATCATCGAACTTCACATTTGCGTTGACCGATTCATTAATTACCTGCTCCACTTTTGTCCTTATCTGTTCCTTGAATATTATAGGAAGGGTGAACAGAGCGACAAGGACCAATAAGATGAGTCCCAAAAATATCTTTGCTATTAAACCGATTGTCTTCTTCATAACTTTTATATTGATTATCAATGTAGTATAAGAGGCTTATATCTTATATTAACGGAATATAAAATTAATTAATATAACTTGATATAAAAATAGTGTTGATAAGTGCATTAAGAAAAAAGTCAAGAGCGTAGAGCGTAGGTGCAAAAACAAAAAAAGAGAAGGATTTGATCAGATAGAAAATCCTCTTGACAAACTGGATATTTAATATTTCGTAACTAATCAGTGCCTAGAGTTTGGAGTGCCTAAAATGCCTAAAGTTAATAAATACAGAACGAATCAGCATCTTTTGTGCTCGGCGATGACATTTAATGCTTGTAACACATTTTGATTGTTTTTTATTGCAGTGTCA
>JBBQJD010000094.1:0-14399 GCA_038325595.1 Bacteroidales bacterium | reverse complement strand
ATTTTGCATACCAGTTTTTCAGAAGTTGTCTCGGGGAATGTCACTTAATACATCTGCCCCCTCTTTTACTTGATTTGGCAATCATCAGGTTAATTGAGCCAGCCTCAAAACTACGATCTGTCGAGTTGCTTTCCCGCTATTTTGAGATAAAGTACTCACAGAGGATTTATCGTACAATACCCAAACTAATATCCTGTAAAGCAGAAATTGAACAGAGGGCATACAGTGTAGCCAGGCAACTGTTTAAGGAGCAATTTTACTACGTACTTTCGATGTAACCACACTGTACTTTGAGTCGTTTAAAGCCGATGAGCTTAAGGTACAGGGATTTAGCAAAGACAACAAATCACAGCAACCACAAATAGTGATAGGCCTACTGGTTACACAAGCAGGTTTTCCACTTGCGTACGACGTCTTTGCCGGCAATACCTTCGAGGGGAAGACCATGCTACCTGTGGTGGAAGGCTTTATTGCCAAACATCCCGACACTAAACCCATAGTGGTGGCAGATGCCGCCATGCTCGATGATGACAGGCTGGCCGAGCTCAGGGAGAAAAGTTTATCCTATATTGTAGGTGCCCGGCTGGCTAATACCGATCTGAGTACAGTAAAGAAAATCCATGGCACTTTAAACGTGGTTAACGGGGCCATAACAAGGTTCCATTCCAGGCATGGTGATTTGATCTGCGACTTCTCCACCAAGCGCTATAGGAAGGAGTTAAATGATCTGAACAAGTTAGTTCAGAAGGCAGAGGGTCTGGTCGCTAAACAATCTTCAGGCGCCAAGGCCAAGTTCATAAAAAGGGTATCCAAAGAAAAAATCGAGCTTAACACTGCCCTGATTGAGAAAAGAAGACTCTTGCTGGGAATTAAAGGATACTGTACTAATTTGCCCGAATCTCAACTGCCTGCACAACAAGTTATTGAAAGATATCATCACCTGTGGCGTGTGGAACAGTCATTTAGAATGAGCAAGTATGATCTGGAGGCACGGCCTATTTATCATCAGAAGGAAGATGCAATCAGATCGCACGTTCTGATTTGCTTTCTGGCATTGATCATTGAAAAATATCTGGAGCTAACCACTCAAATGAGCCTGAGAAAGATTAGGATTCTCCTATGGAACATTACTGAATCACACATACGTGATAAAGTAACAATGGAAACTTTCAAATTTACGTCTCCCTATAAAGGACTAATGGATAGTCAGTTAGCTCCTTTGGTTAAAAAATGGAAACTTCTACCGCACTAATTGTCACAAGTCAGGACCGGACATATTAGCTTCCTGCCTCAAAGTTATTGTTCAGGAATCAAAGGATTTAAGCAGCTCGAGCATTTTTCTGTCGAGTAAGACTCCTTTGTATTTTTCATATTGCACATCTTTCCTTCCGCTGTCAGCAATGCCGAATGAGCCCCTGAAACACCACATTGCGTATCCCCATTTATTTTTATTCCAGATTTCAAGGTTATCATTTAAAAATCTCAATGCAACATCATGAGGAGTCTTGTTATAAACCCCGAATTCCCCGACATATACTCCAATACCCTTATTTTCAATATCTTTCCATACCTTAAAATGCTCTTCAAGCCGATTTTTGTCCCATAATTCCCCGTTGTTATCCTTCATCGGCCATGTGGGTAAGGTATTGTTCCCGGTGCTCCATGTTGCCTTGTAATGCGTTAGTACACCTGGACTATATCCTCTTGCACACTGGGCAATTTTCAGATCAAGAAGGTTAGTGCTTGGCCTGAAATCAAAACCATCAATGGCGATTAAACGATCGGGATCAACATCTCTGATTTCTTTAACAAGATATCTGATCACATGGTCATGCTTTTCTTCTGTAGTGCCAACAGGTTCATTGAAAAGGTTAAAGCTGACCCTGCTGTTCGGAATTCCCTTATAACGTTCTGCAAAATGTTTCCAGTGGAAGGCGCATGCTTTCAGTGTTTCTTCATCGTCCCAGATGCTGGTTTGTTCCTGGTGCTGCCTGTCAAAATGCATGTCATTGATTGTGTAGCCGGGAGATCTGTGGAAATTTATGCACACATGCAAATCGTATTGTTTGCCGTACTCAACAGCCTGATCAATTTCTTTAAGATGTTTTTCTTTAAGCTTGTACCAGTCATTTTCCTCACTCCAGCATTTATATGACATTGGTAATCTGACATAATTAAATCCAAATTCACGTATAAGAGCAAAATCTGATTCCTGGAATGGTTCATTATTAAAACCCCATTCGGGAGCTACCTTCATCCATTCGTCCGGTTTATGAGTAAATTTTTCCTGGAGATTAAATCCACGCCAACGGGGAAGAGTATTATAGGTTATATCTTCTTCAGCATCAGGTTTTGTTTTACAGCCTGTCAGTATCTGTGGAATATAAATTGCAGTTCCTGCAGCAAGGGCTGTTTTTATGAAGTCAGAGCGGTTCATATGGAAAAGTTTATAGGTTGATAGGTTGATACGTTGATACGTTGATACGTTGATACGTTGATAGGTTGATACGTTGATACGTTGATACGTTGATACGTTGATACGTTGATACGTTGATACGTTGATAGGTTGATAGGTTGATACGTTGATAGGTTGATAGGTTGATACGTTGATAGGTTGATAGGTTGATAGGTTGATAGGTTGATAGGTTGATACGTTGATACGTTGATACGTTGATACGTTCATGCCTTTATGCCTTTATGCCATGCTCTTTCAGAAATGAAGGTGTATCATAATAACCTCTCTGAAGCTTGATTTTACCATCTACTATCCGGAAAATCTCGCAACCTCTGAAGCCCTTTGGTTCCTTCCATTCAAGAGCAACCCATTCTCCACTTTCGAAAATGTTTTCAACCATACACACCATAGGAGTCTTAAGAAGCTCATATTGAAACATTTCCCTGATTGATTCCTTTCCTGTTATCGGGTCAGCTACAACCTGGTGATTCACCGCATCATCGGCATACAATCCGGCCAGACCATCTATATCCACATTATTAAATGCTTCAACATATTTTTTTACAAGTTCTCCGGGGGTCATAAATAGTATCTGTTGTTAAGGTTAAAGATGCAATTTCTTTAATGCAGGATAAAGATCTTTATAAGAATCAAATTTCTTATCATAGATCTCCTTTTTTCCGGGAATAACCCTTGAAACTGGTTTTATCCATTTTTCAGAGATTGAGGTAACACTTTCTTTTGTAAAAGCCGCCATTGCAAGCATGGCGACACCAAGACAACCGGCTTCTGTAACATCAAGTGTTGTAATAGGCATCCCTGTAACATCGGCTTTCAGCTGAACATGCTTTCCAGATCTTGCACCACCTCCAATCACACGCAATTCCTTTACCTCGTATCCCGATTTTTTCAGAATTTCAATATTCAGCCTTACCTCCAGTGCCACACCTTCAAGCAATGCCTTCATGATTTCTTCCCTGGTTACTGATAAATCAAGCCCGAGAATTGCACCTTTTACCGATACATCAAAATACGGTGTGCCGGAGGGAGTGAAATATGGCAGTACGAGAAGCCGGGTTGGTTCATCAGGCATCTGATTAAGAAGAAGTTCATAGGGATCACATTTAGTTTTCCTTGCCAGATCAGTTTCAATAGCTCCGAATTCATCCCTGAACCATTTCAGAATATTACCGCCGGTGAGGCTGAAAGCAACAGTCGCGTAGGTGCCGGGAGCACAATGGTCATAAGTACAAAGGTTATTCCTGCGAAGACTATCGGTAAATATTGGTTTATTAAAAGCCGGAGTAATGCATTCAACAGTTCCTGAGGAATATACAGCAATTCCGGGTTCAATGGCACCGGCTCCCAGGGCAGAACATGGCTGATCATGTCCACCTGTAACGATGAATGTATTTTCAGAAAGATTAAGCTCATGCGCGATACCTTCATTAATATAACCGGCTATTGAACCTGATTGTAACGGTGTTGACAGCTTTGCCTTTTCTATACCTGCCTGATTAAGGATCTCATCGCTCCATGAGTGCCTGACAACATCAAAGAGCATGGTTCTTCCTGCCAGCGGCCATCCCATAGATGGATTTTCTATTCCCAGCCTGAATTGCAGGAGATCTTCAAAACAAAGTATTCTTGTTGCTTTCTGCCAGATAATGGGTGAGTTTTCCTTTATCCACAGCAACTTGAACAGGGAAAACATAGGATGCGGAGTATGCCCTGTTATACGGTACAATTTTTCTTCCCCGAATTTTTCAGTCCAGGTAGAAATCATTTCATTAGCTCGGATATCGCTAGATACAAGCGCGTTACATAGAGCTTTTCCCTGATTATCGACAAGCGTGAATGCCTCTCCCTGGCTGGAAATTCCCATTCCTTTCACTGAGCCCTGATCAACTGCAGAGGCTGATTCTTTTATAACCTGAAAGCATTTGCCGATAACTTCGTCAGTATCGAGTTCAGCCCATCCGGTATGATTGGAGATAATGTTGTATTCCCGGTAGGCATTGGAAACCTGGTGCCCATTTTCATCAAATACTACAGCCTTACAGCCACCGGTTCCGATATCTATACCAAGAAAATGATTCATGACTCAAAATTAAACATACCATAAATTCAGATAGCCGGATACAATTTTTTTCATTTCACTGAACACAATATCCTGTCTGTAAACTGTGGTGTAATGTGAAAGAGAGGCCTTGCCCGATCTGTCAGCTTTTTCTCCCAGGATTCCGTCTTTGAGCATTTCTTCTGCTTTTTCCTTTCCGGTAATTTTTGATGCATTTCTTGCCATATCCTCAAAAAGCACCGGTGAACTGTTCCTTTCCAGAATGGTCCATATATTTACTTTTGCAATGCCATCGCTAAAGAGGTTCTTTATCTGGTCATTAGTGACAGATGAAGTGCCGTGAAGAACAAGCTTTGGTCCTGTTAATTTACTTATTTTCCTGGCCATCTCACCATGATATTTAAGGTCTGCTGCACTTGCACGGTGTTCGGTGCCCAGATTTGCTACTATGAAATCAGCACCTGTCTCCCTGAGATACTTATCTGCCTGTTCCGGTGTTGTGAGTACACTTCTCTGATCGCCTGTGGCATCAACTATTTCGTCACATGCACCTTCAATTACAATTTTATGTCCCTGTTTTTGAATAAACTGTGATGTAAGCCTGATATTCTGTTCAAACGGAACAGCTGACGCATCATACATAATCATTGAAAACCTGTTCATATCCCACTCAAGCAGTGGCTTGTCGGCATCCCATTGCGTATGGTCAAGATGGATCATGACATTCAGATTTTCAAAAGGAGATCCTTTGCTTGTAAGCACCTCGATATCTGCAAGAAACAATCTTAGTCCGATATCCCATTGTCGAGTATGGGTATAGAAAACAGACTGGCTCCGGTGGCTGTACTGATTTGTGATACCGATTGTAACCGGCAGATCATGCTGATTAATCTTCCTGCTGTAATCGAGGGTGGCAGCCAGAATTGCTTCTGTAGTAGTAAGGTTTTCAGTATTAAATGTCGGGATTACCCATTTCTTAACCGCAGCTTCTTTGTATATGGCGAGAACTTTTTCTCTGTTTAAAACAAGTGGCATTATATCTGTCTGTTAGTGAATATTATTCTTAGCTTTCTACTTCCCATGATATTTCCCAGGAAAAACTTTTCCAGGGATCAGCTTCAAGATAAATTCCATCTCCAAAGGATTTGGATAAATCGCTGCAACTACTCGGTATAGGCTCAAAGGCGCATTCGATTCTTTCAAGTCCCTCCTCCTCAGGATACCCGGCATTGTTCCACCAGATACCCAGTGTGGAAAAAATCTCCTTATCAAATGTAATGCTCAACGCCAATCCATTATCATATCCAACTCTGATCCTGTTTCCTTTTAATCTGCTTAATAACAGCATCTTATAATCACCAGTTTTAAGATTAAACAGATCAGAAACCAGATCCTGAGCATTTTCCAATAATAATTCTTTTGAGTGAATTTCATCTATGATCCTGCCATGTTCCGGTATCTTTAATTGCTGAATATTCCGCAAAGGCAGGAGCGCATGCATCACGTGAAGAAAGATGGCTTTTTCATCTGATAAATTCAGTACTTCAAATTTCCATAGCAGCTTACTTCCTTCAAATTCCATAATCCTCCTGAATTTTACATAAGGCCTCAGGCAATCAGTTTCAAAGATAAGTTTGTTGCCATTGACTTCAACTTTCCATTGCTGCCAGCACAATTCACCATGGTCCCTGCAGATATCAGGCTTGCCGGGATAGGTGCATGTATCAACGGTGGGGAAACAATCATCATAGCCATATACCGGCCTGGTTTCATACTCACCGGTAAACTTTGCAGGAGCTTTGAAGTTCTCTGGTTTAACAGTCAGTAAATCTTTACCGGCATATTTCAATACCTGAATTCTGGCACCGTCATCCGGATCACATTCAATGTACCAGCTCCCGAAATATTTCTTCATTATCTCTTTCAAAGTGCAATTGCCTTTATTCCCGTAAGCTCACAAAACGCTTTCAGCTCCTCATAAAGATGGTTTCCATATCCAAGACAAGCATATTCATTGTTCCACGACTGTAAAAGTTCATCAATATTGCAATGTGCTTTTACAAATCCATGCGGCCAGAAAGGAATGCCGCATTCATTTTTTCTTTTTTCGATTTCTGAGGCAGGAGGTTCAAATATGGTGCAGCGTGTAATAACCATTTCGAATTTACCATCATTTCTGCCCAGCCTTGCAAGTACACCCTCACCGACTTTGCAAACCAGTTTAACTGAGATTCCACCAGCTTCACCTTCGGTTGGTATGCCATGCTCTGCAAATCCAGCAGGACCCAATTTACCGGCTAATGATGGAGGACAAGCACCGTCGCCAATTATTTTTATTTCATTATTCTTTTTATCAATATGCTGTAGATCACCATAATACACAGGTTCCTTGCTCAGATCAGTCAGGCACTTCACTGTCAGCGCTGTATTAAAATCACCTAGCGTCGATGTACCAATCCTGTCTTCGAGTATCATACTCTGAGCGAAACATGTTGCGCTGTATTCATCACCGAGACCTGGAAACGATTGGATTGTATAAAAATCCCAGTCATTCTTTTTTATCAGCTTTTTTATGGCAAGATAGAGGCTAATAGAACGGTCGGCCTGTTCATTACCGGGTATTTGGTCTGCAAACAGCTTCTGCATTGACTTTTTAGCCTCAGCAATCTCTTCGGGGGTTATCTTCTTTGCGGAATCGAGCAATTCAGATGTATCGCGTGAATCTATATCAATGCCAAATGTTTTCATCCATTGCGAAGGATCTGCGGCCCCGCAGGTCTGACCCATTCCCCGGCCACCAAAGGTACCTATTGTGCTCATGTTCAATGAGTTTTTCATGGCACTGGCACGGCAGTATGAAGTGATCTTTTCAATTTCCTCAGGAGCCTCATAACTGCCATAAACAAATCTGTGCTTAATCCCGATTTCCTTCAGAGCACCCTGCATTACCAGTCCTCCCACAGGTCTCCATCCCTGACTACCCGGATTTGTCCATAGAACAATACCCTTGCCGGTAGTTGCAAAATCACGTATGGCAGCAATCAGATGTGCAGCCCACACCCATGTGCCTGAGAAGAGAATGACAGCATCTATGTCATTCATCTTCCTGAATTTGTCAAAGCAATCCCTTGCTTCCTTTTTGGAGGCAATGACCGGATTATATTCAACCAGTTCCAGACCACTGTTTCTAAGAGCCAATCTGGCACCTTCCACAATTTTATCATCAATAAATGGGGTACCCATCGGATCTTCCAGACCATCTTTATGAACGCCATAAACTATAAATCCTACTTTAGCTTTAATCATTTTATTTTATTGTTAAATTATTAACAGATCCCAGAGAGGGGATTATTTTTAATATGTTTTCGTAATAAATTTTCCGCAGAACATCTTTCGGCAAACCTATCCCGCATATCGGCCAGCGGGCACGGTCGAATGTCCCATCGTAGTCAGGTGAATAGAAGGATTCATCGTAGGTTTCAAGAAACCTGAAATATGTCCTGTACATTTCGACTGAACTTTCAATATTTGCCGGCATGTCGGTTCCAAAAATGATCCTGTCCTGATGCCTGATAAAAAACTCCCTGGCAGAATACGGCTGCCGGCCAAGTTCATCAAGCCTTGCAGAAAAATCAATATAGGCGTTTTTATACTGAGTCAGTACTTCTGAAACATTTTGAATATTTTCAGCATAGTTACCGAAATGAGGCAGGATAAATGTTGTACCGGGGTGTTGACCTAACAGGTTATCGCGTCTTTTCAGAAGTTCGGCTTTACGGGGAAAGGCGGAATCCGAAAAGCTCCATGAAGGATATTTCTGAAGTGATTCAAAATGCTCATTTTCAGGGCTCACCGGTTCGAAAAAACCTGCAGGGTCAGCCTGATGTATTAAAACCGGAATCTTTAAACGTCCTGCTTCCTCCCAGACAGGTGCCAGCCTTTCATCATCACAGTTAATCAGCTTCCCTTGTCCGTCACGGTAACGAAGGCCTAGTTCTTTGAGTATTTTGAGTCCCTTTGCACCCTTCTCAACATGTTTATTCAGTGTTTCAATACATTCTGACACAAATCGCTTATGATCAGAGAAGAGTGGTTTGTCAGAAGGCTGAGCAAAGTTCGACATTGTAAAACAGTAAAACCTTCCCGGGTATTTATCCGAACAGTTTTCAAAGAACTCGGAAATATTTCCCGGACTGATAACATAGCCACCCCCGGAAAACTCAATATGCACATTGCCTGTGAGATCGCAATAACTGACAACTCCCACTTTATCCATTGTTTCAACTACCTTTTCAACCTGCCAGTTGCCCCATAAATGATTATGTGCATCGATTACCGGAAAGGCTGCTTTTTCAATATGTGTCTGGTTTGTAACCAGGTATATATTTCTTGCCATTGCCCTCTTTTTAAATTAATTGCGCTCTTTTTATATTAAAGGTATCATTAATACCAATCATTAATAACACAGGCCTGTAAAGATATTCAAAAGTACTACCTGAGTTCCGGATAATATAATAGTTTTGTATTTAAAAATAACACAATATTGACATGTTACCCAATCTTGAAAAGGTAGAAGTAAATATCAATCATTCCTTCCATATCAACCACATGAAGGTTGATAGTTTTCCTTCCATGCGTCATTTTCATCCCGAAGTTGAGATACTGCTGGTTTTGCAGGGCACAGGGACCAGGTATGTTGGTGATTCCATCGAACCTTTTGTCCCCGGTGATCTTGTGATGATCGGCCCCGATGTGTCACATGAATGGTGCAGCGATAAAAGTTCCGGTTCGGGAACCGCTGAGGCAATTTATATACTATTTAATACTTCAATGCTTGGCACGGATTTCTGGAACCTGCCTGAATCGAAAATAATTCTTAAAATTATTCAGCAGTCGCGGAGAGGAATTAAGCTTACAGGAAAAACCCGTGACGAAGTTGAGCATTTAATGGAAAGAATTGAGAGCTCATACGGATTCACGAGGTTAACTCTGCTTATGTCGATTCTGGAGAAGATTGCTTTCAACGGAGAATATCAGTACCTGGCAAGTCCTGTGATACAGAATCCAACAAATGACCGGGATGCCGAACGACTCAACAAGGTTTACAAATATGTTCTTGATAATATTCAGTATGAGATAAGCCTTGAGAAGGCAGCTTCAAGAGCAAACCTATCTACAGCCTCATTTTGCAGGTATTTCAGAAAGAGAACGAATAAAACATTCGTACAGTTTCTGAATGAGGTCAGAGTAGGACAGGCCTGCAGGCTTCTGATCAATGAAAACAACTCAGTATCAGATATTTGTTATACCTGTGGTTATAATAACAATTCATATTTCATCAGGCAGTTCAGGAAAATAACAGGTTTTACACCTTTAAATTACCGGAGAAAATTCGCTGACTGAAAATTACAAAGGCAGAAATATTACTTTAATAGTACCCTCGCATAATGCATGGCATTATTAACACCATCCGGAGTACCGAACATATCTATTATTTTTGAAGGTTGTGAACCGGCTCTTACCGTTGCCAAAAAGAAATTTGAAAAAGGCTGCTTCAAAGGCAATGTTACAGGCTTTCCCGGAAAACCATCCGGTGTCATTTCCACAATGCGGTTTTCAGCTACAGGCTGACCTTCAGCATTGGTTCCTTTTACAAAATACACTATCATTAACCGGCTGTCAGGTGTTATGTGGAACCGTGCTTGTCCCGGAATTTCATTGCTTATACCTTCTTCGGCAGTATGAATCGTCCTGCGTACATCAACCTTGCCATTTCGTATTATAGCATAATTAATTGAATGTGATTGCTTTGCATCCGGAAAGAATTTTTCGCGAAGCCGCTCATCGATGGCCCTTTCGGTCCAGAGAATATGTACGGCACCATCATGTGCAACCCACAGATCTCCCGGAGAGATCCACCCGCATGTCGCTTCCCTGCTTGCTATCTCGATCCATTGATGAAATGTTCCTGTTGCAATATCATCTGACCAGGTAAAGAAAAGGCGCCTGAAATCGTAATCCCACTCGTTACCGGTTAGCTCTCTTTTATACTCCCTCCATGCTTTTTTTGGTTCAATAATATCACTCACGCCACAGAAATAAACTGCACGGTCTTTCAGCATAACGTTAGGATAACAGACACGTATGGGTCCGGGAACTTCGTAATCGGCCCCCCATGGCCAGTCGATTTTTCCCTGTGCTGACCATTTTCCATTCCTGTCAAGAAACGACCATTCGGCATGAGTGTAGTCAATATTCTGGAAAAGAATCAATTCTCGCGAAGCACCATCCGCTGCCAGACTCCTGTAGGAATGTTCTGTAAAAGGAGGAGTACCTGCCCAGACCGGAGATTTCTGTTCGGGTTTTGACAGATCATTTTTACTGTCAAATAAAAACATTTCAGGCCGTGAGGGGCCATTATAATCTGAAAGTGAAGTCAGGGTCGGATTAGCTGACAGGAAGAATTGTCCATTTTGAAATGCAGCCATTGGACTGGGTTCCCGGGTACGACCTTTTTCGTCAGTCACTAATTTCTTCCAGCCGTCTTTATCTCTTTCAAATAACATCCATCGGCAGTTATTCAGCGGCTTCCATTCAGGAACAGTTTCCAGTCCGCTGGCAAATACCTTATCCCCAATCCTGACAATGCTGGTTGAGCCATGGCACCACATGGGCCCTGCTCCATTCCCGGCAGGAATGAACTTGTAAACCTCATCTTCAGCTTCCACAATTGGTATTAATTCTGCATTTTTATCTCCTGTACAACCTGTAAGCATTATCATGTATGCAACAATCACAATTGCCTGATATCCAGCACTACAAGCAGATTTCTGTCTGTTAATCATAATATACTTTTTAACTTGATTTTTATTACTTCCTGTTTTCCAATAATGCATTAAATACCTTAACTTCAAACGGTTGCAATTTTATAGCGAGAGACTTGCTATTTGTCACAGGTTTCTGATTCTTTGTTCTTGCATCATAAAATTCATACTTGTCACCTAACCCGGCAGGTATATCGAAATCCCGTACTGTATTTATTACATAGGTTTTTTCAACAGATGAAGGATTGCGGAGGGAAAGGATAGCCTTATGAGGCATCCATGCTGCGAAGCCATATACTTCACCTTTTGAAGGATCGCCTCCAATCCAGTGAATATCGGTCATTAACAATTCATTTTCTTTTGCCCATTTAGCTGCTTCAGCCAGGCAGTCCCAGTTTGCTGTATTGAGCTTATGGGGATTTATATACAATTCCTGCAGGTTTGTTCCGGTAGCAAAAAACGACCAGATCTCATCGGAAATATCTTTGTCGTTCAATTCAAAGGAGGCCGGATAAGAATAGTCCGCAATGCAAATTCCACAGAGCATAAGTGAGTTCAGAGGATAAAGAGGACCTCTTTTCACAACGTTTTTGTAAGTATCTGCATCGCGGTAAGTTATCCACTGCTGGCGCTTTGAACCTTCACCCATTACATTGGTATCATCCCCACCGCGCCAGATATTATCTCCGTATTTCAACCAATGAACTGATGGCCATGTTCCTGTAGTCATGCTTACATAAAGAGATGGTTTGATCTCCTTCAGCTCTGTTATAAGCTTCAGAAATGCCTCAACATCCTTCTGGTAAATAACTCCTGCACCGCTTCCGGCCCCCACTCCGTCAAACTTGAACATGGAAACATCATAGTCCCTTATGAAATCACCTGTAACATCTATGAACCGCTTGTAATATACCGGACCTGACAGAGAAAAGCCCTGTTCGTTGGTTTCAAAAGGGGGATTTTGCATTTTACCATAATCTATACGGGAGGTTTTATCATTACCATATCCGCCAAAAGGTGATAACCATACACCTATCTCTGCATTATACGACTCAGCTGCTTTTTTCAGGTTTTCAAATCCATCAGGAAACCCTGAATGGAACTTCCAGAGTGTTTTGTTATCATCCCAGCCATCGTCAAACAAAAATGTATTTAATGCTACATTTCGCTTATTGATAAGGCTGTCTCCAAACCATTTAATCCTGTCCAGACATTCGTCCTCTGTAAATTTCCTGGTGTGCCACGAGATATCATACCATGAATTATAGTGCAAAACCTGGTGATACGGATGTGCCCTCTCACGTTCAACATAATAAAGAAATCCCCGTCTCAGCTGACCTGCCGGTGAAACTCCCCATACAGTTGATACAGAACTGATTAAACGTGGTATTGAAGATGTTATGAATTTTTTATCCTCACTTATTTTACTCAGGGGATATTCGAGTGAGAAGAACATATTTCTGTATATAACAGGAGAGCCATCAACCGTACCCTCTTTTCTCATACCATCTTTAACAGGAAGTTTGAGGAGAGTAATACCTGTAATCTTATTTTCGTCAATAGCCCTGAAACTGAAAATATGGCGGAGATAATTTGAACCGTTTCGGAGGTCAGCCTCCCAGTGTAAGGATAATCCGGCCTCTTTATTATCAAAATCGGCTGAATATTTTTTCCCGGGAAATCTGTCTGCATAACTTTCTGCCTTCGGGTTAGCATTATAATCTATTATAACTGGTTTCCCCTTCAGAACAAAATCATCCGAAGTGACTACGCTATTGTCAGCCAAAGTCAGTTCAAACAACGGAACCGGATCTGTAATAATATTATCATGATTGATCTTGTCTTCAAACCCTGCGATTCTGATTCTTTTGCCATCATTTATCAAAAGCATCCGCAATACGTTATTTTCTATACTAACCTGATTGGATTGTACATTAATACGTGCATTACCGGGATCGTAAGCAAGATAAACAACCTGTGCAGAAAGAAGACTAAATCCTGAAAGCAGAATGAGGAAAAGTGATTTGAATTTCATGGTAGAGTCTATAATAATTCAATTATTACTGTAACAATCCAAAACCACCGACCGCAAAATCGCAAAGACTATCGTTTGATTTAGCTTTTTGGCCGTGGATGTTTATTTGTTTAAAGACTGAATAAGACCCGCAAGGGTATTTGAAATTTTTTCTTCTGCATTCACTTCCAGGAGACTGCCCGAACACAACCAGGTTTCATACCCGCCAAGCAGGAATTGAGATGCAGGCGGCACATACCCAAATTGCCCGTTAGCCAGTGAAATAGAAAAATAGTATTTACATGGAGCTGTCTTCTTGAGTTTCAGCCCGGTTTCAGAGAAGAACTCACCCGGAAGTGTGCCAATTGTGCCTTCGCCTATCCTTATTGCCTGGGTTGGAACATTATAGGATAGTGGTTCATAGTAATCGAGCTTGACAAGATCAAGTGCGTAAAGACTCCTGATGTCATCTGATGCTTTGTCTGCAGTACCGAGTTTAGTAAATTCTGTTTTTCTTACGCGATCCTTCGCCCAGGCAAGCAATTTTTCAGATGGCTGACGCCTTACCACATTGGTTTCCCCGTTGGCGACCTTAAAAACAGGGTTTTCTGACCATTTTGCATGCCTGAGAGATTTAACTATTGAATCAGATATCTCATGTGCAATCATTTTCAATTTCTCATAATTATCTTTTGGATAATTTTTATCAATCATGAAATCCATTGTGTTCACGTTATCGAAAGCCAGCGCTTTGGCATATAATGAATCATGAATTTCCCTGGCATACATCGGAAGGAAATCGCCGTTTATTATTGTGCCCAGAGGTGGTGTGATATTTTCTCTTGCAGCTCCCGCCTTAATGGGCGACTGAGCCTGGATGTCAGTTATTAAACTCCACCAAACTGCCAATAAGCAGATAAATACATAATTTATTTTCTTCATTAGTAGTCCTTTTTTAAATCAAATGTCTTGTAGAAATCAGGAAGCGGTTCTTCCGCCTTAAGTTCAATTCTGGTGCTCTCCATG
>JBBQJD010000093.1:0-14751 GCA_038325595.1 Bacteroidales bacterium | reverse complement strand
GCATTTTCCATAAGTATACGGGCAGGTGGATTATTATTGATATGCTACCTGTATTTCTTCTTTTTTGTGTACTTCCTTATCAGGTACATCAGCGAAAGGAATTTTGATTCGAAAGTGATAAGGACAAAATTCCTTTACATAACAGGAATTTCAATCGCAGCCTGGATTCTGGGTATTTTATTCTGGCCATATGCACTTCAGGATCCTGTTAAGAATGTTTTGGATTCATATAAAGTAATGGCTCATTATCCCGATACATTCCGTCAGATCTTTGAAGGAAAAGTAGAGTGGTCCGATTTCATGCCCTGGTACTATCTTCCTAAATCAATGATTATTACAATCCCTTTGATTGTTCTGTCAGGTTTGTTGTTTTTCAGCATATTTATTAAAAAAGCGTTTCATGGAAATACCAGGTATGCATATGGATTTGTGATATTCACAATTATATTTCCGGTGGTTTTTGTTATTTATCAGAAATCAAACCTGTACAGTTCCTGGAGGCAGTTTCTTTTTCTTTATCCTGTTATTGTTCTGTTATCTGCTGCAGGATTTAAATTCCTGTTTGAAAAAATTAATAGTAAGTATTTTGGCTGGACTGCAATTATCTTATTTATAATGTTGTCCAGTCATCCGGTTCGCTTCATGATCAGAAACCATCCTTATCATTATCTTTATTATAATCAGCTCGTCGGAGGGTTGGAAGGTGCTTATTCCGAATATGAAACAGATTATTATTACGTAAGCCAGACAGAGGCCTCACATTGGCTGATCGATTATCTGAAAGAGAGGAGATTAACTGGTAAAGTAAAAGTAAAGGCGACTTATTCTGTTCAGTGGCTTTTCCGTAATAATCCTGAGATTGAGACTTCTTATTTCAGGTATGAGGAGAGAAGCCTGTCAGATTGGGATTATGCCATAGTGGTTAACAGGTATATTCATCCTTTTCAGCTGGTAAATAAAATATGGCCCCCGGAAAATTCAATCCATACAATATACGTTGAAAACATACCTGTCTGTGCGGTACTCGAAAGAAAGACAAAAGATGATTATAAAGGATATAATGCATTGACTGAAGGGAATATACCTGATGCAATTAAATATTTTGAAAGTGCACTCGGGGTTGATGACAAAGATGAATTGATTTTTTATAATTTTGCAGCAGCCTTGTATAAGAACGGACAATTTCAGAAAGCAGATTCTGTTTTAAAAAAGGGATTGGAAATAAATCCTGATTTTGAACCCATTCTCATGTATCTTGGTAATATTGCCGCGGTACAGAATAAAACAGATGAGGCAATCAGTTATTACGAAAGACTTATCAGGGCGAACAGGAAATATTTTGAAGCATATGTTGAATTGTCAAAGCTCATGATGAACAAGGACATTCAGAAAGCCAGAAGTTTGCTGCGTACATGTCTTACAATGAATCCCGTGTACAAAAAGGCAATTCTTACGCTTGCTGACACTTACAGAATTTCGGACCCCGACATAGCTGAAAAATATGATGAACTTGCAAAACAGCTTAATTAAAACAATAAAACAGGAATCTTATGAAAACAGCTTTTTTAATTTCTTTGATGTCAGCCGTTCTTCTGATTGGTGGAGTGAATTTAGTTTCCGGACAGGATCAGCCAAAACCTAAAAAGGATACTGTAAACATCGATACCGATGCCAAGCCACAGTTTTATTATGCCGAAGAAGAAGAAGCCGGAAAGAAAAGTAACACAGGCGCTATAGTTGGTGCTGGTGCAGTGGTTGTTATCGCTGCCGGATATTTCTTTTTCAGAAAGAAAAAGCAATAAACAGCCATTTAATAATGGACAGGATTAAAATTTCAACAGCACAGTTTGAAAATAAAAGCGGAGATAAGGATTATAATCTCTCCATTATTGACAGACTTGCAGCAAAAGCAGCCTCTGAAGGGGCGCATGCTATTGCTTTCCATGAATGTTCCGTCACGGGTTATACTTTTGCACTTAATTTTTCTAAGGAACAAATGCTTGATGTTGCTGAAGTTGTACCGGAAGGACCAAGTGTAAAAAGACTGACCGCTATAGCCGCAAAAAATAATATAGTTCTACTGGCCGGATTATTTGAGAAGGATAATGAAGCGAAAGTATATAAAACATATGTCTGTGTTGACAGGAACGGACTTGTTGCAAAGTACAGGAAACTTCATCCATTTATTAATGCTCATATTACACCGGGAAATGAATATTGCATATTTGATCTTTATGGCTGGAAATGCGGCATACTTATCTGCTACGATAATAATGTAGTTGAAAATGTCAGGGCTACAGCACTTCTTGGTGCAAACATAATTTTTATGCCTCATGTTACCATGTGCACCCCATCAACAAGGCCGGGAGCGGGGTTTGTAGACCCTGCACTATGGATCAACAGGGAAAATGATCCGACTTCACTCAGGCTGGAGTTCGATGGAATGAAAGGCCGTGCCTGGCTGATGAAATGGCTCCCCTCGAGGGCTTACGATAATGCGGTCTATGTAGTGTTTTCCAATCCGATAGGCATGGATGACGATCAGTTGAAAAACGGATGTTCAATGATCATTGATCCGTTCGGAGACATAATTGCAGAATGCCGTACTCTGGGAGACGATCTCATTTCCGCCATTCTAACTCCTGAAAAACTCACACAGGCAGGAGGGTACAGATACATGAAAGCACGCAGGCCCGAATTGTATAAAGATATTATCGGACAGAATCATAAATCGGAACAGAAGGTTGTTTGGCGCCATCATGACAAAGAAGACGAAGAATAAAAAAGTTGTTCCAGGTTCAGGGTTTCAGGTTCAAAGTTTCAGGTTCAAGGTTCCAGGGTCCAGGTTCAAGGTTCAAGGTTCCAGGTTCCAGGTTGATACACATAACTGAAAGCCTGAACTGACATTTTGAACCTGAAACCTGGAATTTGGAATTTTTCTCACCCAGCACCAGATTTTAAAACAGTACTAACTATCTAACCAGACAAACATGACCCTTCTAATCTTTTTTTTCGGCTTCCTTTTTGGCTCAATACTCCAGTACTCGCGATTAAACCGTTACAACACCATCAGCGGGATGGCTATGCTGAACAATTTTACAATGGCCAAAGCTATTGCAGTTGCAATCGGTATTGGGATGATCTTAGTGAATGTAGAAATAGGTTTAGGACTTGCATCATACCATATAAAGCCCCTGTTGCTCGTAGGAATAATAAGCGGTGGATTAATCTTCGGGATCGGAATGGCAGTTTTGGGCTATTGTCCCGGAACTTTGCCGATATCGATGGGGGAAGGATCTCTTGACGCATTGACTGGATTCTTCGGTGCTCTGGCAGGCGGAATTGTTTATACTATTTTTGTTCCTTCAATTAAAAACATCCTTGGTCCGGACTTAGGTCAGATAGCTTTAAAGACAGCCACTGACAATAACATTCTTTTTTATTTGCTGGTGTTCATCATCGGAGCTTCAATGGTAGTTATAGCTTTCTGGCTGAACAATCTGGAAAAAGCAAGAGACTATAAATGGCTGTATTCCGGAATAGGACTTGCTTTTCTGACATCTGTTATTTTTTTAACAATAACTACAAACAGAGTTTTGGGGGCTTCAGGCTTATACCCGTATTTAGGCGATTTGATCATTGGAAACACTGATAATGAATATTATAAAACTATTTCCCCATCCGGAAACTGGGAGCTGATCTTTTTATCAGGAGCCTTTCTGTCGGGACTAATACTTTCTATTATCCGAAAAGATTTCAAACTGACCCTGATACATGATAACTGGAAAAAATACAAAGGAGATTCCAATTCTAAACGGATAATATGGGCTTTCGCCGGTGGATTTCTTCTGATTTTCGGTGCAAGGCTGGCAGGTGGGTGCACCAGCGGACATATTATCTCGGGTGGAATGCAGCTTGCACTTAGCAGTTATATTTTTGCAGTTGTTGTATTCGGAGCTTTCTTGCTTACCGGGAAAGTATTCTATAAAAGTGCCAGAGGTTAAGGGGCATAGCTAAGGTTGACGGCCATAGGTTAAGGGAAGGATATTTAATACTTCCCTTAATGATTACATCAAAGTGAAAACTATACCGTGTAAGGGCTTCTCATTTCCCTGATAAACAATTTATTCGCTTCAGCATCACCCACAACTTCACCCTTTTCCGGATCCCACGTAATTTTCCTTTTTGTCCGGATTGCAATATCGCTCATATGGCTTATTGTATCAGATAAAATTGCCTCGTCGAGCGGACTGAGCTCTTTTGTCTTACCGGTTATTGTATCAAGGAAAGCCTGACCCATCATGTTGTTCTCGCTCTTGATCCATCCGTCACTGGTTTTCGGAAAGTTATTTAGTTTTCCGTGGAGCTCCGGTATGTTTGATTGTGCTGAGGAACGGCTGAGAGAGATCCATCCCTTTGTACCATAGAAGGTTGTACCGTTGGTTTCTTTTATCTCACGATGATTCAAAACATTGATGGTAGCAACATCATCACTTACGAAATGCACCTCAGGGCCATTCTGATATTTACAGATTACATCCCACGAGAGAATATTATTGTATAATCCTCCGGGAGCCCAGAACTGTCCGGATCCTTTGCAGGTATAAGATCCTGAAATCTGATCTTTTATTATCCATACCATAATATCAAGTGGATGAGCACCCCAGCCACCCAGAAAACCTATGCTGTAGTCATAATTGAACCATGAACTGTTATTTGTTACGCGGTCGGGGCAATATGGCCTCAATGGTGCCGGTCCTGTCCACCTGTCAAAATCGAAGTCCGGAGTAACCGGTACTTCGTTACAAACCGGACTCTCCACGGGGTTCTTCCCCGGAGCCCATACATCAACCTTTTCAATAGCACCGATAAGACCATCCCGTATCATTTCATATCCAAGCTTCATATGGTCTGATGTCCTTTGCTGAGTGCCATAATGGAACCTGACATCGTTGTTTTTCAATTCTTTAGCAAGGATCTGATATTCAGGATAGCTTAATCCGAGAGGTTTGGCCAGCATTATATGTTTTCCCGCCCTGGCTGCCTTAATTGCAGCCGGAACATGCCAGTGGTCTGGTGTTGTTATGTGTACAGCGTCAATATCCTTGCGCAGGAGGATCTCTTCAAAATCGAGGTATGCGCTGCATTCAGGCACCGGATCGTTATTTTTTTTGTAGAAGTTATTGACAGTTTCAGCAGCTTTTTCCCTGCGGTCCTTGAATACATCGCACACTGCAATATTGATGGCGCCCCTCAGAGGCAGTAGGTAATAGACCAGTTCAGCAGTCCCCCTGTCACCAACACCTATGTGGGCAATTGTTATCCTGTCATTTGCACCCTTGCTTTTTGAACAAGAAGGTAGTATAGTTGGCAGGAGAGCAATTCCTGCGGTGCTGATTACCGATTTCCTGACAAAATCCCTGCGGGAGATTGTCCTGCTGCCTTTAATTTTTTTATCCATTGATTTTTTTTTTATTCTTTGAGTGCGGCAAACTCTGTCATATATGAATCATATTTAGCCTGCAAATCTTCTTTTTCTGATTTGCCCGGAATAATCCAAACCCTGTATTTGAGCCGAAGCTGTTCATCTTTCTTCAGTACAATTTTCCCATCATACAATGCAGCAGGGCTATAATAAAAGAATGGGATCTCAGGTGTATTGATAACATACCATTTGGTGTTGTTGGTTGTAAATTCAGGATTTTTCAGGATGCACATGCCTGCAGTTTCGCCTGTTAAAGTATTAAATCCCATATATACCCAGTCGTTTTGCTTATAATTATCACTTTCATCCGGTGCAATAATTACAGGTGATGTGTAATCCTGGCTGAATCTTACTGATAAACCGGCATATCCTCCCCATGACCTTCCACCCGGTTCATTCCGGACAGGCGTACGATCAAGGATTACTTCATCGCTCAAAGCAGTATATGCATTATCAAAGTCAATATAATAACTTCCATCATTCATCGGAGCAGAAATATGTATGTTACTTTTTTCAGACATAACCGGTTCACCCTGATATGGTTTATAAACAATGTGCAGTCTCAGGTCTGCTGAGAAATCCTCATTTTCAGAGAATTCATTTTCCTGAATGGTTGTAATGCCTTCTGACCTGTAACCGCTATCATCGGATTTATAATTGTCAAGATACTCCCAGTAATTTAAGTCATTTATGAATTTCCATGAAAACCATAATCCCATATGCCATGGATGGTCGGGGGGACTGACACATGTAAGGGTGGAGTTCAGCGCCGAAACAGGATGAAAGTACTGTTTTCCATAACGGTTATTAAAGTTGTACTGCCAGATAATTTCCTCCCCGTTAATAAGTCCGAAGGTTGTATCAGACCTGTCAAAAAAAAGAGAATTTGAATATGAATCCTGCATGTTTTTTAGTCCGGCAGGGATATCGTAATATATTTCCCGCTTTGCTGCCCAGAGAGTTCCCCGAAGGAGAAGTGTCTGCAAGCCTGAATTAAGCAAAGCTCTTTCATCATGGCCAAGTATAGTATAAAAACTACGGCCTTTATCTGTCTCATGCACGAATACAGCTTTCTCCATGATCTCATGACCGTCTGTTTCATCGGTACCTGTAAGTGAGGCCAATGCCCTGGCCTCTCCGGAAATTTCAGCTTTTTCCCAAAGCTCGTCAATAATATAAAAATCGCTGATTCCTTTAGTTATGGGATGTTCTCTGTCAAGTTGTGTTACTTTACCTTTTGCAGGTTTTCCATGATGTGTTTCTTTTCCCCATCGCCCGATACCAATCTGGTGATAATCATTCCATCCGTAAAAGGATGATGCTCCCGCATGTATGAATACAGTTCCACCTCCTTTCCTGACAAATTTTGTAAAATCCTGTTCCCATTCTTTTGACATTCTCAGTTCATTATCAGGCCAGGTATTCCAGTTACTTACCAATACATCATAATCTTTAAGATCATGATAAGAAAGTGTATCGGGCTTTTCGGTGACACTTATATTAAAGAGAGCTGATTGTTCGTAGATTCTAACGAGCAGCGGAGTAGTTTTTTGCCATTCATGGTTATTTTGACCACTAAGAATGAGGATATTAACTTTGCCATTTGTCACCTTCTTTCCGCAACCTGCAAGAACAGAAGTCAAAAAGAGGATAAATCCCAGACGGAACAAATAACTTTTCATGGAAATAATATCAGGTACTACTGAGAATTAAATCAACCTAAGATCTGCCTGCAATACTCAACGCATTTCTTCACTTCCGCAACGGCATCCGAACCTTCGGGAACCGGATATTCCAGTTCAATATCAACATGGATAGGCCATTTGTTCTTTTTAAGAAGCAAAAGAATATCTGAAATTGGAGTTTCTCCTCTTCCCCAGGGCATATTGGTGTTAGGCGGATTCCCTTTTGGTCCGGTCTTGTCTTTAAGATGAATGCTGACAATCCTGTCATGAAGTCTTTCGATTATTCCATTTGGATGAAGGCCGGTAGCCCCGAAATAATGTCCGACGTCAAAGTTGAGCATGGCAGCTGGTGAATAGTCCAGGAATTTGTCAAAAGTCCATCCTGGTTCTCCCGGCTGCAGGTGCTGGTGCAAAATTGCATACATCCCGTTCTTCTCTGCGACAGGGGCTATTCGCTTAACAGCATTATCGCCTATTTCATTACATACCCCATTGGCTCCCAATGCCTTAGCGGCCTTGAAAGAATAGTCGATCTCTTTATCTGTCCAGTTTTCAGGAGAAAATTTTACGATATGGATTTTTACACCGGCATCATTGTACATTTTCCTCAGTTCCTTGAATTTAGCCATTGGAGCTGCCAGTCGCCATTGCATCTGTTTTTCGGTTGCTGCCTTATTTTCCTTCTCCAGTACATTTATTTCAGCCTGGGATAATGTGGTGCCCTGGGCAGGTCTTGCAGGTCCTTTTGGTAATCCTGCAAAATTTTCAGCAACATCACCCATTAACTCAATGGAACTGATACCGCATTCCAGGCAATACTTAAGAATATCCTCAGCACTGCCGGGCATGCTGCGCCAGCTGTATGTTATAGCTCCAACCTGAACCCCTCCGAATTTAGAGTCAGGCTTTTCCTGACTTAAAAGACCGGTAAAACTCAATCCGGGAACAGCAGCAAACGCTGTAGCTAATGTTGTGAGGCCAACAAATTTCCGCCTTGATAAATCTCTCTTTTCCATAATGTTTTCTATTTTATGTTTACATTAATTGAGAACTCTGAACAGTCAAAATCATGAACTCACCCCCTGGCCTCTGTTTTGCCGGGAGGGATTAAACATTTTGATTTACCTGAAACCTGGAACCTGGAACCCTGAACCTGGAACCTTGAACCTTGAACTTTGAACCCTGAACCTTGAACCCGTTTCCCAATCTACACCTTCACCCAGATATTTCCATTCGCATTCGACTCAACAACTGAATGAATAAACTTCATGCCCCTTACTCCATCATGAACAGTAGGAAATTCACCTGCATCAAACTTTTCTCCTCTGATTGATTTTGCTGTTCCCCTGTAAATATTAGCGAGTGCTTCATAAATACCTTCCGGGTGACCTGCCGGCATGGTATGACTTATCTCGGCAAGCTGGTCATTGTATTCATGAGCCGGTTTGTAGATTTTTGTCGGTTCAGTATCGCTCAGCATATAGAGATAATTTGGATTTTCCTGTCCCCATTTGAGGCTTGCTTTTGATCCATAAACAGCAATTGTGATGCAGTTTTCTTCACCTCCGCATACCTGGCTGGCTCTGATTACTCCTTTTAACTTCTTGCCAAATCGCAATAAAACCGTACCATCGAGATCAAGCTTTATCCCATCCTTGACAGAGCTGAGGTCAGATAGAACTTCCTTAATCTCCAGACCTGTGGTATATTCAATCAGATTGAATGCATGCACACCAATATCTCCCATACAGCTGCTTACGCCTGCATGCTTTGGATCGAGCCGCCATACACCAGTAATCCTGCTTCCCGTGCCATGAATAATTGAATTGATCCAACCTTGATAATATTGAGCATCAATGCGTTGTATTGTACCAAGCGCTCCGGAAGCAATAATATCTCTCATTTGCCGGACCATAGGATAACCGGTATATGTATGAGTAAGTGCAAATGTCAGCTTATTTGATTTTACAAGCTTTTCAAGTTCCAAAGCTTCTTCAACTGTCATTGTCATTGGTTTTTCACAAACCAGGTGAAAACCGGCATTAAGAAGACTTTTTGCAAAAGGATAATGAAGTGCATTAGGTGTAACGATTGCAATCACTTCCATTCTCTTATCTGCAGGAAGAGATGATTCTGCCTTGATCAGGGCATCGACGCTTTTATAACAGCGATCAGCAGAAATGCCTTCATTTTTTGCAAACAACATACTTTTTTCATAGTCGGAGTCAAATACCCCGCCAACCAGTTCAAAATCATTGCAGATCCTTGATGCACGGCGGTGAGCATCACCTATAAATGCTCCGATACCGCCTCCTATCATACCCATTTTTAACTTTTTCATATCCAATATTTATGTGAATAATTATTTGTCCGTATAATTATGACTCTAAATCCCGGCACCCGGCACCCGGCACCTGATTTAAACCTGTTTTCTCTTCCATATATGCAGGAAGGTAAATAATACGATGAGTACAGCGGGCACTATTGCGACCATCCTTAAAGTATGTGCACCTCCGGTTAATTGTGCTGTTGCCCAGCTTGCTGCTTCCTGTGATCCTGCAACAGCGGATTTCAGGATATCAACAGCCGTACCTTCCGGAACCGCTGCAATAGTCTGGGCGTCAAAAATGGCTCCCAGGACTGGCTGCGCTATGGCCCCGCCAAGAAATCCGATTCCACCCATAATAGCAAGACCCAGGGCTCCGCTCTGAGGGATGTTTTCAGATACAAATCCCAGCATTGATGGCCAGAAGAAGGCTACTCCCAGTGCAAATATTCCGGCAGATGCAAAGACCATTGCTCCGCTTGTATAACCCATTAAAACGCAGCCAATAAACGCAAGTACCGATGAAGTCAATAACACAACAGTCGACTTCATATTATGGATAACGGTTCCTCCGAATTGTCTTGCCAGAGCCATGATTCCCGAAATCCATACGAGGAGGAGAATAGGGTTATCAGATACATTCTGCAGCAAGGCAGAGATCCATTGATTTGTTCCTAATTCTGTTCCGCCTGTAAGGATCATACAGAAAGCCATGAACAGGAATAAAGGACTGACACAAGCCTTTAACATGTCCTTATATGAAAATCCCGATACAACGCGCTCAGTCTGTGGAAATTTCTTATTCAGGAACATATATCCATAAGCAAATGTCGGCAGGAGCATTATTGCCATGGCGTAACGCCAATCTGTCAAACCTATGTTATTGAAAAGATACACTGCAAGGCCACCGATTACTATTCCTGTAGGAAACCAGGCATGAAACCGGTTAAGCCTTCGGGTCTTATCATCTGTATACATACTGGTTATCAATGGGTTGCAAGCGGCCTCAACGCTGCCGTTGGCTATACCTATTAATAGTGTGGAAATGAACAATGACCAGAAACCTGTTGCAACAATTGTAAGAACTATCCCGGCAACATGACAGAAAAATGCAATTGAAATTATCCTTCCAAGACCTATTATATCAACCAGTGGTCCGCCAAATACCATAGCAAGAGTAAATCCCCAGAATGCAGTGCCTATTATCCAGCCTACTTCTGCATGTGTGAGAGCAAATTCAGTTGCCCATGCTTCCACAAACGAGCCTCTTGTGGCAAAAGCCAGTGCTGTAACTACCAATGCAACACAGCTTGCATTGAATAACTGAGTTTTCTTAATTGTCTCCATATCAGGTCTATTGGTTAGGTTAGGTTAGGTTAGGTTAGGTTAGGTTAGGTTAGGTTAGGTTAGGTTAGGTTAGGTTTATTTTCCGTACGGCATTATTTCTCAAAAGCTGAGTCAAATGCAATATTTGAAGAAGGAAAATCTACTTTCCGTACGAACTCACATGCTTCCCTGGCTCCAAATTCCCTGTCCATTCCGCTGTCTTCCCATTCAACCGATAAAGGACCTTTATACCCTATCCGGTTTAATGTTCTTATAATTTCTTCAAAGTTTATATTTCCCCTGCCGAGGCTTCTGAAATCCCAATATCGGCCAGATGTGCCGAATTCAGTATGGCCACCGAAAACTCCCGCTTCAGTTGGTATATTTGACCAGGCTACATCCTTCATATGGACATGGAAGATCTTTTCGGCGAAAAGAGAAAGAAATTTTACATAGTCAACTCCCTGGTAGCCAAAGTGTGAGGGATCGTAGTTGAAGCCAAAGCTCTGGTGATTTTTCAATGCTTTAAGAGTTTTTCCGGCAGACGCAATATCAAATGCAATCTCCGTAGGATGCACTTCAAGAGCAAAACGTATTCCCAGCTCCTGATATCTGTTCAATATTGGTATCCAGCGGTTTGCAAAATCTGCATAACCTTCTTCGATCATTGTTGTGGTTACAGGCGGAAAAGAATAAATAAGATGCCAGATCGGACTTCCTGTAAATCCATTCACTATGGAAACACCAAGTCTTTTCGCAGCCTCTGCAGTACTTATCATTTCTTTAGAAGCCCTTTGCCTGACTCCTTCAGGATCTCCATCGCCCCAGATGTAATCAGGTACTATGCTTTTGTGCCTTACATCAATACGGTCGCAGACTGCTTGTCCGACAAGATGATTGGATACAGCAAATACTTTAAGCCCGTATTTATCGAGTATTTTTCTCTTATTTTCACAATAAGCAGCATCTGCTTTATTTACCTCAAAATGATCACCCCAGCATGCAAGCTCGAGACCATCATAGCCGAATGCTTTGGCTTTCTGGCATACTGTTTCAAAAGGCAAATCGGCCCATTGTCCGGTGAATAGTGTTACTGGTCGGCTCATTGTTCAATTTTTAGTTGTTATTTATAACAATTATAGTAAAAATCGTCCATTAAAGCAAGTGATCAGCCTTATTAAGGATTCATGACTGACGTGAACCGGTGAAATGGATTTAATGTTAAATTTGTCAAAATTTCAGGAAACCATGACCAAGAGAAAGACAGCCCTTATCGTATTGTTAAGCATGTGCCTGAGTGTTTTTTCCCAGGTAAAAATCAATATCAGAGATGATGGCAGCGGCCGCATCTATGAAGGAATAGGAGCACTAAGCGCTGGTGCATCCTCAAAACTGCTTATGGATTATCCTCCAGCAGTACAGAGCATGCTTTTCGATTTGCTTTTTAAACCTAAATACGGAGCCTCGCTGCAGATAATCAAGGTTGAGATCGGTGGTGATGTCAATTCCACAGATGGTACAGAACCCAGTCATGCACATACACGTTATGAATACCTCAATCCCGGTGAAAACAATTTTCATCGGGGTTATGAATGGATGGTACTTAAGGAAGCGAAGGAACGAAATCCTGAAATTTTTACCGATTGCCTTGAATGGGGCTGTCCGGGATGGATTGGTGAAGGCAGATACTATTCACAGGATAATGCCGATTATATCGTATCATTTATCAAAGGTGCCCAAAAATATCATAACATAAATATCGATTACACGGGTATCAGGAACGAGCGCCCTTATGACGCTGAGTGGATTAAGCTTCTCAGAAGAACGCTGGATAAGAATGGGCTCAATGACGTTAAGATCATTGCTGCTGATATTTTTGACTGGAATATCGCAGAGGATATGAAGAAAGATCCTGAGCTTAATGCTGCTGTCCATACTCTGGGGATACATTATAATGAACGCTGGACAAACAGCCCCTATGTCAGCACTGAAACTGCCAGATCACTGAATAAACCATTACACAACAGTGAAGGAGGACCATGGCGTGGAGACTGGGATGGTTTTGAATACCTTGGAAAGCTGTACAACCGCAATTATGTTATCGGGAAAGGAACGAGAGTTATTACATGGAGCCTTATAACCTCATATTATGATAACCTGTCAATTCCAGGATCAGGACTGATGCGGGCTAATGCACCGTGGAGCGGGCATTTCGAAATCCAGCCTGCACTATGGGCAGCTGCACATACCACTCAGTTTGCCGAACCCGGATGGCGGTATGCAGACGGTGGCTGTGGACTTCTACCAAATGGAAGCTATGTTACCCTGCGCTCCGGGGATGATTTCAGCTTCATTGTTGAAACAATGGACACAACAAAACAGCAAACTGTAGTTGTCTCATTCGATAAATCCTTCAAAGGCAGGGTGCTCCATGTATGGAAATCAACCAAAAATAAATGCGAGTTCGCAAGGCAGCCCGATATAAGGCTAAGGGACAACAGTTTTGTGCTGACACTCGACGGAAAATCAATTTACTCCATAACAACAACATCGGGGCAAACCAAAGGTTATTTTGACTCACCTGCCGAAGCTTCTTTCCCTTTGCCATATAAAGACGACTTCGAAAACTCGCAGACCGGGCAACTTGCCAGATACTTCATTGACCAGTGCGGAGTTTTCGAAATTCATGAAAGAAACGACGGTAAAGGGAAGTGCCTTAAGCAGGTTATTACACAGCAGGGCAATGAATGGGAGTTTGACATATATCCTTTTGTATCGAGCCTGCTTGGAAACACCGGATGGGAAAATTATGAGGTGCACTGTGATGTAAATATCAGTGAGGATACAGGAAGCGCAGCTCTTTTGGGACGTATCACTGAAAATTACCGTGCAAAGAAATATCCTGAGGGATACTGGTTCAAAATTCTTTCCAATGGTTTATGGGGTTTATATGCAGGAAGCCATTTGATCAGCAGCGGAACAGTTGCATTCGAGCCTTATAAATGGTACCATCTGTCAATGAAGTTTGTAGGAGACAATATAATGGTGTCGGTTGATGATAAGGAAATTGCACGTATCAATGATCAGAGATACACAAAAGGGCTCGCTGGCATCGGGAGTGATTTTAACACTGCTGAGTTCGACAATTTCGAGGTAAGATAAGAGCCTGCTGCGGAATATTATGTTTTTTCGTGAACAGATAATTAATTTAACAATAGAAACACAGCAATGACCGGATTGACAGACATTTTAAATAACAGGAGGACTATAAGGAAGTATTCCTTAAAGCCTGTCGGTGAAGATCTTCTGAACGAGATCCTGAGCATGGGTTGCAGGGCATCATCTACAGGCAACATGCAGTTATACAGTATAATCATAACCAGGGATCCTGAAATCAAAAAGAAACTCTCTCCTGCCCATTTCAACCAGAAAATGGTAGTTGAGGCTCCTGTAGTTCTGACAATATGCGCCGATTTCAACAGGTTTAATAAATGGTGTGAACTGAGAAATGCAAAGCCGGGATATGATAACTTTCTGTCATTCATGACTGCCGCGATTGATGCTTTGATAGTAACCCAGACAATATGCGTTGCTGCTGAAGCCAAGCTACTGGGAATATGCTATCTCGGGACCACTACATACATGGCAGATAAGATCATCGGAGTTCTCGATCTTCCAAAAGGTGTCATTCCGGTTACAACCATAACATTAGGATGGCCGGCGGATCAACCGGAGCAGACCGACAGGTTGCCGCTTGAAGCAATAATCCATAAAGAAACTTATAAAGATTATGCCCGCGATGCCATTGAATCATTTTACAGAGAAAAAGAGGAGAGAAGCGATTCAAGACAATTTGTTAAGGAGAATAATAAAGAAACCCTTGCACAGGTGTTCACAGATGTAAGATATAAGAAGGCTGATAATATTCT